>JAKFVC010000174.1 GCA_021732415.1 Planctomycetaceae bacterium
CCCCCAGCCCCTCTCCCCGGAGTACCAGGGCGAGGGGAGCAGATTAACTTCATCACTACGATCTCTCTCGATCACTTCAAGTACGTCGTCCACGCGTCCCGCACGAACTGTTTGCGTGGGGTAAAAGGCGCCTTGTAGCGGGCCAGGTTGGAAATCCGGACACGGGCAAACGTGCCTTGGAAGGGGCCATCCAACCCGTTCCCGGCGGCACCCAGCTTCCAGGGTGATGCGGAAATCAACGGCTCAGCGGGTTTGACTGTGAGCGACATCGATTTCTGGCCGTCCGCGTACAGTTGCAACTGAGCACCTTGTTTCACGATGGCGAAGTGGTGCCAGCGTCCATCAGAGAACGTATTCTGTGCACCGCCTCCCCCTGATCCACCTGCGAAAGCGATATCAAATCCGATCAATGGATCGTTGGTGGAAGACAGGGCCAAGTGGATTCGTACGGTGCGATCTGCTTGCCCCTGGACCTTAGCGAGCAGTATGCCTCGCTGCATTTGAGTCATGGACCAAAACTCGATCGTGAAGTCATCAGTCGGATTCAGCTTCTCGGTATCGGGTACCTGCGTCCCTTGTGCAGAGTTGCTGACCAACACCGATTTATCAAACATCCGGGTCGTCAGTCGATCCAGCGCCTGACGCATTTTCGGCTGTTCGGTCGCCTTGATCGAATCGAGCGACGTGACTGTCGAGGTCCCGGTGATTGACATCAAGGCAGCGTCCGCCCGCTCGCGGGTTTGATAGCGAATGGGATCCTTCTCCTTCTCGCCGGCATCCAGCCAGTCCGTTCCCAACTTTAATAATAATTGAGGATCGGTCGGCTGATTGAGCTCGCGCTCGGCGAGCGACTGCCAGACCTTGTCTCCAGATTGAACCAGCAACGGGAGGCCTTGCTCCCAGTCCTCTTTATAAAAGCACAGGAAGCGGCCCCAGGTCAAACTGGCCTTTTCGTCGGCGGGATCTGTCTGCAGCTTATCTCGGGCCGGTTTCGCCGCATCGAACGCGTCTCGATAGGCCGTATACCGTTTGAGTTCGACCTTGGCGAAATCCTGCAGGTCTTTGAAGGCGGGCCTTTTCAGAGCGCTGACGGCGGCCTGCATCGTCGACAGGGACGTGGCGTAGTCGTCCGCAATGGCGGCTTCGCGGGCAATATCGAGATACTTCACGAGCAGCAGCAGGGCATCGTCGCGTGATTTGACGGTGGCCACGGCGGCCGACACGATGCGTTGCTTGAGAGCGAGCGGGCTGACATTAAATTGGGTGGCCAGGGCGTCCAGGGCTTCTTCGGCACTCGCCAGACTGCCACCTTCCGCGGCCGTATCCAGGGCGTCTGACAATGCGACGTAGCGTTGGGCCGGACCGACGTCTGGTTCCGCCGCGTGGGCAATCAGGGTTCTCGCCAGCACTTCCTTCCCGTCGGGCTTCTTGGCCTGCGCGTATTCGGATTTGAACTTCTCTTTGAGCTCTTTGCGAGCATCCGCCTGCGCTGCCGCGGCCGGAACCGCGGCCTTGCCTTCAGCGTTCAAGGCCCCTTCTGGCGGTTTCTCGGCACCCTCCGCGGGCGCCGTTGCCGGTGGATCTCCCGCAGGGTCCTTCGCCCCGGCGTTGGGGGATCCAGCATTGGTCTTCGGGCCATTCTGGGCCACCACCTGCGGGACGGGCGATTTGCGAGGCGGCGCGATATCGTCGACACCCTCGACGCTGCGGTACGGTACTTGATGCGGGAAGACCTCGGCACCCTGATCAAAGAATCGCAGGCCGCGAATCACGAAGGTCCCGGTTTCATCGCCTTTGAAATTCAACTTCCATTTCTGGCTGGTCGCCGCGGGGAAAGTGACGAGTTCATTGACCTTGGTCAGCGGCCGCTCCACAACCATCTTGAGCCGTGCATTCTCCATCGTCTGCACTCGGACTCCGTGGGCGGCATGTCCCCGGGCACCGATTTCCGCATGGACCGAAATCCCATTCAGGCGCACTGGAAAGGGAAACGTGATCTCAACGTTTCCTTCATAGGCCGGGAGATTCCGCGCTGAATGCCACATGGACGACGGGTCGTAATTGATCTGGGGGCCAATACTCGGGCGGATCTCTTCACGGACGCAGATATCCACTGGCTGATCTGGCGAAAGAGCCGTTTGGGACGTCACTGCGGCGTAAAATTCCGGCTGCCCCGGCAATGTCATCGGCCCCAGCGTGACGATCTTTTTCATCTCCACGTAGTCGGGTGGCACGTCACGCTTCGGATCAAACTGGAACTTGGGAAAGACTCGCTTGTTGAGGGCCAGTGCGCGGCGATCTTCCGGAATCAGCTTCCCCGGCGTGGGGCTCGGTTCGAAGCCTTTCGTGAAGTGCGCGGGATTGTACGACATCAACGAGGAACTCGTCTGAATGCTATAGCCGTAGACATCGACATGCGGCAGCCCGAAGCTGTGTCCCAATTCGTGCTGCAGGGTCGCTTGAAAATGGTCATTGCCGGTGAGTTCGCCCGAGGCGATATACATCATCCCGCCGCCAGTATTCAAACCTCCATTAATCGGTCGGCCGCCCCCTTCCGGAAAGCTGTCGACCGAGTTCATCAACAGGATGCAAAACACATACGGGCATTGATAGCGGTTCACCTTCAAATGCGCCAGTAACTCCGACACGATATCGGTGGAACCTCGATCAGGCGGCGCACGATAGAAGTCGAGCGGCTTGGCTCCCCGAACGATCTCCACAGTCTGTTTCGCAATCTCAAATGTGTCGCCCCCCAGCAATTCGCGATATCTCGCCTGGGCCAAGTTAACATGCTTGAGGAACTTGGTCTTCTCCTCCACAGTGGGCGGCTTTTGATCATTGGGAATGAAGGCCACCGGCAGCACCGAGACACGGTCGGGCAGATGATAGTCGTAGGCCAGTTCGGCAGCCGCGCGAGCTGACGTACTCGGCTTTGGCGTTGTCTGTGGTCCGGGTTGTGCAACGGCCTTGGGCTGAGGTTTCGTCGCGGGCTTTGGTTCGAGTTGCGCGACGACCGATTCCAGCGTAACGATATCTGATGACTCGAGGACAGCCTCGGGGGCGGCAGCGGGATCGAGTGCCGCTTTGACCCGTTGCTGATTCGGAGCCGGCAGGAACGACGCGGGCGGAGTGGATTCCGTCTGTTGCGGGGACGCCGGCTGCGGCTGCGGTGTCAGGGAGGCAACCTGCGGGGCGCCACCTGGTTCGGGTGCCGGAACCGGATTGGGGGCTGGCTCCGGAGTTCGCAAGGCGAAGGCAGCAATCGCGACGATCGCTACGAGGCCCGCCATTCCGATACCGCCCCAGAGCAGGGCCGGGTTCTGTTTGAGTCGAAATTGCGGCCGCGACTTCGCGCCAATGTCCGCGAAGTCTTCGAGGATGCCTTCATCGTCGGCAGCACGCAGCCTGGCGTCATACTTCTCCTTGAGTTCCGGCTTGGCCAGACACCGCCAGGCGCGGGTGACTTCATTCAGCAAGTCGTTCGCCTGCTGCTGATGCTCGCCCGACTGATGCTTGCGGAGAAACGTCAGCGCGCGGTCGGCGGCGGCATCGATCACCACCAGATCGGACTCGAATTTGGGGACGCCCAGCAATCGATAATGATCGGGCGGTTGTTCAGACGGCGCGATTCCCAGCCACTTGTGATAGGGATCAAAATCAGACCCTGTGCCACCGCTACGCATGTTGCCCCCGTGATGCTATCCGGCATGCTTTTTGAGATGTGTTGTCGGAAAGACAAAGATATACGGGATTGGGTGTTCATGTCCAGCATGAAAGCCCGTAGGAAGGCCGCCCCGGCCGTCGCATCTTCACAGGTTGACGTAGGATTTTGAAGATGCATGTTCGCAGAGAAGGCTTTACTAAAGTCTTCCTATGATTCTTGAGCGTTAAGAAAGAGGCGACGGCCGGGGCGGCCATCCTACGGCGCCGGACACTCGCCTACAGAGCTCAACCAAACATTTCGCGGATCGGCTCGCCGTTGGGCAACAAGGGAATCGGCCGGCCGGCGTAATCGATGGGGGAGAGGTCGGTCGAAATCCCGAGAAAGCGGTACATCGTGGCCAGCAGATCGGTCGGGCCGAGCGGACGATCCAAGGGCAGGGCCCCCTTGGCATCGCTCGATCCAATCACCTGCCCGTGCCGCAACCCGCCGCCGGCGTACAGAGCCGTGAAGACATTGCCCCAGTGATCGCGGCCGGCGGTCGTATTGATGTTCGAGGTGCGTCCGAACTCGCCGAACACCTGCACCAGGACGCGGTCGATCAGGCCACGCTCTCTCAGATCCAGGATCAGGCTCGACAATGCCATGTCGAGGTGCGGGCCCTTGGTTTTCGTCCCCTCAATGCCGGGTCCGCCGACCGTGCCGTGCAGATCCCATTCAAAGAACTCGTAGTCCTTCACGTTCACAAACGTCACACCTGCCTCCACCAGCCGCCTGGCAAGCAAACAGCCCTGACCCAGCCGAGTCCGTCCGTAACGATCGCGCAGTCGGGGATCTTCGTTGTTGATATCGAACGCCCGTTGCACAGCGGGTCCGGAAATCATGTCGTAAGCCGCCGTTTGAAAAGCATCCATCGCGGCAAACTGACCACGCGTGTCAACATCCCGCCGAAAGCGGTCCAGACCACGCAGAATCTGCAAACGATCATCCAGTCGGTTTGTCGTGATGCCGTCGATCAGCTTCAGATTCGGTACATTGAAGTCGGGTTTATTCGGATCGGGAATTTCCATTGGATCATAGCGTGATCCCAGATACGCACCGGTACTGCAATAGAACCCATCTGGGATCGCCACGTTCGGTGGTACGCCGGGGGCATTGGCGCCGCGGTACTTGGCGATGACCGTGCCGGTGGCTGGAAATTCAGTTTGGCTGATTGCCAGATTTCTCGGATAACGCCCCGTTTGCATCCAATGGACGCTGTGATTGTGGCTGCCGTCTCCATGATGAATCGATCGGACCACGGAGAACTCATCAAAAATCGCCGCCAGCCGCGGGAAGAATTCCGTAACGCGGACCCCCGGCATCCTGGTCTCAATCGAATCAAACGGCCGGCATTCTGCCGGCCCCAACGGCTTGGGATCAAACGTGTCATGCTGACTCGGACCACCACACATGAAGACCTGAATGACAGCCGTGTCATTACGAGCCTCCCGTCCCAGCGCCCGCTGCCGACAGACGTCCGCCAGAGTCACCCCGCCCGCAGCGAGCGAACCGATCCGCAGGAACTCCCGGCGATTGATGCCGCTGCAGTCAGGAGAGAGGAGATTCAGCATGGAATGACTCGTCAATCAAAGCCAAAGGGCAAAGTCGTGCGATTGAATGCGATTGAAGAAGTGTCAACTGGCCCTCAGCATACTTCCCACAGACGCATGCAGCAAGATCGATACGTCAGGCGGCCCTTCTACTCGCATCAAAGACAGTGCATCTGAGCTTCCGACGCTGTCCAGCACATTTTCCTTAAAATTCACGAAAATCCGTGGTGTCTTTTATGCATGCTGCCGTTTGTGACCTAGATTCTAAGTGTGACCACTGACTAGCGCGAAATATCGAGACCCCAGTGTGGCATGGAACTCTATTTCCCCCTCGATAAAACGTCGGACGTCGTGCATTGAATCGTTCAGGCAGTTGGGTGCCGTGATTTTATCGAACAGCGGCTGCCCAGTGTGGTGTTGTTGAAAAGCACCACTTTTATGTCGTTTTCTCCGCACATTTGCGAGGGCGTGGCGATTAGGCCACATCAATTTCTTTAGGGTTCCAAACACATGTTCAACGTCCTGTTCAACCTGCCACACGCCATTCCGAGTTTGCTCAGCAGCCTGCACCGGGGGAAGAAGCGCCGCGTTGCTCAGCCCCGTCACTGCGGTTCGTCAATCGAAGACCTGGAAGCTCGGCAATTGCTGTCGGCTGCGAATAGTGTGTCCGACCATGCTGGCGTGCCGCGTATCATCAATGGCACAACCACATCGAGCTTTAGCGCGGTCGGTCAGTTGACCTACACCCCGACCGGTGGAACTGCCGTCGGAAGCACAGGAACCCTGATCGCCACACAGTGGGTACTGACATCGGCCACCGCCTCAACGGGACTCACGACGACCGGTGGTGCGGCCACGGTTATCCTGGGTGGCGTGACCTATAACGTCGATAGCATTGTGATCTATCCCAAGTACAACTCGACCAGTATCGAGTTGAAGCAGGATTTGGCACTGTGGCATCTCACCACCGCGGTGCCCGGAACCATTACTCCGCTGGCTTACACCTATACCAAACCGTCAACCAACTCCACCGTGACTCTCGTCGGCTTCGGGTTAACGGGTACCGGAACCACCGGGGCAAATGCCGGTACATATGGAACTAAGCAAACGGCCACGACGAAGCTCGAGCGAGTCTCGCCTTCGATCCTGGCGTGGAAGCTGGACAGCAACTCCGAGGGCACGACCGCCGCGGGTGATAACGGCAGTCCCATTCTGAAGAATGTCTCGGGTGTCTATACGGTGGTGGGCATCGCAGCGGGACACTCGACCTCGACGCAGAAGATTGGCGACCTGGCCTACAATACCCGCGTCGATCTGTATGCGGGCTGGATTGACAATACCATTAGCCGGGCCCATCCCGCGGTGACCGCAGTCGATGACTACATCGATACCGCCGATACTGTCGGGACAACGAATCGCACGTTCAATCTGAGTTCGACAGCTACGTCTTTCTCTGTGAAGGGTAAACTGACGCAGTATGGTGATGTGGACGTATTCAAGGTCGTCGCGGCCACGAGCGGCTTCGCCACGTTTACCGTGACGAACAACCTGGCGTCGTCGCAACTGTTCGATACCAAGCTGGAATTGCTGGCCTCGAACGGAACGACCGTCCTCTTCACCTCGGACGACAATACAACGACCGATTTTACCAGTCAGTTCTCGACGGTCCTGGCCGCAGGGACCTACTTCGTACGAGTGAGTTCGTACTCCAACGCGTTCAAGGGTGAGTACACCCTGGGCGGGAAAGTGTTGCTCGACAATGTGGGTGATACGACCGGCACGGCGAAGACCCTGACCGGAACATCGCTGGGAGTGTTCTCCGCGGATGTCGTCATCAATACGACCACCGATGTCGACTACTACAAGATCACGTTGACGAAGGCGGGCACATACCAATTCGACTTCACCAAGAAGAATCCCGGCACGCTGGACCCGACGATTTCTGTCTACACGTCTGCTGGAGTCCTGATCGATACGAATGACGACTACTCATCGGGTATCAAGAACAGCCGGCTAGTCCTGGATGGACTGACGGCGAGCACGGTTCTCTACGTGAAGGTCAGCGGTGTCGGCGGCAGCGTCGGACTGGGACAGTTCTCAGCCAGAAAGATCTAGAGCAGTACACAATAGGGCCGTGTTGTGGACAAACTAACTCGCCGATCTTAAGCCGTGTTCCGGGGTGGACACGGTCTAGGGTCGGCGAGATTTTTTTATTTGTGCAACGCGATTCTCGCCGCCGCGGCAGCGGCCCCGTAGGATGGCCGCCCCGGCCGTCGCATCGTCCCAGGTTGACGTGGGGGGTTGAAGAATGCACATTAGCAGAATGGGCTTTACTAAAGTCTTCCTATAGTTCTTGAGCGTTAAGAAAGAGGCGACGGCCGGGGCGGCCATCCTACAGTCGTTTGCAAAGCCTCACTCTGCGAAGCCCCACCCCGCCTTCACCCATTCAGGATCAATCCACCGCGGCCATCGATCTCTCGGCAATATCGATCCGGCGGGATTGCGGCCGATGTACTGGATGACTCGACGCAGATGCTCGGCGTCGCGAATGATCCGATCGTACGTTTCTTGTTGCCAGAGATCACCCTCACGTTTGACGGCCGCGTTGATGTGTTTCGCGGTTATGGATTTCATCGCTCCAACCAGATCTTCCAACTCGTAGCCGTCAAATGGGCGAATGATTGCATGGCAGTGATTCGGCATGATTACTGAGCACGACAATTGATATTGTTCGCCATTGAAGTGTTGCAACCGGGCCTGGAGATCGTCGATCCACTTTTGTTCCAGGAAATAGCACTCCCCGTGTCCCTCATCGAGACACAATTCGGTTCGGCGCATGACCTCGCGAAAGTGCTCATCCCATTGCTCCGGAGAACGCGGTTCCGGATGGGTGTGCTCCCAATGTTCCCGGAGGTTGATTAGCTCAGCGATTTTTGCCTGGGGCAAGGCATCGGCCAAGCGAAATGTGACAAAGTAGGTCGCGCCATCTTGGCGCCAATGAGGGAGATGGCGCATGTAGTTTCGAATTGGCTTGAATGGATCGAGGCCGCGAAATCCAGGAGGAGGGAGATGGTTCATTACATGCGAGCCATGTACCAAATGGGGTGGAATAAGCGGATCGCATCGCGACCGTAGGATGGCCGCCCCGGCCGTCGCATCTTCCCATGTTGACGTGGGAAAATTAGACGACCACCATCGGCGGGCAAGTTCGCCTCAAAGTCTTCTTGAAATTCTTGAGCAATCATCGGAACACTTCGATGCGACACATGTTGGTAAATTCTCATCTGTCCGTTATTCCACGTCAACCTGCGAAGATGCGACGGCCGGGGCGGCCATCCTACAGGCCGTCGATCTACTTGCAACGCACAGACATTTCGTCATGCGGCTATTGCAATCGCTAAAGTCTGCCTGGATAATCTGTTCTAGCGTTTGAACACCTCAATACGCCCGCTCCCTTTACCGCTCGATTTCCCACGTTTAGACCAGAAGCCGCTCATGTTGAATTTCCGCCGGTTTGGCACGTTTCGTTTTCCGTTCGCGTCGCAAATTGCTCAGGCATTCTGCTCCGGGATGGCTCGCCGGAGTCGTTCGCGGCGCATGTCGGCCAGCCCCGAAGTACTGGAAGTCCGGCAGGTGCTGTCGGCGGCGACATTGTCGGCGACTTTGGTGAATGGTCTGCTGACGGTCAGTGATACCAGCCAGACGAATACGAATAACTCGTTGACGGCGATGATGGTGGGAACCGATCTCGTCATCAGCGATGCGAACGAACAGTTTATTGCGGCACCGGCGGGAGGAGCACTCAGTAACGGCGGTAAGACGCTCACGATTCCGGCTAATCTGGTGGATGTCGGGCTGACGATCGATGCCGGCTTGGGTGACGATATCATCAACGTCGAGTCGATTGACGGGGCCTTCAGCACCAGTTTTATCGTCGATGGGGAAGCGGGATCTGACACGATCAACTTCCAGACAGGGCCCGTCAGTGTGGGTGGCTTTGCGAATGTTACGGCGGAAACGATCAACGTCAACGCGGCCGTGACCGCGGGGGGGGCGATCAACCTGACCAGCACTGGTGATGACACCGCGCTCACAATTGCGGCGCCAGTGATCGCTGGCGGCAACAGTCTATTCAGCGCGGACAAGATGGTCATCAACAGCACCGTGGATGCCGGCTCCCATACGCTGACACTGGTGCCGGATAGCACCGCGGATGCATTCGATACGATTAACATTGGTGCGACGACTGATATCAGTCCTGATACGTTAGAACTTTCTAACGCCGAACTCGACCGCCTCACGGCTGCGACGATCGCCATTGGAGATCTGCAAACGGCGGATATCAGCATCACGGCGCCGATCGCCCACGCGGGCGACAGTCAGTTTGTCGTGCAGACGGCCCACAGCATCACGTTCGCTCCGGGATCGGGATGGGCGACTGTCAATGGTGGTCTGAGTTTCGACGCCAATCCGAACGCCACATGGACCGGGAACTCCAGCGGGATTGATCTCAATAACGCCACGCTGAGCACTTCCGGCACGGGCGGAATCCTCTTGCGCGGACACGGGGGCAACTCGGGTTCCTCGAATATCGGTGTATATGCCCATGATCAGACGGTCCTGCAATCGACGGGACTCGGACAAATGGCGCTACTGGGCTTCGGCGGCGAGGGAGTTTCTAATAATCGCGGCGTCCAGATCAGCGACACCAGCATCACATCGGCTGCGGGCAATATACAGATCACCGGACGGGGGGGCGACAGCTCTGCCGAGTGGAACATGGGAGTCTGGATCATTTCTGGAACGACCATCGCTGCGACGGGCAATGCGCAGATCAACATCAGTGGCAGCGCCGGAAACGGGTCTTACGACAATATCGGTGTGGCGTTGAACGGGTTCGGCTACGGCTATGATGGTCCGACGCACATCACCTCAGAAAACGGTGATATCAGCATCAGCGGCAGCGGACCGGACACCTCGACCGGCCCGTATAACTGGGGAGTCGCCGTCCTCGAAGGGGCAGTCATTCAGGCCACCGGCACCGGTGATGTGAATCTGTCGGGCAGCGGTGACGCAGGAACGTTGGGGTCGGTGGGTGTGCAGATTGCGGATACCAATACGCTGCTTTCGGTCGCCTCCGGAGACCTGAATCTCAGCGGCAGCGGTGGGGATGCGGGGGCCTCTTCGTACGGAGTCTGGATTCACACCGGTCCTGTGCTCCAGTCGACAGGGACTGGCCAGATCAACATTTCCGGCAGCGGAGGCAACAATGATGACTCCCGCGGCGTGCTGCTCGACGGATCTGGCATTGGCACTCATATCTCGTCGGTCAACGGAGATATCAGCATTAGTGGAAGCGGAGGGGATTCTCTGACTGGATCCGACGTCCAAGGTGTGGGGATTTTCAATGCAGCAGTGATTGAATCAACCGGCACAGCGAAAATCTTCATCAGTGGCACGGGA
The DNA here is from genome assembly GCA_021732415.1 of Planctomycetaceae bacterium. Classification (GTDB taxonomy): domain Bacteria; phylum Planctomycetota; class Planctomycetia; order Planctomycetales; family Planctomycetaceae; genus JAKFVC01. Next base: position 10,717 of record JAKFVC010000174.1, read on the forward strand.
GGCGCGGCCAGCTCCAAATCTCGCGGTATTGTGATTAGCGACGAAGGAACTCGCATCACATCCGTGGGTGGGAATATTCAGCTCAGCGGCGCGGGAGGTGCCGGTACCGGGGATCAGAACTTCGGCGTCTGGGTCTGCAATACTGCGGCGATTTCAGCCACAGGCAGCGCGAGCATCACGATCGACGGGACGGGCGGCAGCGGAGTCAACGACAATAATGGAATCGTATTCAACAATTACGGTTCCGGTGGCGGTATGGATCTGACCGTGGTAGACGGCGATCTGACGCTGATCGGCCATGGTTCGACGACGGCCACTGGTTCGGGGAATCGCGGGATCGCAATTTACGATGCGGCTCGGATCCGTTCGACGGGCACTGGCAAGATCAGCTTGAACGGCACCGGCGGCAGCGGCACAGACAGTGCCCGGGGCGTTGAAATGGCCTACGGCACGTTAATGACTTCGGTTGCTGGCGACGTCCAGATCGTGGGCCAGGGAGGATCGAATGTCTCGGGATATGGGGTCTGGATCACCTTAGGTGCGTCCGTCACCGTTTCCGGGGAAGCCAAGGTGACCATTGAGGGGACCGGCCCGGATGCCAACGACGCTGAGGGGGTGGTGATCAACAACGCGGCACGCATCTGGTCCGGCAATGGAGATATCTCCATCACGGGGAAAGGTGGCAACTTCGCCGAGTCCTCGGTGAACCGCGGGATCGTGGTCTCATCGGGCGCCATCGTCCAAGCGTTCGGGACGGGTAACGTCACTCTGGACGGCACCGCGGGTTCGGGAACGTTTAATGAGCGCGGAGTCGAAGTCGCCGATGCCGATACGAAAATCGTAGCCAACTCCGGGCAGATCTCGATCACCGGCCACGGCGGCGCGGGCTCAGCCGTTACCGACTCGAACAATGTCGGCGTCATCATTCGCGACGGTGCGGTTGTCGAGTCCACGGCAGTCACCGGGCAGGCGGGGACCATCTTGATTGACGGAACCGGCGGCGCGGGCTCCGGTTTGGATTATGGCGTCTGGCTCAGCGGCGGGAGTCGACTGATTTCGCACGTCGGAGATATTCAGGTGACCGGCCACGGTGCCGCGGGTACCGGTGATCGGAATCTTGGCGTCTGGATCGGGATGGCAACTACGGTCACGACTGCAGGCAACGGTAGCATCACGATCGCTGGCACAGGGGGCAGCGGCGGCAGCGAAAACAACGGCGTGCTGTTCAATGGCTTTGGCTACGGCGGTGCAACCAAAGTCAGCTCGGAAAACGGCGATATCGTGATCACCGGCCAAGGGTCAACCACGGCGACGGGTGCCGGCAGTCGCGGCATTTGCATCTTGGAAAACGCCACTGTCCAGTCCACCGGCACCGGCAAGATTACGCTCAATGGTACCGGAGGCACGGGCACAAACGGTGCGAGAGGCGTGGAGTTGGCGTATGGTGCCTTAGTGACTTCTGTCATCGGCGACATTCAGATTACCGGTCAAGGTGGAGCGACGACGTCCGGGTTTGGAACCTGGATCTCCGTGGGATCCACGGTCGAATCCACGGGAACAGCCAAGATCACGATCGAGGGAACCGCGGGGCTGGCCAATGATGCAATTGGCGTGGAAGTGAGCGGACAATCACTCGTCTCGTCGGTCGATGGAGACGTGACGATTCACGGCCACGGTGCCGACTTCCTGGCCGGAAGCGCAAACCACGGTTTAGTGGTTGCCAGTGGCTCAGTGATTAGCTCAACCGGTTCGGCTAGGATCACGCTGGAAGGGACCGGGGGGGCAGGATCCGGTAGCAGCCGCGGGATCGAGATCGCGGATGCCGGCACGACAATAACTTCGCTGCACGGGGATATCTCGATTTCGGGGCAGGGTGGCACGTCCGACTCAGGAAATTACAACGTCGGCGTCTTAATTCGCGATGGTGTCGTCGTCGAGTCGACGGCAACGACCGGGACCGTAGCAAAGATCTCGATTCAAGGAACTGGGGGGACGGGGACCGCCGGAGAGATCGGCGTGTGGGTGGGCAGCAGCAGTCTTGTCTCGTCGCTGGCGGGCGATGTGTCGATCACCGGGAATGCAGGCGCCGGAACGGGCGATCAGAATATGGGCGTCTGGATCACGCGGGAAGCGGAAATCACGGCTGCCGGCAGCGGTCGGATCGACATCGACGGCACCGGTGCGGGTTTCGGAAGTGAAAACACCGGTGTGTTGTTCAACGGCTTCGAAGACGGTCCGGCACTGGTGCAAGTCGAAAACGGCGATCTAACAATTACTGGTATTGGCTCCACTACTTCAACCGGAACTTCATCTCGCGGGATTGGTGTTTTGAATGCAACAACGATTCAAGCCACTGGCACTGGCAAAATCACTCTGAACGGTACGGGGGGGACGGGCACCAGATCCAATTTTGGTACACAGGTTTTTGGGGGGAGCTCGATCGTTTCCGCGGGAGGTGACATCCAGATCACGGGACAAGGTGGCGCGGCGTCAGGCGAACAGAACTTTGGCGTCTGGATGGCATTCGACGCGACCGTGACGGCCACAGGCACTGGCCGAATCACGATTGATGGCACAGGCGGCGGGGGAACTAAGGAAAATAATGGCGTCACACTGAACGGTTACGGCTTCAGCGGAGTCACCCGTATTACTGCCGAAGATGGCGACATCATGATTACCGGCCAGGGATCGACGACGGCCAGCGGCTCCTCGAATCGCGGAATCGGCATCTATGATGACGTCGTGGTGCGGTCCACGGGCACAGCCAGGATCACCGTGGACGGAACGGGGGGAACTGGGACAGACGCGGCTCGGGGAGTGGAGCTGGCGTACGCGGGTGCCACGATCACCTCTGCCGTCGGCGACATCCACATCACCGGTCACGGTGGTCCGACGACCTATGCACAAGGTGTCTTGTTGTATGCAGGACCTGTTATTGAATCGACCGGGACCGCAAAAATCACGGTTGAGGGCACCGGGGGTAATCAATATGCCGCGGGCGGAGTATTTCTGGATGGTGAAGGTGTTCCCACACGCATCACCTCGGTTGATGGTGACATCAACATCATCGGGCAGGGCGGCACAGCACTGACCGGTTCCGAGCATCGGGGAGTCGCAATGTTTAGCGGAGCCGCAGTGCAATCCACCGGCGCCGCAAAGATCGTCATCCATGGCACCGGCGGATCGGGCGACGACAGTTCCCGAGGTGTTGAAATCGGTGATCTTGGCACGCAGGTCTCTTCGGCCAATGGCGATATTCAGATCACCGGGCAAGGTGGCAATAACGTGTTTGGATTTGGGATCTGGGTGCGGAGCGGAGCACTCATCCAATCGACAAACAATGCGAAGATTACCTTGGACGGAACAGGTGGCAACAACGGTGGGAATGACCTGGGAGTCGCCTTCGGTGGCTATGGTGTCGGTGGGCCGACAATGACCTCGTTGAACGGTGATATCACTGTGATCGGACATGGCGGGAATGCTGGTTCGACTGGCGCGTTCAGCGCGGGTGTCGGATTCTTTGAAGGCTCAGTAGTCACTTCATTGGGGACTGCTAAGATCTCCATTGATGGAACTGGCGGATCCGGAATTGGCAGCGAACGAGGTGTCGAAATTGGTGATGGCACGACGATCGCCTCGCAGGTGGGCGACATCTCAATCACAGGCCACGGCGGGGCAACTACGATCACGACCGGTGACACTTCGAATGTCGGCATCTGGATTCGCGACAATGCCATCATCAAGTCCACTGCGACTGAGGGTCCTGCAGCGAAGATCACGATCAACGGCACAGCCGGCGCCGGCTATGGTCGGGATATCGGCGTGTTGCTGTCGACCGGCGGCCGGGTCACTTCGACCTTGGGTGATGTGTCGGTCACCGGCCACGGCGGGGCGGGAACGGGACTCCTGAATATCGGGGTGAACCTGAGCAGCGGGGCGGCCATCGCTTCCACTGGAACAGCGAAAATCACAGTCGACGGAACCGCAATCAGCGGCAATGGAGCAGCCCTGGGTGTGTATGTTGACGACCATTCCGTCATCACTTCGACCAACGGCGACATCCTGATCACCGGACAGGGGGGCACGGGCGGCAGTACGAATATCGGTATCGGAATCCAGGGAGGCGCCAGCGTTGAATCGACCGGCACGGCCAAAATCACCTTGAACGGGACAGGGGGCGCAGGGACGGATTCGAGTTACGGGATTCGAATTATTGACCAGTCTTCGATGGTGCGGTCGGCCGCGGGTGACATCAGTGTCACCGGCGTTGGCGGAACAGGAATCGCCGGCGCAAACACTAGCTTTAATTCCGGTGTGAACCTGCAAGCGGGTGGTTCAATTATTTCGACCAGCACAGCCAAGATTAATGTGACGGGCACCGGGGGTACGGGACTCTTCAACGCGGAATTTGGTGTCGGGCAAGTGGGAGTCTGGTTGCTCGATTCCAATTCCAAGATTAGTTCCAAAGACGGCGACGTGACGGTCACCGGCTTCGGCGGTGGCGATTCAGGAACCAGCGGCAATCATGGCGTGAAGTTCCAGAGCGGCACAATTGAAACCAGCGGATCGGCCAATGTGCGGGTTACTGGAACGCAAGGCGTCGGTACGTCAAGTTTTGGTATTCAGGTGCAAAGCGGCACCGGGAATGCAGGCGTGAATACGTCGGCCGGAACAGGCAACATCACGTTGGTCGCTGACGGCATCAACATCGATACCGTCTCGCAGCCCGGTGCGATTCGTGCGGGCGCGAACTCGACCACAATTCATCCCCTGACGAATAATGCCGCGATCAATCTAGGTGGTATCGATGCGAGTGGAGTTCTCGGTCTGACCGCTGCGGAACTTGATCGCATTTTTACCGGGACACTCATCGTCGGCGACAACTCGACTGGTGCCATCACGGTCAGTGCGGACATCACACGTCTCGCCGCCACGAACATGGCGCTCGTCAGTGGTGGTAATGTGGTGATCGCCGGAGGCCAGCTTGATACGCATGGCGGTACGTTGGTGCTCGATTCTGGTGCTGCGCCCGATTTCGTGAATCCCCTCCATGCGGGAGTCGATGTCGCCGCCACCACGACCACGCTCGACGGGGACCTGTCGATTGCCATCAATGGGTCGCTAGTTGATACCGGTTATACGCAGTTCAATGTCGCCGGCGGAGTCAATTTGAACGGCGTCAGTTTGATACTTTCCGGTAGCTACATCCCGCAGTTCAACGACAGTTTCATCATCGTCAACAACGACGGCGGGGAGCCCATTACGGGTAAGTTCAACGGACTCGCCGAAGGGACGATCTTCAGCTTCAACGGCCGCAGCCTGCAGATCAGCTATGTCGGCGGCAGCAATGGTAATGACGTGGTCTTGACCACCGTGAATCTTGCCCCGGTGGCGGTGGACGCGGCAATCGAGACGAATGAGGACACGTCGGTCAATGGCACATTGCAAGCGACTGATGTCGATTCGCCGTCGCTCACCTATAGTATTGCGGTGAATCCCACTCATGGGACGGTCAACATCACGGACACGGCGACCGGTGCCTATACCTACACTCCGGATGCGAACTACAACGGCTCTGACAGCTTCATGTTCAGGGCCTATGACGGGCAGCTCAACAGCAATCCGGCGACTGTGTCGATCACTATTGTGGCTGTCAACGATGCGCCTCAGCTCAACTTGAATGGCGGCGCGGTGACGTTCAGCGGGAAGGCCGCGAAGAAGGATGGGCCGCCTCAGATCGTTCCGAACGTCACCGTTGTCGATCCGGATCAATCAGGGACATCGGGTCTCGGCGGCGGGACGCTGACCATCAGCATTGATGCCTCCGTGAAGACATCCAAGAACAAGGTCAAGCTGCACGATACCATTGGCGGTATCTCCAATGCGTCGTCACTGGGTACAACAACCGGTGCGTTGCTCAGCAACGGGAAGCTCGTGTTGACCATTCAACTCAACGCGGGCACGACGACCAACGACCTTCAGACCTTCCTGCGCGGGATCACCTTCTCGACCAAAGGCCCCGGACTGAAGCTGACGCCGCGAACGTTCCAGGCGCAACTCACCGATGGCGCCGGGGCCGCGAGCAATCTTCTGCTGCAGACAGTGAATGTCGCGAAGTAGAAGGTGGGGCGACTGCTCATCATCCGACCGTAGGATGGCCGCCCCGGCCGTCTTCTTTTTGATTGCGCGTATGGATATTCCCACCTTGTCGCGCGAAGAATGCGACGGCCGGGGCGGCCATCCTACAACTTCGGCACTCAAATTGCTCTCTCCAATGGACACTGCGGACTTTTCGGGTCCGTAGCGGGTCAATATGACCTCACCGGAGGGAACGACAATGATTGTCAAGCATCACACGACCAGCATCGACCACGATCAGCACGATCTTTCGGAGGCTGCTGTCGCCAAATACCGAGATTCCGTCAAGCGTCGGTATCCTCAGGCCAGGTGGATCTGCGGCGAAGAGTTCGGCCGAATTGTCGCAGGCTCGTTCCTGTTAAGTTTGCGATTCAGCTTGATCGATCCTCTGGCCGAGGATATGGCCTGGCGCGATGCGTCACAGCGCCTCGGCGAGAGAATCATTAAACCGCCACATTTTCGGTTAAGTCGCTGATGGGAGGGAGATGCCGTAGCCATCCGCACGCGGCCATCTGCTTGCCAAACTGTCGCGCTGATCGCTCGCACTACAACGTTTCTCAAACACGGAAGTCCTTTTAGGGCAGGCGAGACTCTGCAGCAGGTACGTTACCTGAGCCTATTTATTGCAGAACTCATCCAAACCAGTCCGTTCCCTTACAGTGTGAAACCTCCAATTACAACCAGAGTTCCTTGCAGACATTCTCGACCGGACAACAAACAGAGTGATGTCGGGACCAGACCGAGCGAGATCGTGGCGAATGGATGTTCCGACTTCAGGGGACGACCAACCGGTCGAAAACGATGCCGAGCTAAACATGCAGAGAACCAACTATTGCGATCTCGATGACACGCTTGATCTGACGGCGGATAATTTCAAAGCCACGAGATTCGACCCGTTGAACTTGCGGCGCGCGGTCGACTCGTACCGCGAGGTGATCGCCCGCCGCGGCACGGCCAGAACGTACCAGGAGCGGATGGAATTCCAAGTCATCGCCCAATCCATGCGGACGGCCTGGAAGATCTGGAACGGCCGCGATGAACTGCACGAGTTGGCATTCGGCGGCGTGTCAGATAATCGGAACGAAAGCGATACGCTTCCAGGTTGAGCTCTCTCGCGAGTTTGAAACAATCGAAACGCGTGAATGCGCTATATTTGGCGGGGAATTACGAAGCCGCCCCCGTTGGGCTTGTCCCAACGGAGCGCTGACTGGTCAGCTACCCAGCAGCGAGTTTGGCAGAAATCTCAACCTTTACGTCTCCGATGCCCCCTGCCGCCACCAGTCGCTGCTGTGACCACGGCTCGCTCACGGCGGCAGGGGGCATCGGAGACCACGCGTTGAGGGGCAAGAACTCTTCTCTCTAGTAGCTGGCCAGTCAGCGCTCCGTTGGGACAAGCCCAACGGGGGCGACAACAGATTGGCAATCCGGTCTTCCCACATTTCGAAGATTCCGTTACGAGTTCTTCAGAACGCCAATCTGCACTGGATTCGAGATTGTGTAGTGCTAAAATTAATTCGAATATTGATCTGGATCGGCCCTCTGCCCGCGTCCACTTGGGAAGTTTCTGCGCAATGTAATCGGTCAAGGATCACTTGACGAAACGATAAGTGTTGAATTCCTGATTGTGATGACACAGCCAACTCTCATCCTTCGAAGAGTCTGGTTGGATTTGATTGGTGACGTGGTGTTTCAAACCGTGTCGGGCCGTTGAGATTGGGCCATTGATCACAGCAAGGGCTAGCCGTGAACTCACAGTTCTGGCTGGATTCGACTCCCGAGGAGCGAATCAAAACGTTGGATTCGTGCGACCCCGTGCCACTCCCGGGGTCGCTCGGAGAGTGTCTGGCTCTCCGTCCGCGAGATCGCCTCCCGCCCGGCTGCTCACTACACCTGCCACTAATCTCCTCCGCCTTCCTACTTACCCCGAGCGCAGCGCCGGATGACGTTGCGCGTACACCCGAGTTGATGGTCGTTTTGATGAGAAAGCGCTTATGGCAACCTTCACGAGGAATCCCCTGGATGGCGAGCGACTAAATTCCAAACCTGTGCTTGAGCTCAACGCCGCGACGGTTCGCTTTTGCGGCGACTCGGGCGACGGCATGCAATTAGCTGGCACGCAATTGTCGAATACGTCCGCACTGGCGGGGAATGACATTGCCACGTTCCCAGATTTTCCCGCCGAAATCCGCGCTCCGACGGGCACCAAGGCCGGGGTGAGCGGTTTTCAAATTCGATTTGCCAACTCCGAGATCTTCACCCCCGGCGACCAGGTCGATGCGCTGGTCGCCATGAATCCGGCGGCGCTGGTCACCAATCTGTCAGACTTGGTCTCCGGCGGAATCTTGATCCTTAACTCTGACGCCTTCAATGCCAAGGGTCTGGAGCAGGCCGGTTACCTGCAGAGCCCGATCGATGATGGCAGCTTGATCGGCTATCAAGTGTTTCCCATTGAGATGACCAAGCTGACCCGGTTGGCGGTTGACGGCTTGGGATTGGGTGTCAAGGAAAGTGATCGCTGCCGCAATTTCTACGCAATGGGACTGACATTCTGGCTCTACGGCCGTTCGCTCGAACCGACGTTGCGCTATATCGACGAAAAATTCGGCAAGCACCCGTCGATTGCCGAGGCCAATCGTCGAGCCCTGCACGCCGGCTTTAACTACGGAGAAACGACCGAAGCGATGGTCAGCCGTTATTCGGTCCACAAAGCCAACCTGCAAACCGGGCTGTACCGCAATATCACCGGCAATCAGGCGCTGGCCTGGGGACTGGTATCGGCGGCCGAGCGGAGCGGCTGCGAGCTCTTCTATGGCAGCTATCCCATCACGCCGGCCAGCGACATCCTGCACGAACTGGTCAAGCTGAAGAATTTTGGAGTGCGGACTTTTCAGGCGGAAGATGAGATCGCCGCCATCACATCCGCCATTGGTGCCGCATTCGGTGGCGCACTGGGAGCGACCGCCTCCAGCGGACCGGGCATCTCCTTGAAGGCCGAGGCGATGGGGCTGGCCGTGATGACGGAGCTTCCCTGTCTGATCATTAACGTGCAACGGGGCGGGCCGAGCACTGGTTTGCCCACTAAGACGGAGCAATCCGACTTGATGCAAGCCATGTACGGTCGCAACGGCGAGTGTCCGTTGCCGGTGCTGGCGGCACGCAGCCCTGCAGATTGTTTCGACGTGGTTCACGAGGCCTGGCGGATCGCCGCGCGCTATATGACCCCCGTCATGTTGCTCTCCGACGGCTACATTGCGAATGGTGCTGAGCCGTGGAAGATTCCCGATGTCAATTCGCTCCCGACGTGGCAAGTGTCACATCCGACCGCGCCGAGCAACGGACATGGTTTCTTACCCTATGATCGGGATGCTCGGCTGTCGCGACCGTGGGCGATTCCCGGGACGCCGGGTCTGATGCACCGCATTGGTGGGCTCGAAAAGCAGGACATCACGGGCAATGTGTGCTACGACGCAGACAATCACCAGCATATGGTCAACCTGCGAGCCAACAAGATCGCCGGCATCGCCCAGGACATCCCGCAACAGCAGGTCCAGGGGCCGGACCACGGCAGGCTGCTGGTGGTCAGTTGGGGCGGCACGTACGGTGCGTGTGCGACCGCGGTGCAGCTCATGCAGGCGAACGGCAGCTCCGTGGCGCATGCCCACTTACGCTACCTCAATCCGTTCCCGGCGAATCTCGGCGAACTTCTGCAGCGCTATGATCGAGTGCTGATTCCCGAGCTGAACCGGGGGCAATTGCGGATGTTGATTCGTGCCGAATTCCTCGTGGATGCCATCGGTTTGAACAAGGTCCAGGGGAAGCCGTTTGCCGTCCGCGAAGTTGTCCAGAAGATCGAAGAAATGCTGGGCACTGTGTGATAAATATGGCTCCCCTCGCCCTGGTACTCCGGGGAGAGGG
>JAKFVC010000041.1 GCA_021732415.1 Planctomycetaceae bacterium
GAATGACAATTCCGTGACAGACTGTAAACTCATAACTGGCCTCCGTGAGTGCGTACAAGTTTGTTGTGGTTATCAACTTATACGCGTCACGAGGCCATTTTTGTTGGACGACGCTGAATTATCAGGGCTAGCGCCATTCCGCTCACAGACGAAAAACGATCCGGATTGTTCAACTCTTCTCTTCGCGCGGAAAAGCTCTACGCGAGTTGAGCCACAACGTTTGTAACAGATCGTGTGCACGCTCCCAAATCTCGAAGTGAGCGCAGTCCCGCAAGTTCGACACGCGCGGATAGGCCGGGTGCCGTACAAGTCCGTGAGTCCCAGGCCTTTCGGGAACGGGCAGGAAATTGATGTGCGCCCTCGAACTGCCGCGCGTGTCGCCATGCGGGGGCGGGCGTTTAAATCTGCCAGCCCCCGCTGTCTTGGCGACTTCGTCTACGAGGAAATCGCTTAATCCGCAACAGCCGTCGCAACGATCTTCTGGTAGATTTCCTTCGCCTGGTCGTAGGCGGCCTTGGCTGCGGCTCGTTCTTTTTCGCGGATGCCGTTTTCTTTGGCCTTCCAGCACGTGTCGACTGCCTGCACGCACCACTCAGCGCTCTTCTTGCTGGCGTGAATCGGTTTGCCGCCAACCTCGATAAAGATCGGGTTCGTATGCACTGACGGCAGAATGCGGACCGCCACCCAGCTTGATGTGGGGATGTCGAGGTCGAATGCCATGTCGCGGACCTCGCCGTTGGCCAGCAGCTTCTTCGTCGCAGCCACTTTGCCGTTCACGATGATCTCGACAGGGACTTCCCGAGTGTCACCCAGGCGGCAACGTTCCAGATGCCAGTACGGTTTGTGATCGAGTCGTCGCGTGCGGATGGCTTCGGTGGCGGGAGTGGGACTTTCCGCGAGCAACGCGGCGGCATCGAACTGCACGCGGACCTTGCCTGGCTGGTCCAGGTTGAGCTGGCTGAACTGTCCCTTGTCGTTGGGTTCGCCCATCCCCATTGCCTTGTTGGTCGCCTTACCGTCCTTCAGGACCGCCGCACGGAAATCGAGCACATGACTCAGCCCGTCGCCGCAATAGCTGCGGCCTTGCTTCAAGCCTTCGATCCAGTTCTCGTAATTCAGCTCCACTTTCGGATCAAGCTTCACATAGATGCGACCAAGGCCGACTTTGTCTCCGTAGATACAGGGGAAATCGGTCTCGCCACTGATTCGCGACCGCATGCCGCAGTTCAATGTGTGATACCAGATATTCAGTTCCCAGATCGAGGGCGTGTCGACCGCGGAGATGAAGTCGCAGGCACCATGCGCCGTCGTCACGATGTACTCGTTGGCGCCGATGCCGTCGAACTTCGGCATGGCCATATCGGGGAGTTTGTCGGCGGCCGTGCCCTTGCCGGTTTCGACCCGGTTGCCCTTGGCATCAAAGTCGGGCAACGCCAGGCCCCAGCCGCTGTGACTGTAGCCGACGACCGCTCCCTGCTTCTGACCCCATTGCAGAATCGGTTGCGTCCAACTCGGCCATTGTTCGATCAGGTCGGTCCCTTCGTAATCGTCTTCTTTGAGTCTCAGCAGGCATAGGTGGCCGGCGTGAGATGACGGGAAGCCGCTCACTTCGACGTCATACCGCATCAGGTAACTGGGCTGCGAGAGGGCCGACGTCTTGCCTTCGAAGTACTGCTTCTGAGCGTACCAGCAGGGGCCCCAACTCAGCACGCAGCCGACGTTGAGATCCTCGCCGAGAATGTGACGCATCATGTCGGAGGGAGTGACCCCTTCGGTTGGATTTTCGTAGTGGGCACAACCAGCCGCATGGACGTGATGATCGCCGGAGAACCAGCGTTTCGTCGCGGGATGAATCCAGCGTTTCAGGGCGTACGAGACTTTCGCGCTGGAGACCTTTTCCGGAACCATCAGCGGGTAGGTAACGACGGGATATTCGGGGCCGCGCGAGACTTCTACGGAATACTCACCCGGTGGCAATTGGACGCTTTCGCCACTGGTGCGATAGATCTGATTGTGGAAGAAGAAGTCGGGAGCCAGTCGCCGAGCGGGATTCGGGTAGACTCGGTCATACTTGTCGCGGATGACCAGGGCTGCCGTGGTGGGCGAGCCGTCGAAGTCGGTGATGGTCAGGACGACATCCACCGCGGGGACGCATTGGAACAGGATCGGTACCGAATTGCGGAAGCCGAGGTCCTGCGTCCCTTGCCCCACGTGAAAGCCCAATTGAGCCTCGCGCCGGCCGGTCTCGCGGCTGTAAAGCTGGATGATTCGATATTCGAGCTTTAAGCCGGAAAGTTCGGCCTTCAAGGGCTGCTTGTCATACATGACGGCATCAAGAAACCGCTGCGGAACGTCGCTGGGGCTGATCACGATATCGGGCTTCGCCTTACCCGAGCTGCGCTTATACAACGGTGCGATGTTGGGGCTTTCGGGCTTCAATGGAGCAGTGATGCCCGCATCATTATGGACTTTGACGAGAAACGTGCGCCAGCCATTCTGGATCAGTTCCTTGGGCGCGGGGCCTTCCGTCACCGAGACGCGGCTTTCGGGATTGATCGTGACCATCGTCAGGCAATACGGATCCAGAATCTTCTGGACTTGTTCCGTGACGACCTTCGCATCGGCTCCCTTGAGCACCGTACGGAGCTTTTCGGAATCGGCCTTCTTCAGCGGCGCCCCGACGAATTCCAGCGTCTGCAGCAACCGCTCAGTCGCCGAAACCAGCGGCTGCGACTCGACCGTTTCAACCAGCGGTAAGTCCGCGGCCTTCAAATTAGAAGCAGGTCCGGCCAGCAGACCGATGGCCAGAAACAGCGACAACCAAGCCCGACGAAACACGGTCGAAATGCGCATGATGAAGCCTCGATGTCGTACTGAGAGTTGAGGGGTAACCGGTCGCGCTCCATTGTGAGATGTTTGACAAGTAAAGCAAGTTCGATGGGTTTTACTCTGTCTTGCGATCAACGTGTTCGTCCGTTTTGGAGGGATTCGGATTATCTCACGCAAAGGCGCCAAGGCGCAAAGAAGAAGCCTCGCCTGTCTGTGTCCTGGGACTTTGCGCCTTGGCGCCTTTGCGTGAGATCATTCCTTCATAATGTGACTAGTCCACCACAGTACGTCACATTAGGAAGGCTACACTCGCCTTTACTGGTTCTGCCTGATGTGCGGAATGTATGCCTTCCGGTGACTATTCCCGCTCTGACGAATGGAGTTGTTGATTTGTTTTTATCGATCGCAACGAAGATTCGGTGGGGCGTCCACGAATGCCGAATCCTTGTCTAAGCCGCTTGAAGATTAAAAGACTGTCAGTCTTTGTGCGATTGGTTTGTATACGTGACAGCGACGTGCTTAGGAAGCGAATGAATTGTTTCCCTCCACGCCGCACATCATATTGACCGCACCTTACCAAACTGTTACCTCCCCTTGAACGGGGCTTTGGCGTCCGCTTGCGAGCATAATGGAAGCAGGCAATTTACTTCGATTTGCGTGGATTCTGCTGATTGCCATCTTGATCGGGCAATTCGGTACAGGGGCCGCGCGGGCTGCGAATCGGAGCAAAATGCCGGTCACGGACGAGCGTGATGAAGCGACGTTGCGTCACTTGTTTGCTCCCGAGTCTGAGCAACCGGCTGTCCTGCGGATCGCGCGGCCGTTTGACACGGGGCCGCAAATGGATCGCCACCAAAGTTTTCCGCCTCCGCTTGATGTCCTGCAGCCAGGCCAGCCCGGGACGGCTGCGGATCCCAGGCCGTTCCGGGTTCCTCCGCCCGCTCCCGAGCTGTTTGATCCGCACCCTTTTCCGCAGGCCTATGAGTGCGATTCGTACGAAGGCCGAGCGATCGAGCAGCCCATTGCTCCCAAGTGGCTGCCCTTCGCCTGGTTGTGGCCGTTTTCGAACGGTCAGTGGACGTGGGTGGCCGGCAATGGAGATACGCTGGGTTTCGTCGAGTTCGAAAAACGTTTCATGTTCGCGAATCCGTTGTATGCTCCGTTTCGGATCATCCCGGGATTCATGACACGCTACGTTTCGGGACCGACCACCACCGATCTTCCGGGGCAGTTGGACGAGTTTTCGATCGAGCTGGCTGCGACCTACCAATTGGGTCAAGTCTGGACCTTGGACGTTGGTTTTCGACCGACCCTCAATACCGATCTCAACTTCATCAACGGCGACAGCTTTCGCTGGCAGGGGCACGCGGTGTTCGCTCGCCAAGTGTCACCGACGACGCAGGGGGTGCTCGGATTCGTTTACCTCGACCGTGAAGATATTCCCGCCTTGCCGGTCGTCGGCTGGGTCTGGCAGCCCAATCCGGGGATCAAGATGGAATTCGTGTTTCCTCGGCCGCGGCTGGCGATGGCTCTGGGAGAAGATCCCAGTGAGTGCGGTTGGGTCTATGTGAAGGGCGAACTGGGTGGCAATTCGTGGACGGTCCTCAGAGAGAGCGGTGCCCACGACGTGGCGACGTACCGCGATATCCGGGTCATCCTGGGCTATGAGACTCCGTTCAGGGCGGGAATCGGGGCACAATTTGAAGTGGGCTGGGTGACATCGCGTAAGCTGATGTATCAGAGTGGGACTCCCGATTACACGCCGCCAGACACGTTCTTACTTCGCGCGGGATTTAGTTTTTAATTCTTCGTGGCGAGCGTTGGGCGTAAGCCCAATGGTTGTTAGCGACGGACTTCAACCATAACGCGACATACGAACCGAACACTTATGGCGATACGGAGAACGTGGTAATTCCAAACAATCGCTGGAAAAGCACACAAATGACACGAAATAATACAAAGTTTTTGCTTGGCGGATGTGGTTTGGTTACGCATTTCACAGTGATCGAAACCGTGTAAAAACCATCCGGCTTACGCCGGACGCTCGCCTTGTCGATCTGCTACGCGGAATTTCCTAGATGCTCGTGACGCCCGAAATTGATCGCCGTAACCGTCGAAGTTCGCGGTGGGTTGCCGGGCTCGTGGCCATCATGGTGACGTCATTGGCCCTGTTGGGAATGCCCGTCGGTCATGCTCCGGGATATGCGGCAGGGTGCTTGTTTTTCGGCGGCTTATTCGGATTGGGTGCCTACTGGCTCTCACGTCGCAAATGCCGGCACCGGTTGAAGGTGATGAATCGTCCGTTTCCCGCTGAGTGGGCTGAGATCCTCAATGCGCGTGTCGCTTTCTATGGCGCCTTGAACGATGCCGACAAAGATCGCTTTCGCAAACTGGCCCAGATCTTTCTGAGCGAAGTGCGCGTCACGGGGATCCGTACCGAGATCGACGATACGATCCGGCTGCTGGTCGCTTCCAGTGCCGTGATTCCGATCTTCGGGTTTCATGACTGGGACTATTCTCGTCTGGGCGAGGTCCTGGTCTATCCGGATGCCTTCAATGACGAATATCAGACGGACGGAGACGATCGGCGAATCCTGGGGCTGACGGGGCTGGCCAGCTTGAGTGGCGTCATGATTCTGTCCAAGCCGGCGTTACTGGCTGGCTACAGCGGTGCCTTCGCGAAAGAGAACGTGGGCATTCACGAGTTCGCACATCTCCTGGAGCAGGAAGCGGAAAGCCACGGTTTACCAGCCGAAGTGCCGTACGATACCGTGCGTGAATGGATTGCATTCGTCGCCCGGGAACTCAAGGATCCGCAGCACAGCCGAACGCACATCAATGAATATGGCTACACCAACGAGCACGAGTTCTTCGCCGTGTTGACCGAGTACTTTTTCAAGTCACCGGACACATTGAAGCAGCAGGATCCGAAGTTGTACGACATGCTGCGGGGGATCTTTCATCAGGATCCGGCCTCGCTGTTTGGGCATTCGCGCCGTAGCCCGACTCACTGAGTGGGGACTTCTTTAAGGCGAGCGTCCGGCGTAAGCCGGATTGTTTTCGGCGACTCACAAGCGTTCTTCGAGTTGACCCAAAAAATCTACGATCGCATCCGGGGTGATGTTCGACGGATTCACTCTTGGGAGGATCAGTTCACCAAATGTTTGGATCAAGTTGCATGGTCACGGGACGTCACCAAAAACCATCCGGCTTACGCCGGACGCTCGCCTAAAAAGGCGCATACGCCTACGGTGTCGTCGCCCTCTCAATGGTCGGCGACTCATCCGCGGCGTTGGGATCCTCCTCCACGATCACAATGAGGCGCGTCAATTCAGTTGCGGTGACTTCGTCTCCTTGTAACTGCGCGTCAGACATGGGCAATCGCACTTCGACTTCCTCATAGGCCGCCGGCCAAAGCTTGGGCGGCGTGGAGACTCGGTCTTCATGATTGGCATTGCTGAACGGACGCGGGTCGCGCTTCATGCGAGTTTCGTGCAACAGGTTCAAGCGTTCCAGAACTTGCTTGGTGACATAGTTCTTCTCATCGTCCGGATTCTGGTGTGTCAGAATGAGATGGGAATCCTTGCGGTTTCCATACTGGAGAATGCGGCCTGCCTTGCCCAGCCAGTCTTGGCGAATATCGACCAGCATCCCAATCTGACCGGGGGACCAATTGATATTCATGAAGTCGAAATCACCTGTGTCCATAGCCATTCCCAGGACGCCGATCGGATCATCGTCCTTCCCTGCGTTGACATCCCAAATGGGGACGGAGAACGCCAGCCGGGGCTTGTGACCGAGGTTGCTGTTATAGACGATCGACCGCCGATGACCGCGCATCGGACGCGGTTTGTTGGCCGCGACTTCCTCGGGCTTCAAGTCTTGCTCGCCGCCGTTGAAATGAGTGCGATATCCGAAGTATTGCCCGATGATTTCGCGACGGATTGCCGATTTGGAGGCGTTCGCACTCATGTAGCCATCCCGATCATAGATGAACCAGGCGTACGAACGAGTCGTCGAATCACTGCGTCGCTTTTCGGCGTCCAGCCATTGGTTCAATTTCAGTTGAGATTGTTCGTTGAAGACAACGCGGCTGTCTGTCAATCGGTTTCCAGGTTTGAACGTCTGATCTTTCGCCAGATCCTTGATGAGTTGAATCAGCGCTCGATCGGACGCCGAGTTTTCCAGCACTTGCCAGCGTTTATTGATTTCTTCTCCGATGCCACGCGCCGCAAAATCTGCCGCTAATTGCGAACTGTTCTCGTGCAGAATTCGAACGCGCTCGGAGTGCAGCGCGAATTCGTGGGCCTCGCGCTCCGCGTGCCGGCTGCTTTCGAAAAAGAACAGGATCAATGCAAAGGCCAGGACGGAGGCCGCGGTGGCCATGACCCGCGTGAGGGTCCGATGATGCCGGCACCAGCGCGCGACACGCTCCCAGTTCTGGTCGGCATAAGCACTCACCGGGGCGTCGGCGAGGTAGTTTTCCAGGTCGACCGCCATTTCATCAGCGTGAGCATAACGGTCCGCAATCAACGGGCTGAGGGCCTTCATGCAGATGGCGTTCAACTGTCGAGGGATACCGCGTTTCACTTGATGAACCGGCACGACCTTGCACGACATGGCATACGCCAGGACCTCGTGGATCTCGTTCCCTTGATTGGGAGAATTTCCGGTTAGCAGTTGATAGAGGATGCCTCCCAGCAGAAACACGTCGGTCCCTACGGCAGTCAGTGCGTCATTGGAGGGAGGCAGATTCGTCAGGCAGGCGGCGGCCTGCTCGGGGCTCATGTAGTGCGGGGTTCCCGATTTGCTATTCGAAGACTGCGAGAAGCTTTGCGAGCTGTACGGAATTGACAGTTCGCCGCTGGCCCGGAGCTGGGGGACGCGTTCGATGGTCTGAGCTTGTCCCCAGTCGATGACGACGGTCTCGCCGAATTTGCCCAGCATCACATTGGCAGGCTTCAGATCTCGATGCACGACGCCGCGGTTGTGTGCGTAGGCCACGGTCCGGCAGACTGAAATCACCTGCAACAGGAGTCGCTGGAACTCCGGGCTGTCGATCGCCGACTGATTGAGTGTGATCGGCTGTGCGTGAAAGTGCTTGATGCTCTCTTTCAGGCTCTCGCCTTCAATCTGCCGCATGGCGAAGAAGGAGCCGTCTTTATCGGTCTCGCCCCAGCCATAGACGGGAGTGACACCGGGGTGTTGCAGTTGGGCCGTGATCAGCGCTTCCGTGCGCGAAATGGATCGCGACAGTTGCTCGGCGCCCTCGGCGTTACGCATGAATTTCACGACGACATCACGCTGGAAATCGATGTCCGTGGCAACGTTCAAGATCCCCTGGCCGCCGACTTCGAAGGCCCGGATGTTCTTGTATTGCGATTGTGTGACCAGCATGCGCGTGCTGCGTTCGGCCTCGGACATCGCCAGGGTGAATTGACCACTGGGATCTTGCGGCATGGTCGAGGACATGTCTTCGATCGTGCGGCCGACCGGTGGCGTTTGCACGGCCACCGCAGACGATTGCAAGGCGGCGGCTTCATCTTCCAATTGGATGGCGCGTTTCAGGGCCGGGGCCAGTTGCGGATAGCCCTGCTGAGCGCAGAATAACTCTGCGGGTAAGTGCTGGCCCTGATCAACGACCTGTTTCCAACGCATCAGCAGGACGTCCAGACGTTCCTCGTCGGTCATGCCTTCCACTCCGCCAATCAATCTTCGCAGGGCAGTGTTGCAAATCCATTTTCGCCACCGTCACGGGACAGTTGACGTCGCCGGTTCTAGAAACCTGGGCAGAATTCTCCCCTCGCTGAGAGTCTGCCGGCGACGTTTGCGATCCAATCGAGAGTATACCTCGGATCGCGTCGAGCGCCTCTCCCGAAGGCTGGCGATCGTGCAGAAACTGCTCACCCGCCTAGTTTCGACGTGCTCAATCAGGATTCAAGCCCGCGGCACACGCAATCCGGTCCGTTCTAACAGTGGTGCCAGATTCGTGTAGCTCCGTTTCGCGGCCTGGATCGGATCGTAGTCGGCGCGCGAATGCAGTTGGCCACTCACTTCGACCAAGATGGCGCCCTTGTAGCCAGCGGACTTCAGAGTTTGGAAATAGTCCACATAGTTGGTGCGGCCGTCGCCGGGGAGCAAGAATTGGAATTTGTCGGCCGTGCCAGCGGTGTCCTTCACATGAATGAACGCGGTCCGCGGGAGCAAAGTTTCCAGCGAGCCTTTCATGGGAATATTTCGCAGCTCGTAGTGACTGTAGTCGTAGGCCAGGCGTAGCCAGGGTGATTTCAATTGGTCGGTCAGCCAAATTGCACCTTCCGGCGTATGCAGTGCCCCACCGACATGTGGCTTGAGGGCAATGATCGTTTTCTCCGCTTCAGCTATCTTCGCCCAATCCTGCAGGCGGGCCACCATCTTGTCGCGGACTTGGTCCCACATCGCAGGTTGGCCTCCCAGTACGGTTTCGATGATGGGAGTGGCCCCCGGGAGCAGATCGTGGCCCAGGCCGCAGGCACGCTTGAGACGCTCGAGGATCGCGGCGTGAGCCTTGTCATCGGCCAGCGGTGAGACATTCTCCATCAGGCTGGCCAACGTCAGTTTCGAGTTGCTCAATTGGTCGCGTAACTCCTGGCGGGCCATCGCCGAAAGACTTTCCGGGGCACAGGGCCAGCCGGGCATGCACACGATTTCGACGCTGTCGTAACCGATCTCCGCACAGACCCGCAGAGCCTCTTTAATGGGCAATTTGCGCATTCCATACAGCGAAAAGCCGAAGTTGGCCCCGGTTGGTTCGGCGGCCTGTGTTCCGTTTGCCATGCTCGCCAACGCGGCAGTAGCGAGGGCTCCGTGCTTCAGGAAGGTGCGTCGAGAGACCAGAGATTCACACGACATGATTGCGCTTTCCGTGGGCGAAATTGATTGATGTACTTGAGCCGCGGTTACTCTGTTAGTGGGTCTGTTAACTTCGCAAACCGGACGAACAATCTTGCACCGCCTGCCAGGCCAGCCAGCAGTCGCGGCTGGGGATAATCTCATGCAGCCGCAGGATATCGGCACCGCGCGCAATGGCCGCCAGCGAAATGCCGACCGTTCCCAGGGAATGCTCATCGATGGGACGGCCCAGAATCTTCGAGACGAAACGCTTGCGGGAATGTCCAATCAGAACCGGCCGGCCGAGGTCTCGCAGCCGAGGGATGCCAGCCAGTAACTCGAGGTTGTGCTGGGCCGTCTTCCCGAACCCGATTCCGGGATCGAGTACGCACGCCTCACGCCGGACCCCCGCTGCCTCCAGGGCCTCCAGGCGACGGGCGAGAATCGTGCGCACCTCTTCGACAACGTTGTCGTAGTGGGGATTCTTCTGCATCGTTTGAGGCGTCCCCTGGATGTGCATCACAATCACTCCGGCACCCGTTTCGGCACACACGCGTGGCATTTCGGCATCAAAGGTGAGACCCGAGATGTCGTTGACGATTTTCGCCCCCGCGGCCAGTGCCTGTCGAGCGACTTCCGCTTTGGTGGTATCGATCGAGATGGGCACCTGGACTTCCCCGCGCAAGGCTTCGATGACCGGGACGACCCGCTGCAGCTCGTCCTCTAAACTGACTGGCTGCGAATCGGGCCGGGTGGACTCGCCCCCGACATCGATGATATCTGCTCCGTCCGCTGCGAGTTGCCGGGCGCGCTGGACTGCGGCCTCCAGATGATGAAATTTTCCACCATCGGAAAAGCTGTCGGGGGTGACATTCAGGATGCCCATGAACCAGGGGCGGAGCCCCAGTCGTAACTGGTCCGATCCGCACCGCCAGTCGAACTGGGCACGACTGCTATCGGTAGAACCGTTTGCCGTCATCGAATTGCTCCTATCATCCGTTAAGTTTCTGTGATGCGAGCGACTGTCGCAACCCTCGACACCGTCTGGCAGAAATCGGAGAAATTTCCCCTTGACGACCACCGGGGGATATTTTGGCGGGTAGACTGTAAGCATCACAGGACGAACGACGCAGGCAAACGGTGGGGAAACCTACGATGGATTGTTGTAACATGCTTCTGTGAAATTGGATGCGTCGATTGATTCGACTAATTCCGAGCAGCCTGACTCCAAAAGCGAGTCGGCTACAAGACCGTACAGCTTGACCAAATATTCCAATTTATCGGAAAAATAGGTTGAGTTGGTTGACTTTGATGGCGTATCGCCTTATCTATTTCCGTTATGTAATCGCACATTCGCTGTTCAACTTGCCAGCCTTTTGCTGGTAATTGGACTCTGAGAGGGCCTGAATTTGAAACGAATTCAGATTCAGAGGGAATGTGTGAACGCCGGGAGTTGACAAGGAAATAGTTCAGCCCCGTGGCGAGAACCTTGGGTTGTGCAGAGCCTGGGGAGTTGTTTTTCGTCCGGCGGTAGAATTTCGAAATCTGCTTGTGTTTCAGCTAAGTTTCTTGGGAGAAAAAAAGATGAGTCGTAAGTTCGCTGCGTTGGCTGCCATCGTCGTGGCCGTTGTGACCCTGTCGGTGTTCGATGCCAAGGACGCGAAGGCGTTCTTCGCCAAGCGTGGCTGCAGCGGTTGTTCCGCTCCCGCTTGCTGTGCACCTGCCTGCTCAGCTCCGGCCGCTCCGGCCTGCTGTGCCCCCGTTTCCTGCTGCAAGGCTCCGAAGTGCAAAGTCCGCAAGACTCGCTGCTGTGCTCCCGTGGCTAACAGCTGCTGTGCTCCCCGCAAGAGCCGCTGCTGTGCTCCCGTGAACACCTGCTGTGCTCCGGCTCCGGCCTGCAACGCTTGTGCTCCGGTTGCTACCTGCTGCAATGCCGCTCCGGCTTGCTGTGGTGCCGCTCCGGCTGCTGCCCCCGCCGCCGCTCCGGCTGCTGTGGAACCCGCTCCCGCCCCGGCTCCGGCTCCTGCCGCTCCGGCTCCGGAAGCTGCTCCCGCTCCTGAGAAGAAGGCCTAGTTCGACCGCCGATTCAGAGTTATGGCTGAATCTGGTCTGATCAGGTTTTAGAATCAAACCGACCCTCTTCAACTGTTGAAGAGGGTCGGTTTTTTCTTTGTTTTGCAGGTGAATTTGTGAGTTGCGGACGCGGGATGTGTATTCCGTCCCGTCCTACGAAACTGCCATCGCCAAGCCTCGCTTAATCATGCGTTCAGTGCCACCTTTGCGTTTCAAACTCAACCTGCAGGTCGTACCGAGTTTGCCGTAGGTGCAATCGCCCTTTCTTCGCCTCAGTCATGGTTTACGGCTGGCAACATGACCTATGCTTCCAGCAGCACAACGGCCACCGGTCCGTCGCGCTGGAGTTCCGTTTGCCCCGTATCGAGTTGTTATTATGGTGTTCGAGACCCGCCAGATTTGGACTTCGTCGCAATTGCCCACGCTGTCCGTACTTGGCATGAAAGTTTTGGAATTGTCGCGTCGGTCTGATGTAGACCCCCACGAGCTCATCGAATTGTTGCGCGCCGACGGGACCTTTGCCCATCGAGTGATCACGGTCGCGAACTCTCCTCTCTTCCAGCACGTGTCTGCAGATCACGCTGTCGTTCCGATTCAAACCGTCCAACAGGCGGTGGAAAAACTGGGGACTGCGGTCATCACCTCGCTGACGTTAACCCTTGCGGTCAGCGACGCCTGCCTGAATGGCGGCCATCCCCATGGACTGTCTGGCAACCTGTGGCGGCAAGCTATCGTCAAAGCGGTTGCTGCCGAGATCTTTTGCAGCCAGGTGCGCGAAGGTCTGGAATGCGAATTCTTTCTGGCTGGACTGCTGCTCGATATTGGCCGCTTCGCACTCCTGCGGACAGCCCCTCAAAGCTATGTCGCTGTGCTGGAAAAATCGAAACATGAACTGCTGCCTCTCTGGCGGACGGAACAGACCGAACTCGGCCTGACATCAGCCCTGGTCGGAGGGCAACTGATCGAGCAATGGGGATTTCCGACTCGCCTGGTACACGGGATCCAGGTGCAGTTCGCACCGTTGACGACCTTTGAGCAAATGTCGCCGAGCACCGAATGCCCCCTCTGCTCTGCGCTGGCGCTCGCGTCGGCCATTGGCGACTATTTCTGTTCGGAACATCAGGCCCTGTCGTGGTTCCGGATCCGCGAGCTGACCCGGGAGATTATTCCGCTTTCGGAAACAGAACTGGATGACACTCTACGCCGGGTCGTGCAACGCTTCAGGAGCGTCGCCGGAGCCTTGTCGACGGTGGCCGACTTGCCTGACGTGGCGATTTTGAAGCTGAAAGCACTGGAACAGTTGAAGCTGATCAGTCAGCGTCTGATAACGACGCCACCTGCCGAACTAACTTCCTCAGAGCGTAAAGGACCGGAACAGCGCGGTGTCTCGTCGGAATCCGCGGCACTGGGGCCCAAGGCCTTTCGCGACCCGCTGACTCTGGTCTTTACCCGCGAATTCTTCGAAGACACTTTGCACAAGGAAGTTCAACGCTGCCGTCAACTGTCGGCTCCGGTGGGCGTGGCCTTCGTCGATATCGACCATTTCGCAGAAATGAAATCGCAGCATGGTGGCGCCTTAGGTGATGTGATATTGAAGCGTGTCGGGGGACTCCTCAAGGATTTGCTGCGCAGTTCGGACACGATTGCGCGCTGTGACCATCAATTTGCAATCCTGGCATCTGATCCCACCGCGAAGGGCATGCAACGTCTGGCTGATCGAATTCGTGGTCGTGTGGCCGGCGAGCGATTGATTTGGGGGGGGCACCCCGTACCACTGACGGTTTGCGTCGGAGCGACTTTGGCACTCCCCGCTCGTCATGATCAGGACCTGGCGCCGACGATCGTTACTGCGGCCACCAAGGCCGTCCAGGAAGCGGCTATCGGCGGCGGGAATCACATCTACTTTGATTCGCTGGTGAATGAAGTCGAATTACAGCGTCTGTTTATGATCAATCAGTTCCGGTTCAGCCGCTGGTTGATTGCCCAGGGGGTCCTGGATATCCCTCGCGTCGGCAAGGCCTTAGTCGACTTCAAGCAGCCACGAGTTCGCCTGGGTGAACTGGCCATGCGGCAGGAGTTGCTGAGCACTCAGGAAATCGAACTGATCCTGGACGAACAGGAAGAATCCCAGGACCGCTTCGGTACGATCGCCGTGCGTCGCGATTTTCTGACCGAAGACCAACTGATCGGGTTACTCATTCTGCAGCAGGAAGATCCCTTGCAGGCCGCCGAACAGTTCCTGTGCAAAGGGGTTCTGGATCAACCACGCTTACAGATCTTGTTGAAAGAGTACTTCCACCTGTTGCCGTGGGCAGCACCGCTGTATCCGAGCGCAGAACGGGGATAGTTCACGTTCTTCTTCGTAGGCGATTCACATCGCGTGTTCTGACGTCCCTTCACTGGATCCGCCTTCGTCCCCACTCTCCGCGATGATCTCTGGGTTCGATGTCGGCTCTTTGACGAAGCGATAGCCGACGCCGCGGATCGACAAAAAATGTTGCGGACGAGTCGCGTCTTGTTCGAAGTAGCGTCTCAGGCGGAGAATGAAGTTGTCGACTGTTCGCGTTGTCGGTGACGAATCCAGGCCCCAGACCTTGTCGAGCAACTGGGCTCGGGTGACCACGGCCCCTTCGTTGCGGACGAAGTAGCGTAGCAGCTCAAATTCCAGCGCCGTGAGCGACTTGGTCTCACCGTTCTTCGTGACTTCATGACGGGTGAAATTGATGACGTGTCCCTGGAACTGATAGATGTCGTCCTGCGCCTCCGCCTTTTGCAGATGGCCTCGACGTTGCAATAGATTGCGAATCCGGCTGAGCAGTTCGGGCAATTCGAACGGTTTCATCAGATACTGATCGGCACCCAGATCGAACCCGCGCGTGCGGTCTTCTGACAGCGTTCTGGCGCTGAGAATCATCACCGGAGTTTGCACATCCGCTTTGCGGATTTCCTCCAGCACTTTGTAGCCGCTCATCTCCGGCAGCATCAGGTCCAGGATGATCAGATCGAACTGCTGCGGGTCGGCATGCACCAGACGCAGTGCATTGGCTCCGTCACCCACGAGGGTCGCCGAATAGCCCTCGGCCTCGCAATTGAATTTCAGACCGATGCCAATGTGGCGCTCGTCTTCCACTATCAGAATATGTGGCTTCTCGGCCGAGGATTTGCTGAAGAAGGACATGTCGAGGCCTGGTGGTTGCAACGTCATCGTGTCGTGGGACGGGTCTCCAGGCCCGTCCGTCCATCAGCCGCAGGGCGCTAGCCCCCGGTTCCGAGCGACAAGCGAATTCATCGGCCAGAAGAACCGGACGCTAGCGCGTGCCGGCTGATTTGGTCAAACGCTTCGTTTGTCGCAATGTTACGCCCCGCTTGTTCAGAAACCTTGACGGACGGGCCTGGAGACCCGTCCCACGGTGTCAACTTACACTGGCGTTGTCGGCGCCGCCGGGTCGAAAGGCCTCCCCGGCAGATCGAGCTCAAATGTCGCTCCGCCGAGTGGTCCGCGGCCCTGCACGTTGATCTGGCCCTTCATTCTAGCGACCAGTTCGCGGACCAGATAGAGGCCTAAACCGGTCCCCTTGGTGCGCCGTTCCAGTTCCGATCCCCCGCGGACGAAGCGATTAAAAATCTGCCGCCGCATGTCCGACGGCACCCCTTTTCCATTATCCGAGACACGCAGCAGGACTCGGTTCTTGCCCCGCATAAGAACCTGCACCAGCAGTTGCCGCGGTTCGCCGCCGTACTTGGCCGCATTGTCCAGCAAGTTCACCAGGATCATTTCGAGATCGTGCTGCCGCCCGCGAATGACACACGGAGCCGACGCGATCTGAATGGCCTCGGGGCCGAAATCGTAACGTCGCCGGAGCGATTCCAGGCAAGTCTGCAGCAGGGCCACGGGATCGATATCTTCGCTCGGTTCGTCACGCTGCCGGTGGTCGAGCTTGGCAGCCTCCAGTAGGTCATCGATCAATCCGTCCAGCCGCTGGACATCCTCGAGCATGAAGCGGTGAAATTCTCGTTGCTGATCGGGCCCGACTTCCCACATATCCATCGTTTGCAGATAGAGTTTTAGAGAGGCAATCGGTGACTTCAATTCGTGCGTCACGGCGTCAATAAAATTGGCCTGCCGCTGTGTCAGCCGGACTTCCTTAATCGTAAGAATCAGATACAGCGTGACTCCGATCAGGATCAGCGCGATGAACACGATGCCGACAGTGAGAAACACCCAATATTTCGTGACTACGCCCCAGATGATCCAAAACACCAGCAATGCGACGATCAACACAAGCAGAGTTGTGCCGAGAACAATGGGCCAGGTGAGTGACGAACGGCGGATCATGCTGTTTTGTTTGGGGGGGATTGTGCGTGGTCGTGGGAGCGGCTTTCAGTCAGATGAGACGAGAAGCCGTGTCTTTGGGATCGTTTTTGAAGATCAGTTCCTTCTGGATGTTGCTATGTTTTGGAAACGATGGCCGAATTCAAAAATACCCCAACGGGGTTATGCAGCATAGCCCAGGGTTGCCCGCACCTGCGGGCTACCCTGGGTATTCGATCATCATTTGATTCTACCCTGTAAGGGTTGCGTCATTCGAAAATGCTGAAGACGGAACCCTTACAGAGTACGACACTCTGTTGGGAGACACACCCAGGGTAGCCCGCAGGAGCGGGCAACCCTGGGCTATGATGCAAATCCCCTTTCGGGGAATTCATTCAACATTGGGATGGTGAATTCAAAGCCCTGACAAGAGTCTTTGCAACGGCTATCATTGACTGCTTCTTCAGCAAACAACATCGATTTGAAAACAAGGTATCGCGAACACATGTATCAGGCGAAAACTCCGTTGCAGCTGGTCGCTGACCAGATTATCGAAGACCTCGAACGGATTGTACTCGATGCTGACCGGGCGACGAAGCCGCTCGAACTGCCACCGTATCGGCCGCAGTTGTTTGAACTGTTTGCCCGGGCGACTGCGACCGGGCTCGTGCGCGATGATGCGGAACCCGATTTGTCCGCGGATGGAGTCCTGAAAACTCTGGCCGAACGCCTGGGGTTGGCCTCGGCGACGCGCGACGCATTCAGTCAGCAGGCCAAGCTGCCGCCGGAACACCTGGCCAAGATGCGGCTGTTATGGTCGTTGTTGCGCATGTGGATGGAATGGACTTACGCCTGGGATCGCTGGGCGGAATATCATGGCGAGCCGAGTGCGCCCGCGGCCGGATCTTGCGGACACGATCACGATCATTCGTGACAGCCCCCGTGGCGGACGCTGCCAGCGTCCGCGACTCCGACGCTAGCAGCGTCGGCCACGGGCGCTCACGCTAATTCGCCCGCGCACTGATCCGTTGCCGCCGGTTGAGTTCCGTCGTGGCATTTCCGGTGGCCGTGGTGCCCAGTTCCAGATAGCCCCAGGCCAATTGCTGCCGGTCCGCTCGCAGGCGGAAGTCCTCCAGCATGGCGGAAATATCGGGCTCGGGAATCTGGTTATACAACTGCTTGCCCGACTGGCGCACGATCAGGGGCTTTTCGAAACTGACGACATCGGGATACAGCCAGATGCCATGCCATTTCGCGCTGCATTCAATATTAATCACGTTCCCACCCGGCGCACGTTTCGCGGAAGCCCTCAGCACCAGCGGCCGCGGAACTCCCTTCTGCTCTTTGGGCCAGCCGCTGACACCGAATTTCGCCGGGAAGTTGGCGAAGGTCCACCACCAGAAGTGATTGTCAGTTGTGCGGCCGGTCTTCACATCAATTTCGAGAGGTAGCTTGGCACGACGCTGGCGCGACATCCAGTCGAAGAGACGCACGTCTTCGGATTGGTAACTTTCATAGCCCCGGCCGATGAAGACCGCGTAGATGACAGGAAAGCCTTTCCGCATCATGTCATCGAGATCCTGCGCATTCTTCTCCACGCCTGAACGATCGAGTTGGCCAGCAATCAAGAATTGCGGCAGATACCTGGCGTTTTCGCGATAGAAATGGGTTGAACGATCGAGCATCCCGGTGATCGGCATGACGCCCGCGAAGATGTCGGGGTGCGAATAGCCAATGTCCAGCACGGCATCAGCACCCGATCCATGTCCCCCCAAAAAGATGCGATCGGAGTTCACACTGAACCGGCGGCGGACATCTTTAACCGTTTCCAGGACGGCTCGATGTGCCGTCAGACCGTAGTCGTAGCTCTGTTGTTTACCATCGGCAAACGTGGGGGCCACTACGATATAGCCGTAGCGCTGTGCCTGCCGCGCCCACCACCGGGCTTCTTTATCCGGAGTCATCCCCGCGGCATGCATGGCCACGATGACGGGATACTGGCGGCCGGAGTGATACTCAGGGGGCAGCAGCGCGGTGTATTGGATTTCGGAGTCAGCTTCGGTCCGTCGCGGGATGTCGACTGTGAACAAAGTCTCTGAGGATTGGAGCGGGGCCTCCAGCACGGGGGGCAACAGGGGAATCAGCCTCGCAATCTGACGGTGTCCGATGCCTTCGACCTCGCGCAGTTTCTCGACCACGGAAGTCCGTTCGCCGGGATTCTCGGCCCGAAAATATTCCAGCAACAGTCCGCGGGCCTGCCACAGTCGCAGCGCATTCTTGAGATCGGTTTCGGCCTGAGCGGCACCGAGGACCCAGCCCGACAGGGCCAGCGCCAGTTTCTCGGATGGCTTGCGATCTTCCGCTTCGGCCAGGTCCAGAAATGGAGCCAGCCGGTCGAGTGTGTCTGGGTGCAGCGCTTCGCTGATCGCAATGCGAATCGGGGCGACTTCGGCTGCTTCTTCCTTTGTCAATTTGGCCTGCAACATCCCGAGCAGTTGGCGGGCGTCTTCCATCTTGACCCGCTCTTCATCGACCTTGGTAATCGCCTGCCGCAGTGTCTGCAGCGTGCCGGGCCGGATGTCCGGAACATTCAGCGACAGAAACCTTTTGGCCGTGTCATAGGCGAACTTGTACTGCCCAGCCTCGCGACGCTCCTCGAGCATGCTCACGGCCTGATCAGCCAGAAAGTTCTTCAATTGCAACTGCAGTTCTTCGACATTCTTGGCCTGCTCCGGGTAGTCGACACGGATACTGTCGAGTTCCTTCTGGGCCAACTGGTAGAACTCGCCATCAAGGTAGAAGCGGGCAATCGCAAAGCGTTCGTCCGGTTTATCCTTCTTGATGGCGCGATGCAGCATTGCGTCGAGCGTATCCGGGGGAATGGAATTGGTGGGCAGTCCAAATTCCCACAAATATTTCATCGCCGTCACTTTGACGTATCTGGGGTTGAGTTCGTAGATCTCCTGCATGACGTCGACTTTTTTGCCCTCGGCATTAAAGCTCGCCATGCGATGCCCAAATTCATCCCACGGCTGCTCCTGGATCTGGCCGGCGACCTGCTCAATTCTGCGATGCTTGCCCCGATTTTCAATGGGGAGCTTGAAGAGTTCTGCCGGACGCAGATTGGCGTCCAGATTGGTATCCCGCACCCACAATCGCGGCACGAAGAACTGGACCGCACCGGCTTCTTCGATCATGAAGACGGCCAGATTCGGTGATTTGTCAGGATCGGGACGCGTCGAACGAATTCCGACAGTATCGAGAGCAACCGGCTGCTTGCCCTTCAGAACCGTGCCGTCCTTGAGGGTTAGCTCACCACCGAGCGCCAGGGCGCCGCAGACGATCAGGTTACAACTTAAAATGGCGGTAAGGCAACGAGCGATCGTCCTGGCGCGCATGTCCTTACCTCGGTGAGAATCGGGAATTGGAAACTTCAGGTATCGTCGTCTTGCAACGAACCCCGCCTGCGGTCAGGGTTTGTTGCAACAATCATTTTATCTGACCCGTGTTTTCAAAGTACAACGGGAAATAGGAATAATCGGAACGGATGAGGAAATGTCGAATGCCTAATGACTAATGTCTAAAAGGGGAGGGAGAAGACGCCGCGAAGCAGATCCGCAAGGTAGACACCATATCAATCGATTTGCCGCTCCCAATTACCACCGGCCCTCGCGATCGTCTTCCCTCCTTTTAGACATTAGTCATTAGACATTTGTCATTTCCCCTCACTACAGCCCTTAAAACCCTCACAACCATCCCTCCGGTTGTACCACAGATACCAGCTTTCGCGATCCTTGCCCCCGGAGCGTATTGTGTAGAGTGGGTACGCCGATTTACCATGAGGCGAACGAGTGCGATCTCAGGTCGCTGAGGTTGCGCACTGCGCTATTCTGAATTTCCTTCCTGCCGGTGGATTCAAAACGTGAGCAAGATTCAAGTCTTTTTTCTGTCCCTGGTGGGAGCCTTGCCGGCAGGTTTTCTCTCCTACCTGCTGGGCATGTACTTGATCAGCCAGCCTTCGGGGGCCAGTTCGATGGTGATGATCATCTCGATCATCACGTTGATCTGCAGTGCCACTTTGACGGCGACCCCGATCCTGGTGCTGACGATGTACTATTCGAACTACGATCCCCCCAAGGTTCCCAAGAAGCCCAAGGCGAAGCCCGCCGCGGATGACCTGGAAGAAGCGGATGAAGTCGAAGAAGGACCGGCCACGAAGGGGAGCGCGAAAGCTGCTGCTGCGGATGATGCCGACGAGTTCGCTGAAGAAGAAGTTGCCGACGACCTGGCTGCGGATGATGATGATTCTTTCGCCACTATGGACGATGACGACATCGCGACCATGGATGACAACGACATGTTGGACATGGACGACGAAGACGACAAGAAATAGTCTTCGCAGGACGCTTGCCCAAGAAGATCTGCAATTCATCGGTCGGCTTGCCCGAAGTAAGAGCTGAGAAATAGCACTCCAGGCGAGCCCGGCGGCGTAACGGCGTGTCGATTTAGTTTACCCTTCTCTTGCCCAGTTTGAAGCCGTGCGCTAGATTGCGGACCAAAGGAGCCGCAGATATGGGTTGGGCCAGTGCACCACAGAAGCGTGATCAGATGGTGTTGTTC
>JAKFVC010000225.1 GCA_021732415.1 Planctomycetaceae bacterium
CAAAGTGAAAGTGGTTACCAGAAGAAGCTATGGCTTTCGCACTGCAAACGTCGCGAAACTCGCGCTATTACACAACCTTGGGCACCTTCCTGAGCCCAAATCAACCCACACATTTTGCTGACGAACCTCTTAATTAATCACCATCAGATCCATAAACGCACTCACCGATGTCCTCGCCAGCGTTTCCGGATCCCGGCACAATGCCATGATCTGCTGGCTGCGGTGCTCGGGGAATCGAGTCCGCAGGTTGTTGAGAAACTTCTGTTCGAGCACCGGCATTCCTTCTGCCCTGCGGCGACGATGACCGATGGGGTACTCGACCTCGATCTTCTCGGTACTGCTACCATCTTTGAAGAACACCTGGATCGCATTGGCGATGGACCGTTTGTCCGCTTCCAGATATTCGCGGCTATACCGCGGATCTTCGAAGACCTCAATCTTCCCACGTAGCTCATCAATGAGGGGATTCGCCGCGTGAAAGCTGTCCTCGTAGTGCTCGGCCACCAGATCACCAAATGCGAGCGGCACGGCGACCATGTATTGCAGGCAATGATCACGGTCGGCCGGATTTGCCAGTGGTCCAGATTTCGAGATGATCCGGATTGCCGACTCATGAGTGTGAATGACGATCTTGCTGATATCTCCCAACCGCGACTTGACCTGCGGATGCAGTCGCACGGCCGCTTCACATGCCGTCTGTGAATGGAACTCGGCAGGGAACGAAATTTTGAAGAGCACGTT
This sequence comes from Planctomycetaceae bacterium, assembly GCA_021732415.1. Taxonomy (GTDB): domain Bacteria; phylum Planctomycetota; class Planctomycetia; order Planctomycetales; family Planctomycetaceae; genus JAKFVC01. Next base: position 742 of record JAKFVC010000225.1, read on the forward strand.
CTCCATGACGTAGCTGCCGTAGCTGCGAGGCAGGTTGAAGCGACGCTGGGCCTCGGGCTTCACCTGTTGATCTTTATTGGTCTTACTGAACAGGACGTCATAAAACCCCCACTGCGGTGCGGTGAGTACACCCGGGATGCCCATCTCACCTGCCAGCGTAATCATCGCCAGACGGACGCCGCGCGACGTCGCATCGCCTGCAGCCCACGATTTTCGTGACCCCGCATTCGGTGCATGGCGATAGGTGCGCAGCGCCTGCCCATCGACGAATGCCTGCGAGAGCGCGTCAACCACTTGCGACTCGGTGCCGCCCAGCATGCGTGTGACGACGGCGGTGGTCGCAACTTTGACGAGGATCACGTGATCCAGGCCGACACGGTTGAAACTGTTTTCCAACGCGAGAATGCCCTGAATCTCGTGAGCTTTGATCATCGCGGTCAGCACATCACGCAACGTCAGCGGATGCTGACCCTCGGCCAGACGACACCGGCTGAGATAATCCGCCACGGCCAGAATACCACCGAGGTTATCAGAGGGATGCCCCCACTCCGCAGCCAGCCAAGTGTCGTTGTAATCCAGCCATCGGACGATCGCCCCGATATCCCACGCCGCCTTCACCGGATCGAGCTCATGCGAAGTACCCGGCACGCGAGCCCCATGACGCACCGTGGTCCCAGGCACCAGCGGACCGAGGTGTTTCGTACATTCAGGGAAACGCAGTGCGAGCAAACCGCAACCCAGCGTATCCATCAGGCAATAGCGTGCGGTGTCGAAGGCCTCCTTGGAATCAATCTGGTACTGACAGACATAGCGTGCAATCGCCACCAGCACATCATCAGGGGCCGGTCGGTTATTCGTATCAACATTAGCGGACATTGTTGCGATCTCAGGTGAAACATTATTTGGTGAAAGATGTGGCAGGCAGAGGGGTCGGGTGTTCAAATTTCAGAATTGGCCAGTCAGCCATTCTTCGAACAATCAATCGACGTGCGGCCAATTGTGAAATTTGAACGCCCGATCCCAAACTGACAGACTCCGCATGCATATTCGATGTGACATCTGGCACAGGAGCGAAACTTCGGAAGGCTTCCGACGCATATAGGAAAACTTAAGAATTCTTACGAATTCTTCTACATTGATTTTACCGTTTATCAATCGGCACAAACGGCAAGTTCTCCGGCCCAGTATAATTCGCACTCGGACGTATAATCTTATTATCCAGCCGTTGCTCAATAATATGAGCCCCCCAGCCGGCAGTCCGTGCAATCACAAACAACGGCGTAAACATCAGCAGCGGCACTCCGAGCAGATGGTAGGACACCGCGCTGAACCAGTCGAGGTTCGGGAACATCTTCTTCTCCCGCCACATCACACTTTCGATCCGTTCGGCGATCTGAAACATCCGCATGTCCCCGGCCTCTTCCGACAACGTGCGAGCCACCCCTTTAATCACCTCATTCCGCGGATCGGAAACGGTATAGACGGGATGCCCGAAGCCGATGACGATCTCTTTCGCGGCGATACGGCGCACGATGTCCTGTTCCGCCTCGTCTGGCGTCGCATAGCGTTGCTGAATTTCGAAGGCCACTTCGTTCGCCCCGCCATGCTTCGGACCGCTCAACGCACCAATGCCGCCGGTGATGGCCGAGTAAATATCCGCCCCCGTTCCAGCCACCACACGGCAAGTAAATGTCGACGCGTTGAATTCGTGCTCGGCATACAGATTGAGGGACGTGTGCATCGCGCGCACCCACGATTCGCTCGGCCGGGTGCCATGCAGCAAGTGCAGGAAATGGGCCCCGATGCTGTCATCATCCGTCTGAACCTGAATGCGTCGCCCATCGCGCGAGAAATGATACCAATACAGCAGCATTGAACTGAGTGAGGCGAGCAATTTGTCCGTGACTTCGCGGGCACTCTCCGCGTCGCGCCTGGCGGCCTCAGGCTGAGTACAACCCAACGCGGACACGCCGGTACGCATCACATCCATGGGATGGGCCGATGCCGGCAGCGATTCTAAAACTTGGCAGACCACCGGGGGCAGCTCGCGTGATGCCGACAGGAGCGCCTTGTAGGTGGCGAGTTCTTTCGCCGAGGGAAGGTGACCGTGCACGAGCAAGTGTGCGATCTCCTCGAACTCACATTGCGTCGCGAGATCCAGGATATCGTACCCGCGATAATGCAGATCATTACCGCTGCGCCCCACCGAGCACAGCGCGGTATTCCCCGCGACCACGCCCGACAGCGCCACGGATTTCTTCGGTTTAAATGGCAGGGGAGAAGTCGAGTCGCTCATGGAGATTTATCTGCAGTCGTTGAGGAGATGACGGGATCGGCATTCTATTTTATGGATTTCGCCCCGTTGCCGTCGCAGTCGGTGTCGGAACGCAGACGCTGGCAGCGTCTGCCACGGGGGCCGGCGCCTCGGCATAAACTTGGTCATAGGTTTCGATGGCTCGGCCGCCCAGTCGTTCCGCCATGCTGCGATACGCCTGGCGTCGGTAATCCCACCCGAAGCGCGATCGCGGTGCCTGCTCGAGCCAATCCATCAGATGGACGCAACACAGGTCGTCAAACTCGCGTTGCGTGAGCGGCATCAGCTCACCGCTTTCACGATGGCGGAGCACGTACGGTTCGGCGGACTGTGCGAGCAACTCGTCCAGGGACGACCGGTCCATATAGCAATTCCAATACGCCAGCCTCTCAGCCCGACTGCCGATCAATTCGGTCAATTCGGCGCGGCTTTCCACGGGGAGTTTGAATCCCTGGAATTTCTCCGTGCCGTAGATGGAATGGAACAGCCCGGCCCGGCATAGGTCCTCATCATATCCGAGCGTCTGGATCAGCTTGTGGACGTTGATGAGATGGCCCAGGTAATTCTTTTGCGTGTGGGCGATCTGACCAATTCCCAGGTTGACCAGGAAATCAGTCAACTCCTTCAAAGTGGCAGGCATGTCGGCTCCTCACACGAATGTAAGTGAAATGGCAGACGCTGACCCAGATTTTAGGCGACTCCCCTCCCGTAGGATAGGCTTCCAGCCTGTCTGCATTCGACCTCCAACCACCAACCCGGCCAGAGTGCCAAACCAACAACCCGCAGCGCAAATTCATCGGCGTGTTGGATTCCTTGATCCCCATGTTCAATAGCCCCGGATGCGACGAGTTCCAAGCCCATGTGAACGAGCCGACTATTCGAATGTCGGGCGCAGGGGCTTCGGGCGAACTTTCAGATCTCCTGAGGTTCCCCGAGCCAGCTTCTCCGCTTCGGTCTCATCGGTGATGTCATCCCTGACGATACGATGAGCCAGAGGGTCGCGGGACTCGACCGCTTTCCATTCTTCCGCCGTACAGACGGATCTCATGCCCGTCTTCGGTCCGGTTGCCGTTTCGTAGACCACCCACTTTTGAGGCTTTGGCCGCTCGCGCATCAATTCTCCCTGTTTGAGGACAGCGTCAGAATTTCGGCGCTCGACACTCATGGTATCGCTTTGGCAGCGGGCGTGATAGATGGTCAGCCCCAGATCAGGCGACTTAAGCCTAACCTAGGTTGGCATCTGTGGCACGACCCGATCAGCCGGCACGCGTTAGCGTCCGGTTCTTCTGGAAATTCCAGTCGATTGGTGTCCGAACCGTGGGCTAACGCCCAGCGGCTGATTTGCCGGACAGCCAATGCGAGTGCTATTTGGCTTGAGCCGCGCACCTAAGCACCGGTGGCTAGCGCCATTCCGCTCACGAACGGCGGCGGCAGTCCTACAAGCACGTGAGATCGGCCGAGCGGGGATCGGTGACCAGTTTGCCGCTGTGGAGCTGTCCGTTGATGGTGGATTCGCGCCAGGGACCGGGGGCGTCGAAGAAGAGGCCCTTCTCAATTTGCATCTCGGTGACCAATACGCCGGGCCGATGGAGCGACAGCCGGCCAACGATCTGGCCGTCGGGGCGGACCGCAAAACTGGCCCATCGCGAGGGACGAGCCGTGCTGTTGTTGGCACTCACCCAGAAATGATTCTCGGCTGCACGGCACGACATCGTCGCGGGCACAATCGTCTTCCAAATGTTGTACCGCTCATCGGCTACGACGGTTGTGCGGGCGTTGTGGAACGACTGAAACATCACATCGACTCCCAGTCGCTTGTATTCGCGATAGAGTTCGGGGAAGCGATAGTCGTAACAGATCAGCACGCCGCAGGTGATGCCACCGACGCGAAACGTCGTGAAATGATCTCCCGAGGTATAATGCGACAGGTCCATCGTCGGCCGTGGCGTAAACTCTCCTGTACAGTAACGTTTGTCATAACGTGCAGCGATGTTTCCTTTCGGGTCGATGACATAAACCGAATTGTGCGGTTTGTTAGTCCCCGACAACCGATGAGTCGACCCCAGCAGCACATGGATCTTATGCCGTTTGGCCGCCTGCTGAATGTCGCGCGTCGCCCTGGTGAGCTGTTCCCAGTTCAGGGCCGCGATGTTGGGGATATCCACCCCTGCGTAGCCGGGCAAGGCACACTCGGAGAAATGAGCCACCTGCGCGTGTTGGGCGGCGGCTTGCTCGATCTGCCGCAGGATCCAGCGTCGATTGTGATCGATATCCGCTTCCACCGAAAACTGACACGTGGCAACTCGCAGCGTCTTCAATGCAGTGTTCCTTCATAGTAGCCGAACTAACCAATGATATCCCAGATCGGTTCACCCCCGTGAGCAATCGATAACGGCCTGCCGGTCGGGTCGGGAACCATCAGATGCGGGTCGATCCCCAGTTGCTGGTAGATCGTCGCCACGATGTCCCCCGGTGAGACCGGGCAGCTCGCGGGATAGGCGGCGATGGCATCGGTCGAACCGTAGACGGCTCCCCCCTTGATCCCGCCGCCGACCATCAGGCAGAAGGTACACTGCGGCCAGTGGTCTCGCCCGGCCTGACCGTTGACCTTCGGGCTGCGACCCATTTCTCCCATCACGAAAATCAACGTGGAATCGAGCAGGCCGCGGCTCTCCAGATCGTGGACGAGGGCCGGCAGGCACAGGTCGAGCACCGGCAGGTTGTAGTGCTTCAACATATTAAAGTTGTTTTCGTGCATGTCGTACGTGAAGGAACCGTCGGGGAGAAAGTTCTCGGCATGCACACTAATAAAGGGGACGCCACGCTCGACCAGCCGGCGGGCAATTAGCATGCTCGACCCGAATAGGTTGCGGCCGTATTGATCACGCAGTTCGGCCGGTTCTTGGGAGACGTCGAATGCGTCGCGCGTGTTGCTCGAACAGAGCAGCGAAAAGGCCCGCTCCTGGAATTTGTCGAGCCGATGGGCGGCCTTCGACGTATTCACGCGACGAAATTCGCCGTCGAGCTGCGTCAACAGGGACTGCCGGCTGCCGAGCCGGTTCACGGTCATATCAGGCAGCCCATCGCAGCCGGGCATGACCGGCTCACCCAGGGGCTTGACCGTACCGTAATACATCCGGTCGCGCTTCTTGTCGAACGTGGGCTTGCAGAGGGCGAAGAGCGGATCGTACTGACTGCCGAGGAAACCGCCATAAGGACCCGGCCGGCGAATTCCCGGGTACATGCTGCTTTCTCCCCATCCGGGATAGCAGGGCAGGCAGACCGATCCCGGCAGGTCTTTCGGGCCCATCCCCAGGTACTGGCAAATGGCCCCGATATCAGGCGGGTCCTTGGGATCGGGAGTCAGTGCCGCGGGGTTGCCGCCGGCCCAACCGGTCATCACCGGCAGCGGATTGTGCGCGTTATAGTTGTGCGTCACCGTGCGAATGAGTGCCGCCTTGTGCATCATGCGGGCGATGTTCGGCATGTGTTCGCAGATCTGCAACCCAGGCACGGACGTGCTGATGGGAGAAAACTCGCCGCGAATCTCCACCGCTGCGGCCGGCTTCATGTCGAACATGTCCATCTGACTGGGGCCACCCAGCAAGTTGAACAGAATCACCGATTTCGCCCGCCCATTGGGCCGAGACGCAGACTGCTCTGCCGCACGGAGCAGTCCAGGCAGATTCAGGCCGCCAAACAACGACAGCCCGCCGACCTGCATCAACTCACGCCGCGTGACGCCGTCGCACAAGGTTTTCGCATGACCGAGGATGCTGAGCATGTCTGATGCCTTCAGTCCAAGTGATTGGCCGTTCGTCCTCTTTGAACCATCGGACAATACTGATCCGTTATTCTAGAGATTTTGTCAGAGGTCCAGATAGGGTAATTCGCGTGCATTGCGCGGAATTCAGCAGCCAATGGTAGGGACAAGTTGGCCGCGATCGTGGTGCTCGTGCCAACATATGGAACAGGAAACACCCAGGTTGGAGTCGGTCGGGGATATTCCCTAAACTAGGTGACTTCGGCTACGTCGATTCCGCTGGGTACAAACACTTTAAGTCGTCGCCCCTTGGTCTCAGGAGAGAATATGCTTTGTCTTGGCCTCGATGTGGGCTCGACGACGGTCAAAGGTGCAGTCCTGGATCTCGAACGGGGTGAGGTTCGCTCCATTTTGAAGGAACCGTTTCCGGCCCCGCTGACTGGACTGCCAGCCGGGCACTGCGAGATTCCGCCGGCGGAGATCGTGTCGGTGGTGCAAGGCATGATCTCACGCCTGCTGCGCGAGGCCCCGGCCGCCCGAGCGCTCTTTTGTTCTGGCCAGATGGGAGGCATGGTTCTCGTCGATTCCAGCGGCCGGGCATTGACGACCTATCTCTCATGGCGAGACCAGCGGACCTTGCAGTCGCCGACCGCGGAGGGCACGTCGCTCGATGCCATCAAAGCGATCTGGCGTGGCAACGAGCTCATCGAAGTCGGGCAAGAACTGCAAGCCGGATCGGTCTCGAGTTTGTTGTACTGGCTCGCCGAAAACAAACAGCTTCCCGCCAATGCCATGCCTGCCACCGTCGCGGACTACGTGCTGGGGCAACTGTGCGGCACACAGCCTCAGATGGATCCGACTCAAGCCATCGGGCTGCTGGACCTGCGGGTGGGCACGTGGCATCGGCCGGCGTTTGATGCTTTGGGACTGGCAGATGTTCGCTGGCCGCAGCTGGCCGATCCGCGGACGCCGATGGGGACCTGTACTATCGACGGACACGTTCTCCGCTGTTACCCGTCATTCGGCGACCAACAATGTGCGCTGCGCGGCGTCGGACTGACACGCGACGAGCTGTCCCTCAATGTCTCAACGGGCTCGCAAGTGAGTCGCCGCACGGGCAAGTTCGAACCTGGCCCCTATCAAACGCGACGCTACTTTGGTGGAGATTTCCTTAATACGATCACCCACCTGCCTGCCGGTCGTTCACTAAACGTATTGTTCGACTTATTGACGGAACTCTCTCGAGCCGAAGGGATCACCCTGAATCGTCCGTGGGAGACAATCTCACAAAGTGCCGCGAGAAACGACGCGGGCGGCCTGCAAGCCAACCTGGCATTCTTTTCCGGCCCTCTCGGCAGCCAGGGGAGCATCGACGGGATCACCACCGAAAATCTGTCAGTCGGCAATCTCTTTCATGCCGCCTTCCGCAACATGGCCGATAATTACTCGCTGTGCGCCGCACGCCTCTGCCCCGAGCTCACCGTCTCCGGCATTGCAGTCTCAGGCGGCCTGACACGCTCGGTGCCGATTCTCAAGCAACTCATTCAAGATCGCTTCCCTATTCCGCTACGCGAATCCGTCGAGTCTGAAGAAACATTATTGGGTCTGCTGGAGATCGCCCGGGAGATTGAAAGACAGTAGCGTGAGACGACCGCAGGACGATGCGATCGATCAGGAATCTTGGAGCTTGCTGAAACAGAACCGCCTGGGCCGAGCAAGTCCTTCCCAGTCGGTGGCCTGCATGATGATGGAATGCGTCAACGATCCCGCGTTGAAAGCCACCCGGTTGTGCAAGGCGCCAATCGCCTCGTCCGCAAATAATTCAAACGGAAGAACCGGAGGCCCAAACGGGGGAACGGATCCGGGAACCAGCCCGGTCAATTCCTGAAGCTCTTCGGGGGTCGCGAAGCGGGTCTTCTTAACCTGCAATTCCCGCCTGATAGCCCCAGAATCCAGCTTCCGATCGGCCGGGATGACAAACAGGCGAAACACGTCATTGGTTCGCAACAGCAAGGCCTTCGCACCGACCCCCAGTTCCTCTCCCCGCGCGGCCGCGGACTCCTCGGAAGTGTAGGTCGGCGGGTGTTCCTTCTCCTTGAAGGTCACACCATGCTGGGTGAGAAGTTCGCGAATTGCGTTAAGGACTGTGTCGGGCATGACCGTGTCGAGTTTCTTTATGTCGGAGTACCGGGTAGGTCAGGCTGTGCCTGACGCAACTCTGATTGAATCTGCGTCATCTGCGAAATCTGTGGATAATATTCTTCGTCAGCGGCTTCTAGCTCGGAAATTAGGAGTTGTTTAATCCACAGATTTCGCAGATGACGCAGATTGGAAAATAATTGAATAGTAAAGAGTGTCAGGCACAGCCTGACCTACGCCCTACTTCTCCTTAACGTTGAGCGCCGCATGGATGGCCTTGGTCATCGCGGCTTCGGAACGTCCCACCCAGCACCAGTCGTGAAGATTACCGTCGTCCTCGTCCCAGGCTCGATCCGTGCCGACATATCCTGGAGCCGATTCTCCGTAGCCCATCACCACTACGAAGGCGTCGGGCCGTAGCTTCTGGGCGAGGAGTTGGTACTCCAGATACGACTCGCCGGGCAACAGCATGAGGCACGCGGGACCGAAGTCGATGGCCGGAATTTCCAGCACATGTCCGGCATCCGCTCGCTTCCGCCAACTGAGCCCCAATGCCCCTACGTTCTGTTTCCTCGGGTCGGGATGGGACAGCAGCCGCGTCATGTCTTCCACGGTATATCCCGCGTCGTTGCGAGGCTCAAGTCGTAACGGTGGGGCTCGGAAAGTGGCCGCTGTGAGTGGTTGTCGCTTAGTTGCCTTCCAGGCGGCGACCATCCCCTCATACAGTTTGTTGGTCAGCACGGGCCGGTTTTCTGGCTTGCCAGTGTTGAATTTCCCCGCCGTCACGTTGCCACTGGCTCCCGACGCATAAATCTGGAAGACCTGCGGATCATCCGCCTGACGGCGTTCGCGGGCCAGGCCGGGAAAATCCGAGGTCACCCAACCAGTGCCCCAGTAACTCATGGGATGGATGGCAAATACGTGTAGTGCACAAAGAGGAGTGTCGCCGTTCCAGAAGCTGAGCGTCTTCAATTGAGGATCGACGAGTCCTTCCGCGGACTCGGCCTGGGCTGCCTTCCCGCCGCTCATGCTGCTGCGGTCGAACCAGACTTTTCCCGCCGCATCAACATAGCGCCGATTCGAGACCAGATGTGTGATCGTAGCCTGTCCGGTCCCAATGTGGGTGACGGTACGAGCCTCAGCCAGCGACGTGCGGAGCGCCTTCGCGACGGCCTGCACGGTCTTCTCGTGGAACTCCAGATCGAAGATCTTGGCCTTCGCGCCGTGCCGTTCGAGGATTCGCTGGGCTTCTAAATCTGGTAGCGGAACGTCGTGCTGATGGATGGCCGTCACCAGGACTCGGACTCGGTCCGTTCCGGCTGCCTCGGCGAGGACGTCGCGCCAACGATCGTACGCATCGTTGCGGATCTCGCACCAATCGACAGACACCAGCACGGGGGGTTTCTCGGCACCCAACAGCACGAACCCGCGGGCAAACAGCGGATCGTCGATCCGTTTGACCGGAGGTGCGATCGTCGCGCCGGCCAACAGCGGATGCCCCAGCGGTGGTGTGACATCGCAACTGAATGTGGCCAGCCGAAAGACGGGCTCACTGGCGGCGAGTGCGACGTTTGCCGCAACCAGCAGCCACAGGAACAACAGCACGAACTGTCTGCGCATAGGTCACCCGAGCCTTGTCCATATCGAGCCTCGTCATCGCCTGCACTGAATTTCTCGTCAGCCCAGTCTACACTTTCGATGAGATGCGTGGAATGATTGATCCCGGCTTGGGGGAATATGTGTCTTCGCCATAGCACTAACGGATGGATACAGGGCGTTCCCCTGCCGTGTAGATTGTTGGGTTACTTCTACAATAGAATCGCTCTAACTTAACGAATCTGTCGCAACGAACTCGTCGTGACCGTGAGGGCCGCTGATCATGCCGATTTCTGTCCTCTGTGCTGGCTGTGGAACAGTGCTGCGAGTCCGCGATACGGCCGCGGGCAAACGAGCTCAATGTTCGCATTGCGGCGACATGATCCAGATTCCCAATGCTGAGGAACCACCGCCAATTGAGGATGTCGAGGAGGGGACCGCGGTATCAGCGACGGTGACCCACGAACCTATCCAACGGCGGGGGTTCACACTCGCCGACGACCGTCGCTGTCCTGTGTGCGGCGAGGAGATTGAGCCCGGCCTTGCTCGTTGCGGCTATTGCAGTCCTGACATCGATTCTTCGCCTAAGAAATCCCTGCGTCTGCTGTCACGTGATTGGTGGAGCAATCCGCGAGAACAAGACTTGACGCTGGAAGACATCGCTTTGTGCATCGTGGCGGCACCACTGATGTTCGCCGTGGGTTTGGCTCGCAAGCGCCGCGGGCATCGCACCGCGAATAGCATCCTCATGCTTTCCGGGGCTAGTCTGGTCGTTTACCGTCTCTTGTACCGTGTCTTGAAATTCGCCTTCCGAGTCTGGGTGCTCGAAGAGAAGTTTGCTCGCTTTTGATGAAGTGGTCAGTCACTCCTCTGCGCTTGGTCTGTTCATAACCCGCGTGCACCGTGCGAGTGACCGCCAATTGTATCCCAAACACGTCCGCGGCGCACGTCGGGTTGAACCGCTTGTCAGGCTTATAATTTTAGTCTGATCGCCAATTCGTGGATTGGCCAATTGTGGCCAGGTGATTGATCCAGTCCGAGGAAACCGCCCAAGCTCAGAGCCAGTTCCAAGTAGTTCAAGAACGTCACATTGTGTCGTTCATCATTGATGATTGGATCGTCAGCAGTGGCGGGACAGGACACGTTATACCACATCCCCCCGCTGACATCTTCTTTATGATAATCGTCGGGAGAAATGGGAATCAGATACCGGAAATTATATCGCATTCGCTCTTCACGATCTGCAATGAATTCATCCAGCTCGGCAACCGCCTGTGAGGCAGAGTCGATCTCCAGCGGATCTGGGTACTCACACCCCAGCCAGTCGGGATGTGAACCGCATAGGTTCACGCTGCCAATCCGTCGCCAGAACGCGGCCAGTGCGTAGGGTACGGTCCCGATTTCAGATTCGATGCGACGAATGCTGGTGTTTACAGTGGATTCGGGCCCGGGAAAGACAGCCGCAGGGTCGGCAAATTCGTAGCCCAACTGTCGCAGCCGCTCCACGAGCTGCTGCAATGCAGGCCCGATACGTGAGATTTGCGCATCAATAAGAAGGTGGGACATAGCCGCCTAACGTCCTGATTAGTCAGGGTGTGCCGCCCGAGTGACCGTTGATGTTACCCCAAACATTAAGTACTCGAAAATGGTCTGTCGTATATACATGGTCATAAAATACTATAGATACGTATGGATCGTATGATAACAATCGTTTGCGCCAGGGTGGAGTCGCGCGTTTCTGCGTATGCGCTGGTCTTGATTCGTCCACTTCAGAGTCGGCTGTATGCCTCGAGGTATACCCCTCCGCAGGTAGTAAGAGCGGTCTGACCGGTGTTTCATTGTGCCGGGGACGGCTGAATCTAGGTGAATTCCCCTATCGAAAAAGCGTGTGAATCTGCACATCGAAACGCTCAATTGTGAAAAAAGCGTATAAAGTCATTTGGCACCGGCATGTTCACTAGTTGTGGCATCCAATTTGCCTTGTATGTCTTTAGCTTCTCATCCCACCGGGACGAAGTCGCGCCCACCGTGCGCAACTGGTTCGACTGCCTTGGAAGGGTCGAATCTGGTCACTCAACTTCCATTCATGTTGTCAGTGTCACACACAATTCGGAGCGTTTTTTCATGTTTCAGAAGTTCATGTCGGACGAGTCGGGCTTCATTGTCTCGTCGGAACTCGTACTTATCGCCACAATGCTGGTTCTGGGGCTGCTGGTGGGTTTGAATACCCTCCGCAACTCGATCACCAGCGAACTGGATGACATCGCCGACGCGATCGGCAACATCAATCAGGACTACAGCTATTCAGGTCTCACCGGTCACTCGGCCAGCGTTGCCGGGACCGTCTTCGATGATGTGGAAGACTTCTGCGAAGTCGGCAATCAAGTCGCCGACACCTTCCAACTCTGCACGGCCACTGTTGATGGCGGCGTCGAGAACTAGTCCGATCCCTTGTAGTCGCAGGCTCCCCGATTGGGAGAGTCAGGCTACAGGTTCGCGGACAGTTCTGGCAGTTGAGTTCGCTCGTCACGGATGGCTGGTCCACACAGTTCCCGAGTCTCGCGTTGCGCGGACTCGAACGACATGTGTCGCGAATCCCAGGGTCGTGTGCGAGCTGCGTTCGAAGGTGCGATTCTTCGACGCAGGAAACCAGGCGGAAGTTTTTCTGTATCCATCACTGGGTGTGTGCCTCGGCGGAATCTGAGAGTTCAGATCAAGCCTCGAAGCGACGCCCTCAATCATAAACGCGGAACGATTCTCATGCGTCTCACCCCCTGGCTGTCGCTGTTCTCCAAGTCACCCACAACCCGGAAGTTGAGCTCTGTCCAGGCGAAACGCCGTGCCCGCGCCGTGCTGAATCAATTGGAGTGCCTGGAAGACCGCGTGCTGCTCAGTACGCTTTATGTCGATAACACGCCCGGTGGTGTGACAAACTTCACTCCGGTGGGCGGGACCTTGGCCCCGCAAGGTGGGCTGACGTTAAACAGCACACTCTTCACGACGATCAGCGCGGCTGTTTCGCATGCAGTCGACGGAGATGAGATCCAAGTCGCCGACGGCACATACAATGAATTCGTGCTGATTGACAAGACGTTGACGATTAAGGGGAATCAGTTCGGGGTGGATGCACGAACGGGGCGCGGCGCGAACGAGTCCGTCATCGACGGTAGTGGTCTGGGCGGAATCGTCCGGATCAGCGCGGCGAATAAGACGATTGTCGTCGATGGCTTTTCAATGACCGCTGATGCAAGCATCTCGGTATTCAATAACGGCTACGGTGCCGCGGTAACGACAGTTCAATCGAGCGGGCTGACCGGCTTGAACATCAGCCACAATATTATTCAGCATGCTTCAATCGGAATTACGCCGCAAGGCAACTCTGCCGTTATCCAGTACAACTTGATCCGCGACATTGACATTGCCGGTCCTGCTGCCGGATCAGGCATCTATACTGATTTCGGGTTGACTAACTCGACAATCGATAGCAACAAGTTGGTGAACATCACGAATACGGCTATCAACATTAATTCGTCCGGTAGCAACAACATTGTGTCCAACAATGTGATGGACAGCCAAATCTATTTGGATACCCAGTCGGGTAGCCAGATCACTGGTAATGTGATCACAAATTCAGCTGCCGGCGGTATTGTACTGGGAGGGAATCAGAGCGGCATCGTCGTCACCAATAATGAAGTGAACGGCGTGGCTTCCGGATTTTCCGCCTTACGAGTGCGCAATGATGCAGGCGGCGCGAACAGCAACGTAACCGTCACCGGTAATAAGTTTGTCGCCGGAGCGAGTGGATTTGGAGTGCGACCTGGCGCAGGAGGCTACACCGGCACCTTGACGCTGACCGGCAATCAGATCTCGGGTGGAACCGCGGCGATTCAGAATGACGATGGCGCATTGACGATTGACGCGTCTGGAGTCTATTGGGGTAGCAGCGTTCCCGCGACCGTTTCCGCCACGATTCTTGGTGCCGGCGCAGCGATTGTCGATTTCACGCCACTGCTCGACAACAACGAGTCCAATGTGGCGGTGGGCTTCCAGGTTGATGCTTCATCATTCACGGTCCATTCGCTCGGCATCCAAGTCGCCGGAGGACGCATTCAAGAAGCCATCAATCTCCAGAACTCACAAGCCGTACCCATCTACACTGGAGCCGTTAACGTTCTCACGGGAACCTACACCGAAACCATCAGTGGCCAAGTCGGATTGTTGAAACTGGCAACTGGCGCGGTGGCGAATCTTAGCGGCACTGTGAATGGCGTGATGGACGGTGGTGTTGGAACGCTCAACGCACTGGGAACCGGTACCGTGGGGACCCTGGTCATCGGCGATGCGACCAACAACGGTGGCGGAGTGACACCCGACGGATTGAAATTCACTGGGGCCGGAACTCTGGCACTCGATATCAGCAGCGTGGCGAGCCACGACCTGTTGGACGTCAACGGCACGGTCGCCCTCGGGACGACCGCCACGCTGAGCCTCACCGTCGGGGCGTTCGTTCCGGCGGACGGGGCCGAGATCATCCTGATCGACAATGACGGCGCAGCAGACCAGGTCACGGGCACTTTTGCCACCCTGGCTGACGGTGCGATTATCTCGTCCAACTTCGGTGGATCCGGTAAGACGGCTCGCATTACCTATCATGGTGGAGATGGCAACGATGTCGCCATTCGCGTCGACCAACCCATCGTCAACATTCCGGCCCCCACTCCCGATGGCAACCCGGATGTGTTCCAGCTGGTTGTTGTGGGAAATACGCTGGAAGTCTTGCTCAACGGTGTTGTAATTGATTCCAGGCCTTTGGCTGGCATCCAGAATCTCACGATCAACGGCAGCACTGACAACGACACCTTGAACGTGAATTTTACGGGTGGCGACCCAATTCCGTTGACCGGTCTGACATTCAACGGCGGTGCCGGCTTCGACAGAATCAATCTCATCAATGTGGGTGGCACGTTCACGACGCACACCTATAACTATACGAACGCCAATGATGGTTCGATCGTGTTGAATGACGGGACGAATCACACGATTACTTACACCGGCTTGGAACCCATCACCAACGACGGCACGCCGACCAACGTGATCTTCAATCTGCCGAACACGGCTGATGCCAGCATCACGCTCGATGACTTGGGAGCCGGATTGGCCCGGTTGACGACCACGCTGCCGGCGTTTGAGCAAACGGACTTCGCATACCCGGCCGCTGGCGGTTCCATCACGATCAACACGGGAGCTTTGGCTCAAACCATTACAGTCCAGGACCTGGTACTCAATGCGAACACGGACTTGACAATCGCCGGTGACGCCAACGATACGGTCACCTTCAGCCCCACAGCGTCGGTCACGATCACGGACGCATTGAGCGTCACGGCCGGCACGATCAATCAGACGGCGGAGATCCTGGTTACCGGGACGACCACGCTGAACGCCACCGCAACTGGCACGATCACTCTGACCGACGTGAACAACGACTTCGGTGGCAATGTCACTGTGACAGCCACCACCACACTGTCGATTGATGATGACGACGACGTGACATTCTCAACGCTCAACGCCTCAGGCGCGGTCGCCATCGACGCCGGCGGAGCGGTGGACTTTGCTGGTGCCGCGGCGGTCGGTGGCACGTTGATCGTTGACGTCAACGCCAATGGTGGCGCGGGGGCAGCGATCACCGACAGCACTGGATCTGTCACGGTCACTGGCACGACGACATTAGATGCCGGCACGGGGAATATTACTCTCGATGCGGCGACCAATGACTTCACCGATGTGGTGAGCATCTCTGCCGCGAATGATGTGACATTGGTGGATGCCACCGATCTGTCGCTGGGCGCCTCGACGGTGACCGGCAACCTGGTCGTCGATGCGGACGACATCGACCTGACCGGGGCAGTGGCAGTGACTGGGAATGCCGACCTGGATGCCGGGGTGGACGACGTCACAGATTCGACGGGCAGCATCACGGTGGGGGGGACCACGGCACTGGAAGCGGCCGACGACATCGTCCTCGATGCGGCGGCCAATAACTTCACCGGTGCGGTGAGCATCTCGACGGCCAATGATGTGACGTTGAATGACACGAACGCGATCGTTTTCGGAAACTCAACGATCACGGGTGCGCTGGTCGTGACAGCGAACGGCACAATCACCGACATCGGTGTGGTGCAGGTCACCGGCACAACGACCCTGACTGCCGGTGGGGCCAACAACATCGTTTTGGACAATGCCAACAGTTTCGCTACAGTGGTCATCATCAGCGGCAACGATGTCACCATTCGTGACGATGCCGGCTTCGACATCGGGGCCGCGAATGTGACGGGTACCTACACCGTCAGCAGCAATGGCACGATTACGCAAAGCGTCCTGCTGAGCACCATCGGTGGCCTGACCAAGCTCGGTTCGGGGACATTGGCCCTGAATCTGGCGAATACCTACACGACCACGACGAACATCAACGCGGGCACTTTGATGTTGACGGGCTCCCTGAGCACGGGAATCACGAATATCAACAACTCGGCGATTCTGCGGGGCACGGGCTCCATTGCCGGTCCGTTGAACGTTAACAATACCGCACGGGTTGCCCCGGGCGTGGCCGGGCCGGGGACCTTGACCCTCGCGTCCGTCACGTTCTCGACGACCGCGTTCCTGGATGTTGACCTGAACGGCCTCAACGCCGGAACCCAATATGACCAACTGGTTGTATCGGGAGCCGTCGATCTCGGCGGTGCCAGCGGCGCTACGTTGACCCCGACAGTCGGCTTCGGCGCTCAGCCCTATGACCGCTTCTCCATTATCAATAAGACCGGAGCGGGCCCTGTCGTGGGGACCTTTGAAGCACATCCGGAAGGCTCGATCTACAACACGGGAGCACGTCTTCGCGTCTCGTACGTCGAGTTCCATAACACGACTTCTTCTCCTTCGACCCCAATCTTCTATGGTGACGGAAATGACGTCTCGTTGACCGTCATGACTCCGCCGATCGTGGTGACCCAGGGCGTGAACGGTGATCTGACGCTGGATGGAACTGGCTGGAACGACGACATCACGTTGTCCTTCACCGGTACCAATCAGTTGACTCTCATCGGGAACGACGTGTCGAACTTCTCCGGACCCCTGACGACCAACGTCCAGGCGGCTGGCCCTTACACCGTGACGGGTAACATCACCATCAAGCTTGGTAACGGCAAGGATAAGGTCCTGATCCGCGGAGTTGGTGCCAATGCGACGTACGACAGCGGTGATCTGACGATTGACCTGGGCTCGGACGACGACACGGTGACGACGATCGATTCCGCCACGCCGCCCATCGCCACAGCCGGGCTGAAGATGACTGGGAATATCTCGATCATCGGGGGTGCGGGGACCGACAACGTCACGTTGGGTAGTGCCGCTGCGAACGATACGTTGCTGGCTCGCGACGTTACGATTGATACGGGGACAGGCCTCATCCAGACCATCAGCCTGGACCGCCTGACTGCGACTCGCAACGTGACGTTGACCAACGGCGGTTCGGCGGCCCAGACGGTCGCGATGGGGGTCAACGCGGCCAATATGGTGACTGGCAATCTGATCATTAATCAGACGGCCAGCGCCAGCAGCTACACGGTCGGACTGCACAACACCAGCGTGGGTGGCTTCCTGACTGTGACCAATGGCAGCGGCTCAGGTGCAGCGGCCGTGACGATTGACACCACGACGGCTCAATCGGTGAATGGAGCGACGACGATCACCAACGGCAATAATCTCACCAATGCCGTGACGATTGTCGGCACGACGGGTGGCCTGCAGTTGAAGGGTTCGATCGCCATCAAGAACGGGACCGCGACCAACACCAATGGCATCACGATCACGGACATCACGGATAGTGGTAACTCGGCGACCAACCTGACCAACGGTGCCAGCCCGGCGAATACGATCACGTTCGACGGAGCATTGGCCAATACGTTCCTGGGACTGGTGACAGCGACCAACGGGGCAAGCACCGGGACGAATGTGATCAACGCCACGCGATTGTCGTCGACCAAGGGCATCAATTTGAATAACGGGACCGCGACGACTACGAACACCGTGGCCATCGGTGGTGCGGCGGTTGCCTCGGCCGTTTCCGTCACCGGCAACCTGGTGATCTCGAACGGCACGGCAGGTACGACGACGATCGGCATCGATCGCCTGACGACCCTCGGTGCGAACGCGGTTGGTAACGTGACGATCAATGACCAGGCGACTGGTGCCGGTGGGACGGGCCTGACGTTCGGAGCGAACGCTGCGAACTCGATCTCGGGCAATCTGCAGATCACCAATCAGTCCTCAACCGGGACTCGGTCGGTCCTCATGAACCAGACGACTGTCAGCGGTCGGACCGGTGTCAATATCTACGAAGTGGGCACCGGGAACACTTCGTTGACGATTGGCAATGTGGCGTTGTCGACGATTTCCAAGGGCCTGGTTGTGCAGGATGGAACGGGATCGTCGACGGTGAGCCTGCAGAACCTGACGGTCGGTAGCTTCAACTACTTAGATCTGGGTGGTGGCACCGACACCATGGCTTTGGCCGACACCGCCGGCACGTTCCGAGTCAACGGGGTGACCCGGATCGACACGGGTGCGGGCAGCGATACGGTACGGATCGCCACGACCGGAACCGCGATCCTCAACGACACGGTCTTCATTGCCCTGGGGGCCGGGAACGACTTGTTGTTCATCGGACCGAACGCCGATTCGCCAGCCTTCAACAGTGCCGCCAAGTTCATGTTCGACGGTGGTTCCGGAGACGACACGTTCAACGCCAGCCCGCTGTCGATCGCTGAGTACTCGGGATTGCCGCTGGCTAAGAAGGTGAAGTCGAAGATCATGAATTTCGAACACTTAACGACGAACTAAGCGACGTCTGGTAAGTGATGGCAGATCATGGAGCAGGGTGTGTGGGATTTGTCCTGCACACCCTGCTTTTTTTGTTTGAAGAGAGGAATGGGACTTATGGGAGTAGGTCCCTGCGGTTCAACTGGGATTGGATGAAAATCCGTTACGGACGGTTGCGGGGCAGTCCGCGAATTGGCACAATCAAACTTGATTGGAACGCCTGAGCAGATAACAAGTGTGGCATATCGCGCGTTGGCCGAATTGATCAACGCGCGCCGTCGAAAGATCCAGGAAATCGGAACCCACGCAGGAGACATCGCATGGTAGGCTTGGCACTTGGCGTACTCTGGCTCGTAGTGGGCATTCATTTTCTGATCATGGCCTGTGAAATATTTCCTTGGGCTCCGCATACACCCAAGTTTCTGCAAACGCTGCAATCCGACTTGGGTTTTGCTGAGGGGCAGGCAGTCCATGCCAGTCCGATTGTCCGCAATGCAGGACTTTTCAATGGCTTCATCGCAGCCGGTTTGATGTGGGGAATGCTGACGAACGAAAGCGGTTTTCAGATTCGCGCGTACTTCCTAGGCTGTATCATTATTGCCGGCATATTTGGCGCGTGTACGCTCCCCTGGAAATCGATTAAGGGGGTCAAGGTGCCAATAACAATTCTCGCGCAGACGCTGCCGGCGGCACTGGCGCTGGCTCTGGATTGGCTGGTCAAATCTAAAGCCTTGTAAGCAGATCAGTTACTGCCTGATCCACTGGCCCTCTTGCGAAGCAAATGGGCTCGATTCCGTAGAGTCCAGGTGCCAGCTTGGCCTGCCTGACTACTGTCAGGGCCATTTAGAAATGTCACATCGCGAGCCATTTAGAAATGTCACAATGGTGACGTTTCTGAGGGACCGATGGGCAAACTGCGTCTGAGTCAGAAAGAGCGTCGAAGGTTGGAAGTGTTCCG
>JAKFVC010000211.1 GCA_021732415.1 Planctomycetaceae bacterium
CCCCCAACCCCTCTCCCCGGAGTACCAGGGCGAGGGGAGCAGTTTTTCCGTAACTCGAGCGTCACACCGTACACATCTCGCACGCCGAACCGCATTCTCGTTGCACGACTGCGGGTGAGTTTGCTAAGTCGCCCGGTGGTGGCAGCAAGACGAGGACGTCGTCCCCGACCACCTTCACAGGGAAGGTCTGAATGGAGTAAGGCTCGCCGGTCAGGCAGCCGCCGGTTTTCAATGAGAACGTCTTCTTGTGCATGGGGCAGGCGACCTTTGGTTCTCCTTGTTGATCGCCCAGGATGCCGCGGGACAGAACGAATTCGCGTTTGTGCGGGCACATGTTCTGCGTGACGTACCATTCGCCGCGGCTGGCGAAGTGGAAGACGGCCAATTGCATGTAACCGTAGCGAATGGCCGAGCCTCCCTCGGTGGGGAAGTCGTTGACCGATCCGACGCGGGTCCACGTCTTGAGCGACCCGTTGGTTGCTGGTTTCGGCAGCGTCAACTGGGTGAGGACGACGTCGTCAGTTGGCCACGGCGCGGGGTGCGATTGCTCGCGTTCGTAGACGATTTCGATGTCCGGTTCGGTCTCATCGGTGTTGACGAATTGCGTGAAGAAGCGGCGTTTTGCGGGATCTTTGACGACTTCCGCCCATTCGCAGCGATACGTGTCGACAACGTTCTGCATCATCTCTTCGAGATGTTCGGCGATGCCCAGCTTGTCTTCGATAATGATTTCTCGGAGGGCGTTGATTCCCCCCTCCATCTTTTCGAGCCAGACCGACGTCCGAGTCAACCGGTCGGCGGTCGTGACGTAGAACATCAGGAAGCGGTCGATGTACTTGATGCAGGTTTCTTCATCGAGGTCTCCGGCCAGCAGATCGGCATGTCGTGGCTTGGTGCCGCCGTTGCCGCAGACGTAGAGGTTGTAACCCTTCTCGGTGGCGATCAGGCCGAAGTCCTTGCTCTGGGCTTCGGCACACTCACGCGTGCAACCTGACACGGCTGACTTGAGCTTATGCGGTGATCGCAGGCCCTTGTAGCGGTTCTCGATCCGAATGGCGAAACCGACCGAATCCTTGACCCCATAGCGGCACCACGTCGATCCGACACAGCTTTTGACCGTGCGTAGCGACTTCCCGTAGGCATGGCCGCTTTCAAAACCGGCGGCGATTAGTTGGTCCCAGATCTCCGGCAATTGTTGCACGCGAGCACCAAACAGATCGATTCGCTGGCCGCCGGTGATTTTCGTGTAGAGACCGTATTGCTTGGCAATGCGTCCCAGGACGATCAGTTTGTCAGGAGTGATCTCGCCCCCGGCGACGCGCGGTACGATGGAGTACGTCCCGCCGCGTTGGATGTTCCCCAGGAAGCGATCATTCGTGTCCTGCAACGTGGCTCGTTCGCCGAGGATGTTTTCATTCCACAGGCTGGCGAGAATCGATGCGACCGCGGGCTTGCAGATTTCGCAGCCGGCGCCTTGACCATGTCCAGCGATTAAGTCGGCAAATGTGCGAATTTCCTTTACCTTGACGATCTGGAACAGTTCCTGACGTGTGTGCTTGAAGTGTTCGCACAGCGATTGATCGACGACGCGGCCTGCCTTGCGAAGTTCGGCATTCAGGATGTCGGTCACGAGCGGCACGCAGCCACCGCAACCACTGCCCGCCTTGGTACATTTTTTGAGTTCGCCGATGGTTGTGACACCACTTTGAACGGCCTGGCACAGTTCGCCCTTGGAGACGTTGTTGCAGGAACAGATCTGACAGTCGTCATCGAGGTCCGCGGCACCGGCGTCGGCGGCGGATTTGCCGACAAGTAACTCTGATGCGGGAAAGGACAACGGTTTGCCACTGCGACAGATCGAGAGCAGCCGCGTATAGTCGGAAGCATCGCCCACCAGCATGCCTCCGAGCAGATGTTTTCCGTCCGAGGTCACATACAGTTTCTTGTAGACTCCCGAGATGGGATCCTCAAAGGTGATGGACTTCGCGACTTCGGCATCCCCTTCGAACGTGCCGAACGAGGCCACGTCGACACCCAGCAACTTCAGCTTCGTCGAGAGATCCACACCCTGGAAATCGCGACTGCCACCGGTGAAGTTGGTCGCCAGGATCTCGGCCATCTCATAACCGGGGGCGACCAGACCATAGATCATGCCGCGGTGCAGGGCGACTTCGCCAATCGCATAGATATAGGGATCGCTGGCTTGCAAGCGGTCGTTGACCATCACGCCACCGCGCGGTCCGAGGTCGAGCTCACAGGCCCGGGCCAACTCGTCCCGCGGGCGGATTCCGGCGGACACGACGACCATATCGACATCGAGTCGCGTGTCATCGGCGAACAGCAACGCTTCAACACCCGATTCACCCAGGACTTGCTTGGTCGACTTATTAAGATGCACGCGGACGCCGAGCGATTCGATCTTGTCCTTCAGGATCACGGAGCCGCGATCGTCCAACTGCCGTGGCATCAAACGGGGAGCGAATTCGACGACGTGTGACTCGAGTCCCAAGTCCATGACTGCCTTGGCGGCTTCCAACCCCAGCAAGCCGCCGCCAATCACGGCTGCCCGCTTGGCTCCGGCTGAATGAGCGATCATGCGGTCGAGATCTTCAATCGTGCGGTAGACGAACACACCCGGCTTGTCGATACCCGGTGTCGGCGGCACGAAGGGCGAAGAACCGGTCGCCAGGACGACTGCGTGATAAGGGATCTCTCGACCTTGAGCGGATTGGACGACTCGTCGGGCCCGGTCGATGGAGACGACCTTGTCACCCAGATAGAGGGTGATATCCTGCTCGGCGTACCAGTCAGGATCGGCCAGCATCAACTCCTTGGCATCGCGTTTAGAAAAATACTTGCTGAGTTGCACGCGGTCGTAGGCCGCTCGCGGTTCCTCGCAGAAGGTGACGATGCGATATTGCCCGTCGGTATCCAGTTCGGTCAGCTTCTCGCAGAAGCGATGGCCGACCATGCCGTTGCCAATGACAACAATGGTGAGTCGTTCGTCCGTATTCATCGAAGAGATCATGCTCGCGATTCCTCATGGTCGCTGGTGGTCGAACTGGACTCTTCAACGTCCCCGTTCAGACCGTCTCGTCGAGGCCTCAACGCAATCGCTGGTCCGTGAACCAATGCCGGGAGCGAATTCCGCCCTTGCTCTTCGGGAAGGCGAAGGTCGCGGTGCGGGAAACTTCCCGGGTAAGCCCCCAAAACGGGGCTCAAAACACCAATTGGACCCATCGCGGCGGTGTGTCGAAATTATGCTGTTGCCCGGAATCAAGGCACAATTGCATGCGAGAAGGGCACCGTCGGAGCCTTGCTATCAAAAGTTCCGTGGAGTGCCTTCGGCGGATGATGCCGGAGTGTAAGTCTCAGTGTTGAAGTCAGTTGTGGTGAGTCCTGGGGCGGGGGGCGGCGTCGATCGAAGGCAATCCACCGTCAATGATGAACGGAGGGAATAGGTATTGCGTTTAATAGTAATTGGACCGCGCAAGTCCGCTCTGATGTGTTGCTTATCTGACGGAACAGAAAGCTGCTGCCCAGCAGTGTTAAGCATCGCATTAGAGACTTCGGGCTTGTGCCTAGAACAGACGTCGGCACTTCGCGTGAAACCCGTAAGCGACTCATCCTGCCTCTCACCATTAGGAAACGTACCACGGAATCCGGCCGTCCGTTTGTGGATGCGCTCTTGGACGGCATTAGCGATCGTCGCGGTGTTGCTGGTCTTTCATCAGGTCTTGTTGCAACCGGCTTTGATCCGGTTAGAAACCGATGCGCCCGTGATCAATATCGCCGGGCGACAGCGGATGCTCAGTCAGAAGCTGGCCAAGACCGTGCTGGCACTGCAAACCAGCCAGACGCCACAGGCCCGTGTTGACCGCCGTCTGGAGTTGTCGGCGATTGCTTCGGAATGGACTCGGGCACATCGCGGCCTGCAGCATGGAGACTCTGAACTACGGTTGCCGGGTGAGAATAGTGCTGAAGTGATTGCCGCGTTTGCCAAGATCGAACCGGACTTTCTGGCGATTCTGTCCGCCGCGAAAGAACTGATACCGCCTGGTGGTGACGACGGGCAGGAACTCACCCCATCCCAACATGCTGCCATCGATCGTGTGATGGCACACGAAGACCGTTTCCTGCAGCAAATGCAGGCTTTGGTGGGATTGTACGATTCGAATGCTCGTGGTCATGTCTGGCAATTGCAATCGCTGGGTTGGGGCATTGTTGCCACGATCCTGACCGTATTAATTGCCATTCAATGGCTGGTGGTGCGTCCGGCGGTAGCTGCTGTCGGCCAGAGCTTTGCAACCTCCGATGCGGAATATCGGCGGCTGGTGGAATCGATGAGTGAAGGCTTGATCGTGCATGATGGCGTCGGCCGAATTCAATTTGCCAATCGCCGATTTTGCGAGATCGTTGGCCTGAGTGTTGAGACACTGCTGGGACTCCGGGCTGCTCAGTTTGTCGTCGAGGCGGATCGCAGTCGCTACTTTCAGTTGCTGACTGATTCCACCGAGTCTTCGGATCCGGTAGAGCTGGCATTGACGGGAATCGGTGGCGCAGGCAAGCGAACGGAATCGATGGCCTCGGCACAGCCGTTGTTTGACGATCAGGGGACGCAGCAGGGATTCCTGCTGGTCGTGACTGATATCACGGCCCGCAAGCAGGCTGAACGGCGGTCTCGTGATTTGCTGGATCAATTGACGCACGCTGATCGCCTGAAATCGATGGGCGAACTGGCGGCCGGGCTGGCTCACGAAGTCAACCAGCCGCTGGCGGCGATTGCCAACTATGCCAGTAGTTGTTTGAAGCTGCTGGAGAGCGATGGTCCAGCCGGCGAGAGCTTACAAGTGCCAGTGCAGCGGATCTTGTCCGCGGCCATTCGGGGGGGCGAGATTATTCGTCGAGCAAGGCGATTCTCACAACGGAAGCCGCACGAAGTGCAGTTCGAATCGCTCAACGACCTGGTCCGCGATGTTGAGCAACTCTGCCGTCCGGAAGCCGAGCGTCGCGAAGTCACGATCGAATTCGTTCTGGCTGCCGATTTGCCGCTGCTACCGGTCGATGGGATCCAGGTTCAGCAGGTATTGACCAATCTGATTCAAAACGCATTCGTGGCCGTCGAGTCGAATTCCGTGCAGGATCGCCGAATTCGGATCTCCACCGAGCTCGCGGCACCCGAATTCGCACGAGTATCGGTCCGCGACAGTGGCACGGGGCTGGTGGGATCGGATGCCGAGCGGGTCTTCGAACCGTTCTATTCGACGCGGAGCGATGGGTTGGGACTGGGCCTGGCGATCGCTCGCAATATTGTCGAAGCACACGGCGGAACAATTGAAGCGTTCAACAACGGCGATTGCGGAGCCACATTCCGCTTCACACTGTCGACGCAGCCACAGTCCGTAGAGGCCATCCTGTCGGAAGCCAGGGAGGAGAGCGTTCATGTTTGAAGCCCCATCCCTGATCTATGTCGTGGACGACGATGCCGATTCGCGGGAATCATTGCTGTACTTGTTGCAGACCGTCGGGTTGACCGCCCGAGCTTTCAGTTCCGCGGCGGAGTTCTTGCTGGCACTGGATATCAATCAACCGGGTTGCCTGGTGTGTGACGTCCGCATGCCGGGGATGAGCGGGCTGGATCTGTTTGAGAAACTGACGGCGGCCGGTTCGCAATTGCCGGTCATTTTCATCACCGCCTATGCTGACGTGCCCATGGCCGTACGAGCCCTGAAATCGGGTGCCGCGGAATTCATCGAAAAGCCCTTTCACGCCCAGACAATGCTCGAACGGATTCAGCGGGCGTTGGCCACCGATCGCCAGCGGCGCATCGAAGCCGCCAATTGGAAGGAGTTCCAGCAGCGGTTCGACAGCCTGACAGAGAAAGAGCGCGAGACGCTGGCATTCGTCCGTGATGGTGCCCCCAATAAGGCCATTGCCATGCGATTGGGCATTACGGAGCGGGCGGTCGAAATGCGCCGGGCCTCACTGATGAAAAAGTTGCAGGCCCATTCGTTGGCCGAATTGATTCGCCTCGTGACCGAAGCCGAGGTTAATTCGGAATACCGAAGTAGTCGCCGCACGACACCGCATTCGCTCTGACGGCGTGGACCGTAGGCCTGACGATTTCCATCCCGTTGCGCTGATGCATCTTCCGCAACAAATTCTTTCCATCCCCCGCATTCGACAGCTTTTGCCTGCTGACTACCGGAAAGTGTGAGCCTCGCGATTAAGCGTGACCACCCCTCCCGACGATATGCCCGTCAGCGCCTCGTACCGCTTGATATTGGAATCATAATTGGTTCGCAACTTAACCTTATGCTTCGAGCATCGCGGTAGAAATCTGACCAACAAATCGTTCGTACCCAGCGGCGGAAACTGCCGCAGCCAAGGATTGAGGCCAGCATGTTACAGACATGGAGGACCGGGGCACTCGCGACCGTCGTGAGCTTGACCCTGCTCAATCCCATTTTGGCGGAAGAGATTCCGCTGACCTCTGAGTCGGCAACCGCACCGACCGAAAACGTCCAGGCAGAACCGAGCCCCGCACCAGCCGACGAGGCGCAACCAGCGACCCCTGTTGTCACTGACGTCGAGCCCTTAGTGCCCGCTGTTGAGCCGCCGGCGCCACCCGCAGCGCCGCCCCCTCCGGCCCCCGCTCCCAAGAAGAAGGCACCGCCACAATTTCCCGGTCCGAAGACCCTGCCTCCGACCGGGCCGTGGAAACCGCTCTTCTTCGACAACGACTTTTCGTATGTTAAGGATCCGAACCACGATTATCTGATCGGCGAGGATTGGAAGAATGTCCCGTTCGATTTCCTGGGCCAGGATTTCAAAGTCTCCGCCGGTGGCGAAGTCCGTCATCGCTATATGAACGAAGACAATCGGCTACGTCCCGGGGGACCGAAACAGCTCGGCTACAATCTGTTACGCTGGCGGCAATATCTGGACGTGCAGGCCGGTGAGATCTTTCGGTTTTATGTCGAGGGCATTAACGCTGACGCCTTCGGTGAGAAGGGTTTCGAGCAGCCGATCGACGTCAATCACTGGGATCTGCAGAACTATTTTGTCGACGCCAAGTTTCTGGACAACGACTGGGGCCAGCACACACTCCGTTACGGGCGTCAAGAACTGCTGTTCGGACGACAACGGTTGGTCTCACCGCTCGACTGGGCGAATACCCGCCGCAACTTCCAGGGGTTTAATTACATCCTGAAAGGGACCGACTACAAATTGAATGTCTTCTCGGTCAATCCCGTCAATACGGCGACGGGATTTGGAAGTGTCGCGCAGTATGACAATCAGTTCGATCAAGCCCATAAAGGGGTGCAGTTCAGCGGAGCCTACTTCACCTATACTGGCATGAAGAACACGATATTCGACGCCTATTGGATGTACCAGAATACGCAGCATGATGTTCCCAACCGGCCGGATGGATCACGCCATACGATCGGGTCACGGGTCTCGCGCCTGTTTCCGGTTCTGGATGCGTGTGGCGATGAGTACCGAGTATGGGACTTCGACACGGAAGGCGCACTGCAGGTCGGAGAGGATAACTCGCAGGCCGTTCTGGCAGGGTTTTACTCGGTGATCGGTGGCCACTCGTGGAAGCAGGCTCCGTGGACTCCCCGGCTGTCAGGACTGTTCTATTATGGTTCAGGTGACCGTAGTCCGACCGATGGCTATAACAATACGTTCAACGTGTTGTATCCATTGGGGCACGCTTACTGGGCGATTAGTGATAATCTGTCTGGACAGAACTTGTACGACTACGCGTTGCAAGCGGACGTCAAGCCGTCGAAGAAATCGGCGATAACTGCGGCCTACCACTGGTTCTCGCTCGCGTCGAACGGAGATCGGGCCTACAACGTGGGTGGCGTGCCAGTGGGCACTCCCTACAACGGCCGCAACCTGGGGCACGCGTTGGACCTTTATGGTTACTATGCGTTCAACCCGAACTTCGACATCCAGACTGGCTATTCGTGGTTCTGGTACGGCACGTTCATCGAGAACACGACGCCGCGAAATGATGCCACCCAATTTTATGTGCAGACGTCTTTTCGGTATTAGGGACGAAACCTATTCAAGGTCTGACTGGTCAGGAATACTGAAAAGAGTTAAACACAGACGCACAGAGTGACACAGAGATCTAAAGGCTTCTCTGTGTCTCTCTGTGACTCTGTGCTTTTCAAATGAGTGAACATGTGGGGCTACGAGTTCGGCTTAGCCCATCACTTGCTTTCCAGGGCAAAGTCGGCGACTTTCGATTTGGCCTCCACCGTGTGCTTCAACTCGGATTTCGCGTTGTACTTCGCGGGGATGCTCTCTTCTGTGATCTCGAGAATCGGGCTGTTGGCGTCATTTCCGTAGGCCTTCTTCTCGCCGACTTTCTTGGGTGAGCGAATCTCCACCGTCTTGGGGCCCGGGTGGATGTCGGCGGAATACTTTCCGTCCTTGATTGGTCCGCCACCTGCGGGCCCGATGCCATCAGCCGGGACAAAGATAATCGTTCCCTTCGCAACAGGGGATTTATCGAGGGTGACTGTCCCCGAGAGATGGGCGACAACGGGGCCTGCTGGCGCACATCCTGAGAGGACTTGGATCGCCCCGATGGACAGACAGGTCAGCAGCGCGTGGGTAGGCCACAGGTTCAGACTGGTTCGCATATCGGTATTTCGGTTGAGATGAAGTGTGGTGGAAACGAATTCGATTCCGCACGAAATTGCATCGCACGAAATCGAACTTGAGCGGAGGTCAATCGAAGCGACGGCTGATTAGAGTTCACCAACTGTTTCGCCGCCGTTGATCGATCCCAGCGCCTGCCAGACACCAAGATTGATGTTATTGCTGAAGAACCGGACCGATCCGTCCCCCATCAGGGCATGGACTCCGCCGGTATGCACGCTGGACGCCGCCCGCTGATTGTTATTGGACGTACTATAAACCAGGGAGATCGTGGCCGGCGTGTTAGGCGTATTAATGGTTTGAAACATGGCGCCCGGGCCCAGCACGTCGTCGTTGAACACATCGGCTTTGGCCGCCGCTTCACTCATCAGTAAGGTCACAGACGTGCCGTCGGTAAAGTCATTCATGCGAGTCGACTGGGGGGCCACCTGATTCGTAAATCCACCCATCCCAAACGGCCCCTTCTTGTAGGTCGCGCTGGCGGTCATCGAACCACCGACCGGCACGTTCGAGAAATTCACCACATAGTTGCTGACGGTACGCCAATAAACGTCGCCGTTGCCCAAATTGCTCGAGGGATCGCTGGGGCAGTAGTACAGCGGCAAGAATGTTCCGCAAGGGCTGTTGAACGAATTCGTGATGATGTTGGGTGGCAGCCAGAAGTCGGTGCTGAAGTTGTACTTATTGTACAACGGCGCCTGGTCAATAAAGGGCCACATCCCCGGCAGCCAGGTGTGGCGTTTGGTGTTGGTCAAGGCAAACGGGAAGACACCGGCCGTGTCGTGGTAGTTATGCATGGCCAGACCCCATTGCTTGAGGTTGTTCTTGCACTGACTCCGGCGAGCGGCTTCGCGAGCCTGCTGGACGGCGGGCAGTAGCAAGGCAATCAGCACGGCAATGATCGCAATCACCACCAGCAGTTCAATAAGTGTAAAACCACGAGGACGATGAGCGCTCATCGAAAGAACTCCGGACAAAATGTAAATGGGGAGATATACAACGCCGAAAGGCGTAATCTATTTAGGATAGTCTGACAAAGTTCGCAAAGCAATAAGACAGATTAGCGATTAATCGACCCGCAACCACGGAGTGTCTTAGCTGAGGATATACGCGGGAGATGTGAGGCTGGGGGACGGGAACGCAATGGTACGCAGTTTGTGAGCGGA
This sequence comes from Planctomycetaceae bacterium, assembly GCA_021732415.1. Lineage (GTDB taxonomy): Bacteria > Planctomycetota > Planctomycetia > Planctomycetales > Planctomycetaceae > JAKFVC01. The sequence continues at coordinate 9,849 of JAKFVC010000211.1, forward strand.
ATGGCGCTAGCCACCGGTTCTTCGTCGCGATCACGTCGAGGCACCGGCGGCCCGCACCGTGCAGATTACGAGTCGGCCTCACCAGGATAATCAGCTATTAATCGCTGTCGTGTTTTTCGCGATCAGTCGGCCGCGTTGATAGCCAAGGATCCCAATCACGATCAGCATCCCAATCATTCCCAGTAGTGCCGTCACGCACGACGCGACGGCCACCATCGGACTCGGCGAGTACCGCAACTGCGGCCAGATCACGGCTGGCAGGGTCTCGTTGGTGGGCGTGGCGAGAAAAATGCTGACGAGTGATTCGTTCAGCGAAAGCACAAAAACTGCGATACCCGCCGCGAGCAGTACGGGGGTCAGCAACGGCAACGTGACCCGTCGTAAGACCTCCCAGCGGTTTGCTCCCAAGCCCGCCGCTGCGGCTTCCAGCTCGCCGAGTTTCGCGGGCAAACAGGTGCGGATGATCAAGAAGGCGATCGGCAGCCCGACGGTCGCGTGGACGAGTACCAGTCCCAGAGACGTCCCCCACAAGCCGGTGAAGTAAACCAGGGGCAACAAGCCAAAGCCCAATGCGGCCGGTGGGATGAGCGCCGGCAAGAGCAACAGGATGCTCAACAGACGCTGCCTGGCGACAGTCAATTTACCCAGCGACCACGCCGCAGGAGCGCTGGCCGCCACGGCGAGCAAGGCAGCCATACCTGCAATGAGTAGACTTTGCGATGTTGCATGGATCCAACGCCGGTCACCGAAGTAGGCGAGATACCACTTGACCGACCAGACATTCGTCGGCGGGGTCAGAAAGGAATCGGGCGAAAACGAGACCCAGATCGTATGCAGCATCGGCGCCAGCAGGCCCAGAATGGCGCCCCAGCCCAGCAGCGCAATACTCCATTTGCGGATCATGAGTGGGCCACCTTCCGCAGTTGAGCGACAGTAGGCACTCCCCACGCCGCGATCGACACCACGATTAACAAGCCGACGGCCTCAGTTGCGGCCAAGGGCCAGCGACCGTATTCGAAGGCTTGCCGATGCAACTCGACGGCGAGGGTTGTCTCGGAGGGCCCACCCAGGAACAGCGGTCCCAGGAACGCACCGAGACCCCACATCAGCCCAAACTGAAACGCCAGCCTAATCCCCGGCAGAGACAATGGTAGCGTCACCCGCCGGAAGACTTGCCAGGGACTCGCGCCGAGCCCCCGCGCAGCGTCTCGCAACGTCGGATCCAGATTGAGCAACTGGATGTAGATCACGATGACCGAATACGGCAGGACGAGATACACTTCGGCGATGATCGTCGCCAACATGCCCCGCGGGAGCCAGCGCTGCAGGCCGAACAACATCGCCAGCAATCCCGCAGTCTTCGGCACTAATATCAATCCGACAGCGATTGACTGCGCACGAGGGGGCAGCGAGCACAGAAACAATCCCAGGGGATAGGCAATCGCCAGAACCATTGTCGCGACGGCCACCCCACACAACACGGTAAACCCAGCGATGCCGAGCACGTGACTGTCCGCGAATATTGCATAGTTGGCGAACGTGAAAGTTCCCGGGGTATAAAATCCGCGTCCCGTCGCCGGCTCGTACAGGCTGACTCGCAACAACAGCAGCAGCGGTGCCATCACTACGCCGCAGACCAGCGCGACAGACGCGAATACCGGTAGCCAAGACGAGATGCGCTGCATCACAAGTCGCCCTCAGCGGGAATTTCCCACAGGTGTTCCTGCGGCAGATCGAGCGCAATCTTGTCTCCCACGGCCAGTTCCCCAATGGCGCGTGTTCGCAGCCTCAACGTGAAGTCGCGGCATTGCACATCGGCGACCAGATCTGCCCCATGAAAGTTGAGGGCGACTATCTTGCCTGGCCAATTATGGCCGACTCGTACACACTCCGGACGAACCAGAAACAGCGACTTCGGAGTCATGCCCAACTGAGCTCCCTCGATCAGATTGGCGTCGCCCAGGAATCTCGCGACGAACGAACTCCGCGGCCGATCATAAAGTTCCCGCGGAGGTCCGACCTGCAGCAATCGTCCGGCCTGCATCACGGCGACCAGATCGGAACTTGCGAGGGCCTCTTCCTGGTCGTGAGTCACCATGACCGTTGTAACTCCAGACTGCCGGTGAATTCTGCAAAGCTCCAGTCGTACTTGTTCTCGCAGATGTCGATCCAGACTGGCGAGCGGTTCGTCCAATAACAGCACCGGTGGTTCGAATGCCAGAGCACGGGCGAGTGCCACGCGTTGTTGCTGGCCGCCCGACAGTTGTGAGGGGAATCGATCGCGCTCGGTCACGCTTAAGCCAACACGATCGAATGCCGCATCGACGTGCTGGCAGACCTCGGTCTTCGAGCGACCGCGGACCTCTAATCCAAATGCGACATTCTGGCGCGCCGTGAGATGGGGGAAGAGCGCGTAGCTTTGAAAAACCATGCCGACTTGACGCAGGTTCGGGGGTAGTGGGGTGACGTCGCGACCGTGCAGAAAGATCTGGCCGCGTGCTGGGCTGAGATACCCTCCCAGCAACCTCAACAGCGTGGTCTTGCCGCAGCCCGAGGGACCGAGAATGGTGACGAAGGCGCCCGCCGGAATCGACAGCGACACATCGTTCACTACGAGGTCGCGGCCGTATCCGAATGACACGTTGTCGAGTCGAATCGCCTCAGTTCCCGCGGAGGCCCTAGTTCCCGCGGAGGACGGTGCGGTCCCAGCGATCGGCGAATTCGTCCCAGTGCTCGGCGTAGACATCATAGGGATAGTACTTGAGTGTCCGGAATTGTTCATCCGTGTGCGGGTAGAATGTTTTCCAATCAGGATCTTCGGCCGCCATCCTCGCCGCCGTCTCAGGCAACGCGGTTGCCATTCCGTGCCGCGCGAACTCGAGCTGCATCGCATCGCCGAACATCAAGTCCAGGGCCGACTCCGCGAGGTCCTGATTCTTCGTTCCGGCAGGAATGGCCCAGAAGACTTGCACCATCGCCCGGTCGTGTTCTGGAACCAGGGCCGCGAGCTCCGGCTTCTCACGAATGGCCTGCAGGTACTCGGGGCTGTGCATGTTGCCCGCCGAAACTGCTTTGTCGTTCAAGGCGAGAATCATATCCGTCGACGTCGGCCACCACAGCTTAACTGCTTTCCGATGGTCTTGCGCGTACTTGAAGACTTCATCGGTCTGCGTCTTCATCAATTCATGAGCTGTTCCCGGCTTGCCATTCGCGTCAGCCAGTGCTGCGGCAAACGTATAGAGGCTCATATAAAAGCTGTTATAGAGGCCGATTTTCCCTGCCAGGTCTGAGTCGAACAGATCCGACCAGCGTGTGGGTGGGGATGTGACCAGTTTTTTGTGATAGGCAAACGTCATGACCGAATCGGGGTAGGGCAGTCCGAACCCGTCTCGAAAGACCCAGGTATCGAGGGCCGCGGGCGTCATCAGCTTGTGATTGGGGACGTGAGCGAAATCAATCTTCGCAAACAGGCCTTCGCGCGCCGCAGGGAATCCCTGCGTGGCATCGGTGATCGTCAAATCAAACGGCGGCGAGTTGGCTGGAGCCGTCTTGATCTTGGCAATCGCATCCCACCAGCCGGAAAACAGGGTGACGGTGGCGTCGGCTGCGGCCTCAAATCGCGGGACGAATACCTCACGCATCGTCTTCTCGTGACTGCCGGCGTACACAAATACGCGCAGTTCGCGCTTGGCCTTGGAACTCGCCGGCGGAGTCGAAGGTTGGCAACCGGCCATGACACCTGCCACCGCACCGGCGCTGGTCTGCAGAAACGATCGACGGGAAATCGGAGACATCACAACACCTTCACCGAGGATCTCGAAACGACAGAACTGCAACGAAAATGCGTGCCGCAGTGGTTATCCAGCACAGCGTACCGAAGGTCCATGCCAGGATGGCAAACTGAGTGGGAAACACACAGCACACGATGAAGAAGAGGACTGTCTCGGTCCCTTCAATCAACCCGGTCGAATAGAAAAAGGACTTCTTTCCCAAGCTATCCGCCGTGATCCCGCGCTTGGCGGCGATCGTGGCATAGGCCAGAAATGAACCGCCCGTGCCGATAAAGCTGTAGATCAAAAAGGCAGCCGGCAATGTGAATTCCGCCCGAGACGCCGCGAAGGCAAACGGGACTCCCGAGTAAAAGATCATGTCCAGAACGATGTCGAGATAACCGCCAACATCGGTCGGGCCTCGTCGCCGGGCAATTGCCCCGTCGAGTCCATCGGCAATCCGATTGACCATCAAGAGAGCCAGAGCGATCCAATACGATTGGTAGGCGATGGCCACGCACCCTGCGGCTCCGACCAGAAAACCGAACACCGTCACGGCATTGGCACCAACTCCCAATTTGGCGAGGACCGAAGCCACACGATCAAGTGCAGGATCAATCAGTCGCCGCACCCGGGTGTCGAGCATGCTCGTGCTTCGTCAAATTGATATTGAGGGTTGAGTGTCTGAGGCCGAACTCTGGGGTAGCGGAACGTCGTAAGACTTCCGCCGCGCTACGGACAAACGCAAGAATTCTTACGAATTCTTCTACGGGAACGCCTCTAGTCTCTCAAAAAGCGGGCCTGCGGTTCATCGCTCAGCCCGCGAGCTCCCCGGTTTCGAATCTGGTCTTCGTAGATCTTACGGCGGTCAATGAAGAACATGCCACCCTTCGCTCCACGAATTTTCACCCGCATGTAGGTTGCCCACGCCAGGGCCTTCTCGGGCCATAGTGCGCTTTTGCGACCGGAATTGAACGGGCCCTGAGTCATGTAGACACCCGGACGGATTGCTGGCCGAACGACTTTGTCTGCTCCACCAGGCTGATTCAAGGCGTACACATCGTCCGACCAATGTCCAGTGATGAGATTCGCGGCGGGAAACGGCGCTGCATTCCCCCACAGAACGTTCTCCTCCGGTCCGTTCGGATTACAGAACCAGGGAAACAAAGAACGCATGCAGCACGAGAAATAGGCGTATTCCCGTGGATCGTAGGTTCGCTCGCGGAACAGAAACAGCACTTCGCGCCGCTCGCTGCGTACGAAGCGGTACAGTTCTCGGCGGAATTGTGGATCGGTGATATGCCGGTAGCCGTCGTCAAGATCGTTCAGAATGATGATGCCGCTGTTGTAGTGCGACGAGCCATGAATGTAGTTGATCGCGTGCGGCATCCTGCGCTGCGGTCCGAGCGGCAATTCGGGAGTGACCGCCGACTGGCGAACTCGATAAGCCAGAAATCTCCCATTGGCCAGCAGCACCACATCGTCATCCGCCAGATGCTCCGCCGCGGCGGGTCTCGGGGACCGATAGATGACGTTGTCGCGCCAGATCGGCTCGCCGGTCTGGGGATTGATGCCCGTCACCCACGGATGCTCCAAATCAACCAGCCCCGCTGGCAATGGTCGGAATCGGATGATATCCAGTACACGCAGAATATCGCTCCCGTTGCGGACCATCTGTTGAGCCCACCGCACAGGCAATCCCAACCAATACCAAGCCGAGTCCAGCGCTTTCGCGAAGACTGGAGGCCGGGAGATCGGCAGTGCCAGGGCGGTTTGATCAATGGCCATACTGGGCTTTGCTCAGGGAGTGCAATCACACCTTGAAGGCATCGCAGATCCAGGCAATCCAGATCCTCGACGCTGACAACCACGTTGACGGAGGGCACGAACTAGGAGTGACTCGTTCGGCAAGCATCGGCAGGAATGGGTGACATCGCGGCTTGATTCGATCCCGGAGCGGCTTCACCGACCATCCCATCGGTGGGGCGCGGACCAAACGAGTTGTTCCACCAGCGACGGATCACGCCGCGGAGTCCAAACGCTTTCAGCGGGGCCGCCCACAGTTTGGGCTTGTTGTTGATCTCGCCCCAGTCGTGCACGTCTTCATGGAAGTAGTAGACTTCCCACAGCGTTTCGTCGGGATCGGTAATCCACAACTTCGTCTGTCGGGCATAGCAACACTTGACGTCATTCTGCTCCCCAATGCGGGCGCCAACCGCTTTCATCCGCTTGTGGATGGCGTCCAAATCTTCGAGCGACGTCATTCGCAAACCAAGATGATTCAGTGGCCCGCCGGCACACGCTCGTTTGGGCTTCAGTGACAACACCAGTGGAGGAATATCGACCTCGAACTTGGCATAGTCGACATACGACTTAACCGGGCCTTCACCCAGGAGCGCACTGTAGAACTCGATCGACTTGGCGAGATTGGAGACATTCAAGCTCGCATGAAACTTGATTAACTGCGTCGCTTTCGCGGGGGTGCGATTAGGGACGGTCATCGCTGCGGCAGCCGTGCTCATTGGTATTCTCCAGGCAGTGGTGTACCCGCCAACTCTCCGGACATTCGTAATTCTGTCATTCTGACGACAGTACGAACGACATTGTTGTGGGCAGCCGAGACCGTGTCAAGGACGAGGGAGCGGGAAGACACATCGTGGGGGCATTCGAAACCGCCCCCGTTGGGCTTGTCCCAACGGAGCGCTGACTGGGCAGCTACCCCACAATGAGTTTTGCAGAATTCTCAACCTTTACGTCTCCGATGCCCCCTGCCGCCGCCAGTCGGTCTGATTACAAGAGTTCGCTCGCGGCGGCAGGGGGCATCGGAGACCACGCGTTGAGGGTCAAGAACGTTTTTCTCTAGTAGCTGACCAGTCAGCGCTCCGTTGGGGCAAGCCCAACGGGGGCGACAACAGACGGCAACCCTGCGTTTCACTGTTGCACAGTCTCCCGGAATCTAAAAAAGCATTCCCTCCATCAGATAGCGGCTGCACACACTCCTCACGAGTTGCTTGACAGTCGATCTGACAAACATAAGAATGTCAGACTGTCAGCCGCTAGGCTCAAACTTGTTCAGACAAGAATGCTTGGGCACATTCGGCTCACACCGTTGAATCCTCAGAACGCAATCCTGCTCGGGATTGCGCAAGCCGCCCGCCACCGATACGATTCACACGGCGACATGTTGCAGATTCGTTGAAAGTGTTCGTTCGCGTTCGCGTTGGCGCGAGCGAGACGCACCGTTCCGCATCCTTCATAAATAGGTCATCCCATGAGAACACACCGCTTCGCCAGGTTGATCCCCAACTCTGCTCACGGCCGCCGTGGGTTTACGCTCATCGAACTGCTAGTCGTGATTGCGATCATCGCCGTACTGATCGCGTTGCTGTTGCCGGCCGTGCAGCAGGCCCGCCAGGCTGCCTATCGGACGCAGTCGAAGAACAATCTCCACAACCTGGCACTCGCCGCGATGAACTTCGAACAGACCTTTGGTCATTTTCCGACCGGTGGAGGCTATGACAGCCCGACCCATACAGTTCCCAGCGTGTCGACTGTGAATGGCGCCGTCACGACGATGCCGAACGTGACCACGACCGCCCCCACGTTCAGTTACAGCCCCAGTTGGGGTGATCCGTCTGATCAGCCGAAATATCAGCTCGGTTCGGCGTTCTATTCTCTCTTGCCCTATCTGGAACAAACGGCGCTGTTCAACGATCCCTTGAAGTGTATGACCACGGCAGTCCCCGTGTTGAACATGCCTGCCCGCCGCGCCGGGGTATGGGCCATCCCCGCGACCGATCCTGCCTATCCCGGATGGAGCTACTCGGCCCCGGGCCTCACGGTGGCGTCGCGATCAGACTATGCCGCAAATGATCAAGTCTTTCGGACGACCTATGGAAGCAACTGGGGTAAGCCGCGGCTCATCCGAGATATTACGGATGGAACATCGAATACGATCGCATTTGGTGAGAAGGCGATGGCTGCGAAAGGTTGGCAGGGGGGCGGATTCTACTGGGACGAACCGTGGATCCTCGGCGGTACCGGCGGAACTGGCCGTTGCGGAAATGAATTGTATGGAGACGGCGTGTTGAATAATTTCCCCAATAAGGCCTCGGATATCACGGTTGTGGTCGCCGCGAATAGCGGGTGTGGCGGCGGAAACTGGGGCTCTCCTGATCCCGGTGCTTGTCAGGTGGCCTTCTCTGATGGCAGCGTGCGGAACCTCAGCTATAACATGAACACCACGAATCTGGCCTACATGATTCAGCCGGCTGACGGTTTCGTCATCTCTGAGTAACGCACATGGCGTGTCTGATGATTCCGACTACTAGATAAAAAAAGAAGAATTCACCACGGAGACACGGAGTTCACGGAGAGGATGAGGAGAGGTTGTCAACCCAATAACTCCGTGCTCTCCGTGTCTCCGTGGTGCAATTTCTGTAATTTCGATTCACCAGACAGAGGCGAAAGCAGGAGCTGTTCGATGTCGACAAAGCGAACGCGGCTGGCAATCGTGCTGGCCGCCTTACTGGCGATCACCAGTTTCGGATGTGGTGAGGATCCCGACAAGCCGCTGTTGGTTCCCGCCACTGGCAAGGTGACGTTCGAGGGCAAAGGGCTGACCGCTGGATCGATTACGTTCTTTCCAGATCGCGATGCCGAATACCAGAAGGATGCCCCCACCAGCCTGTTGCAGCTCGATGGCTCGTTCACGATGAAGACATTTCCGTTTGGCGACGGCGTGGCCCCGGGGAAATATAAAGTCTGTCTCAGTCCGGCACTGGCGGGCGGAATCAAGCGTCCCGACTATGCGGATATCAAGAAGACCCCATGGGAGGTGGAAATCTCCGACACTGGTAAAACGGATATTGAGCTCGAAGCCAAATAGTTGAATGGCAATCCGTGGGAGCCAAGGCTTGCAGACCACGGTTTATCAAACACGAAACGCTTCGCTCGTCTTTCAGAGCATTCCGTTCGGGTGTGACCAGCGACGATCTTCGTCCCCCGCCGCAGCCTTGACGTTCTCCGTCCGGTACCGCACCATGCAGCGGCAGCGTTGTGTAGCCTGACTCTCCGAGTCGGGTCTTGTGCGAATCGTTGCTCTCCTCATATCTGTTGTCCGACTCACTCTGAAGGGGCGAATTCATGATGAAATGCTTGCGTTGGTGTCTCGTCGTTGTGGCCTTGTGCGGTACCGCACCGGCCAGTGCTGCCGACTTCTTCTTCAAGGATGGCGATACCGTCGTGATGATCGGTGACAGCATCACCGAACAGCACCTGTATTCCAACTTTGTCGAGATGTGGACTGTCACCCGTTTCCCGCAGTGGAAGCTGACTTTCCGCAATGTCGGTATCGGTGGTGATCGCTCGCCCGGTGGCAATAGTCGCTTCGTACGCGACGTCCTCGTCCATAAGCCCACCGCCATGACGGTCGACTTCGGCATGAATGACGGCGGCTACCGAGCCTTCGGTGATGACACCTTCAAGCCCTACATGGATGGCTTGCAGGGCATGGCCAATCAAGCCAAGGCGGCCAACATCCGCGTGGCGTGGTGTACTCCCCAGCCGCTCGATAATGCCGATCCGGGACCGACAGCCTTGGGCCTCCTTTATAATCAGACGCTGGAAAAATTCTCCGAAGGGGTTAAGGTCACCGCGGAGAAGAACAGCGGCTTGTTCGTCGATCAATTCCATCCGTACCTCGCGGCATTGGATCGTGCCCGCGCCAAGAATCCGAAGTACGATCGCATCACGGGCGGCGACGCCGTGCATCCCGGACCTCCGGGGCAGGCCTTGATGGCTGCTTCGATCCTGAAGGGACTCAGCTTCCCCTCACTCGTGTCATCGGCCGAAATCGATGCCACCGGTAAGGTCGGCGCGGTCCAGAACTGCAAAGTCGAAGGGGCCGTTGCGAAGGACGGTGGCCTGACTTTCACGCGACTCGACGGTGCGCTGCCGTTCTTCCCGATGGACGCCGTCGGTATTCTGCCGTCTGCTCCGATTCTCGAAGAACTCAATAATTACAGCTTGAAAGTCACGGGGCTGGCCGCTGGAAAGTACGAAGTCCGAGTCGGTGGCAAGAAGGTCGCGACGTTGACGTCGGAAGAGCTTGCCGCCGGAGCCAATCTGGCTGCGGGCGTCCTGGCTGAGGGGCCGATTGCCGATCAGGTGAAGTCGGTCCGGGCTGCCGTCGAAGCCAAGAACCGGTTCCATCATGATCAAATCTTCCGCGGCATGGTCTTGGCCGGCGGTCTCCCCGACTGGGTTTACACGATCATTCCTGCTGAACAACTCGAAAAGAAGAAGCAGGAGATTTTGAAAGAGCGTTACGCGAAGCTGCCGGCTCTCGACGCAGAAGTCGCCAAGACGCTGGTCATGAAGGCCAACACGTTTGAGATCGTGCCAGTGAAATAGGAACATACGCCGCAATCACGCCCCCCCCTCGCGGCATTGGTATCTACACAAGTGGCGAAGCTGCGGAAATCGCTGGAAAAATGATGAAATTTCGCTCCCCTCGCCCTGGTACTCCGGGG
>JAKFVC010000115.1 GCA_021732415.1 Planctomycetaceae bacterium
GCCAGTCCGTCCCCGAGAAAGGCTGCCGATAGTCGACTTCCAGCGGCAATTGGAAACGACCGCCGGGACCGATGTGATACTGCAATCTCGCATAGCTCTGGCCACCGCGAGCCAGAATGGCCATGACCGCCCACTCACACCGGCCGAAGACTCTGGCGAAGGTTTCTTCGTCGACCCGACTCGGTTCAGGGCTGGTTCCCGGATGGGTGTGAATCCAGAGACGTCCGAAAGTTTCCGGGCGCCGTCCGGCATCGATTTGGCGATCGAAGAACTCGGCCACGGAGTCGTCCTGAAAAACGACGGTGACGGGCGAGCAAGTCTGTTGGATCAAGACAAAATCTTCGACAAACAACAGATCCTGCGCGTTCGTAATTCCGAAACCACCCACTTCTGTCGATCCGCTGTCACGCAGGAACAATAACTTGGCCCAGGCCAGCGGGCTGAACCGCAATTTCGGACGGTGATTTCTGCGTCGTCGCGGTGTCGGAGTCCTCTGCAATTGGTGATGTCGTGTGAGCATGGCAAGCCTTACAAAGGGTGTCGGAGAGGAAACAGTTCGGGCAGACCTGCTCCTCACATGCGGAGCAGGTGGTCAAGCAATTCGGACAGCAACCGTCATCGCAGCAAGCGCAACGACCGATGCAGGCGTCGCAACGGGACTCTTCACAGTGGGCACACCAGGTCCAGCAACTTTCGCAAACCGATGCTTGGCAATTGCGGCAATAGTCGCCTTCTGCGGAGACGAGCTGACCGCAAGCGTGGCACTCGACTGACCGCCACTCGTCCAGCGCGACATACGGGCCGTGGCTGTTGTAGGTGTGCAGGACACGATTGACGATTTGGAAGAAGTCGGTTAATCGGCCTGACCTCAACGCATGCTGGATGGGGACGGTCGCATCGCCTTCGCACAACCGAGTCCCCGTGACGTGCGGATGAGGGATCTGACTACTCGATGCGGGATAGCAGGGAGTTAAGGCCTCGACCGTGTAAGGGTGCGAATTGACATTCCGGATTTGTCTCCAATCCAGTTGGATACGGAAGCGTCCCAATTCAACGTCGTCGAGGACGATGGATTCTGTCTCGACCGAGACCGTCTGTTCCCTCAAATTCACGCTGCACAGCTCGAACTCGGAGTCGAGGGCCACAAATTCGTCGTACATGTCGCGTTGAGCAGGCAAGGAGATTTGGTTTGTCGCACTCTCGAAGGCGTGCAGCGCCACCTGGATCTGTGACTGGAGACACTCCAATTCAGACACAACTTGCTTTCGGGCGTAATCGGCTGAGACGTTCCAGCCCTTCCGGAGTGCGGTGGAGAGAGACTCTGTCAATTGGGGGAGCGTCGTGCGGAGACGATAGTTCAAATGCGGCAGCTGGAAGTCGGCGGCGGGCGGTTCTAACGCGCGTTGCAGGCGTCCGGCGGCACGCCAGAGAAGTCGATTGAAAGTGGCCATGGTGACCTTTCTCCAAACTGAAAAGACCCCTGGCCGTCACAAAATGACGGCCAGGGGTGAATTGGAATCCCGGTAAGTTACGTCAACCTTCGATCAAACCTGACAGGCCCCCTCGATCTTGGTGGGTGTAAAGCTAACTCGATCGCCGTCCTGAACGATTTGATCAGCGGCAGCGGGCTGCCGATTGACGCGGATGAGGTAATCGCCCGAACTCCCCTCCGGAACTCGTTGAGCAAATAACTGAGCAACTGTGAGGCCTTCGGAGATTTCGATGTGGTCTGCGAAACCAGCACCGTCGTTATTAATTTATGCTGAGCTCCGCATAAATTAATGTACAAAATGCGCATTCTGAAAAACTCCTGCTGAAATGACTGAACCGCGTGACACAGATACTGCAGCACGCGGTTCGAAGAGGGGCTCTATTTCGCTAACGCCGACGAAATGGCGACCGGCGCTGCTGCTGCTGTTGTCTGCGAGAACGCGGTCCCGTGGGGCGTGGCCCTGCCGGTCCGTGGCGATTTGGCCGGATGTCGCCACCAGCCAGGCTGGAACCGATCAACACCCCCGACGTGATGAGGAATATCAGCCACGATTGACAAACCAGGCCGATGATTCCGCTCAAGATCAGACAACCTTGGATGGCAACCGCGTTCAACTTCTGTCGAGCACCCATGTGCTGGTTCTCCTGAAATGAGGAACGGACTTCATTGGTGGGGGCCGAGGAGCCAGCATGATCAGGCAGCCGAAAAAGCAGACTCGTGGGTGAAGTGGCATGGGATCTCTTTCTGAGTTGTGAAAAAAGGTTGGGGGCGGTTCGCGAAACTAAATCTCGATCTCCAAACCGAGATCTTCCTCGGCAGAGCCCTTCCCATTGAAACGCGGTCGAGAACGAGATGCCGCACGATGGCCGTGGCGGGCAGAATCGTCATTCGAGTTCAATCGCACAAAACTGAACCCGCGAAGTTGGATTGTCCGGACGGACTCACCGGTCGCGCGGGCTGCGGCGGATTCGAATTGTTGTTGTCGCATGGTTGCAAGAGTCCTGGTTCAGGGCGCGCACGAGCACTTCACCCTTTCCGAGCAATCTGGAAGGCGAGTGATCGCGCGCTGCTAGTGAGGGGATAATGTGAGAGGTGACTTAGCGGTACGCTGAGCGGCGGAAGGCCCGTTGCGCTGTCATGCGAAGTTCGGTCGAGCGAGCTGTTAGAGTGAGTGCTGCCTCATGCTTCGCAGTCACTTCAACTGAGGCTGTGCGTGTGCCGGATGGTGTGAAGCTTCCCCTCGGGTGTCGACTCTTCTCCAACTGCAAACTCGGCTCGCAGATTTGGATCGCACTGCAGAGGTGCATAAGGTGAGTATGCTGTAGAAATGGCCGGAATCTGTGACGCGCGTTTCCGTCGCAAAATTAGGCGACAAAGAAATCTGCGGATATGCACACTGGGTGTGCGATGAGCTCGTTTCAAAATTGACAATCGGTTCTAAGGTCGCCTTGAAGACCGCTTCTGGGCACGTTGGCGTAGGGCCTTGGCAATTCGTTCTGCTAATAAACCGATCAGAAGCAGCAAATCCTTTCGAACCGCGGCATTTCTCTGCGATATTGATGGGGGATCGGTAGTCGGTTGCTGAAGTTCCATAAGTTAATCCTGTAATCGGAAGGCGGCGCATAAAAAAGGCCCCCTTCGGAACGACCGAAGAAGGCACTGCCAAAAAAATCAAAATTTGCGGGTTGATGCCGGCTACCAGGGCAGCGGGAAATCAGTTAGGGGGTCGAACCGGAATCGCGGATGTCTGTGGCGGCGCAGCTTGCCTTCGTCGCCCTGAGGTGCTTCTGTCACCACCACATACGGGTCCCGCAGTCCGAAATGTTGCATTTGTCGGTGGAGGTACATCGCATTCTGAACGGCAGGCTGAGTAATTCCCAGGTCTGCCGCGATATCACGTTCTTTATGGCCGAGTGCACGGCGCGCGACCACGACTGCGCGATATTTGACGCGTTGTGGTTCATCGAACAGGTTAATGACGAGACGCTTCGAGAGAGTCTCACCAATACCCAGTTCCCGCACTTCGGGAGGTAGTAAGGCAGCGAGATCAAGGCGAAAGTGCAACTTAGGGTCAATTGCATTGCTATCACAACACCGGTACGGAACCACATACATCTCCGGGATCAATCTCCGCATCGCACGCCCGGCCTCCTGGTCCTCAATGATCAAATCGCGGAATATCTCCCGCGCCAGTTCAAAGAGGTCGTCCTGTGTCGGAACTATTATTTCGTCTGTAGGTGGCTTTTTGGCCTGAGCGAGTTGATATTCAATGTCCGACTTTTCGGCCTCCAAGGTTTGGAGCCGATCTAACAATGTCTCGCTGGCGGCCGATTTTTCGAGTGCGTTCGCAATGTTTCGCAAGGCACTGTTGGCCGTCTGCAACTGCGACTCCAGTGCACTCTGACGTTTGCGGTGTTCCTCTGGAGCTGCCTGCAGATGTTGCTGCACGTTCGCCGTTAAGATTGTGTAAAAATCCGGCAAGGCTGCGATCTCCGCTAATACCGCGTCGTTCAATTTCTGCAAATGCTGCGGCACCATGACGTTCAATGAATTCCAGCACGCATACGCCTGAGCTCCCGAACAAAACATGGCCTTCGAGTTACCACTTTTCGACCAGTACATGGGGCGACCACAAATGCCACATCGCAGGTGTTGACCCGGCCAGCAGGTGCGCGAACGCGGAACTCCTGATCTGGTATCGGTTCTTCCATCTTTGGCGCGGCGATATTTGGCATTTCTGCCGTCTACCAGACGTATGACGTGGTCGTAGTAGGGCTCGTCAAAAAAGGCCAAATGCGGACACAGGCGAGTTCTTAGCATTTCCGGCGGAGCCTTGACCGAACGATGGCGTCCGGTCTTGTTCAGCCGCTTCGTCACCATCCGATTGTGAATTCGCACTCCCTTCAACAACCGGTTGTGAATCAGCCTCGAAACGCCGGCGCAGTCCCATTTGTCACGCCGACAGTAAGGACCTGTCGGGATTTTCAACGCATTCAACCAGTCCGCGATTTCCGAGTAAGTGGCGCCCTCTTCGAGGCGACGAAACATCTCCTTGAAAATGGGTTCGGCGTCGGGATCTTTACTCAACTGCGTATCGGATGTCGCACCGTCGGGGCGAATGTAGCCATAGGGAAGCGACTCCATGAGTTGGCCTTGATCGAATCGGTTGTTCAGAGAACGCTTGATACGATTCGAAGTGTCACGGTTGGAACGCGAGTGGTGCCAAGTCGCCATCGCGGCGGCGTCTTCCCACCCTTCTTCGTCCGTGTCGACGCGGTCATTGATCGCCAGCAATCTCGTCTCATGATCTTGGCACAGTTCGCAAAAATCGATCGCACGGTTTCGACGGCAAATTCGTCCGAGATCTTCAGCGATCACAACGTCCAATTGCCCCGATTCGATCAGATCCTTAAGCTCATCCAATTCTTTTCGGTCCAAGTGCTCACCGCTGCCTTGGCTTCGCAGGATGTGATAATTGAAAGGGCCCGGGTATTCGGCTTCTATGATCTGTATGCAGACCGCAATCTGATCGTCGAGGCTCCGTTTGTCTTGATGTATCGTGCTGATTCTTGCGACAATCACGATGAAAAACTTACCACCACTCCTCGGACTTAACACTCTCCGATTCGTCAAACTCATAATGAGTCTCCAAGACCGACTTCCGACAAGAAAGCCGATCTGGAGGCGTTTGGGGAGCAATTGCGTTCATCGCTTAGCTGCACATCTTGGCTTGTGCGAAGAACGTATCTGCAGAGAATGATTGCACTTGCGTCAATGCGAGGTGCACCAAGTTCCCTTCCCCAAAGTCGTTAGGAAATGTCAATCGCCGGTCATCCCGATTCGCCACAGGCGAATAGAGAGTAGAGGGGAGAAAGTAGAGAGTAGAATTTCACCATTCGGCTCCATACTTTCTCCACCTCTACTCGGTCTACTCACTACTTTCTACTCTCTTCTTCAACGCGAAGAATCGAGAACTCCGCTCTCCGCTCGCGGACTCTGGCTAGAAAAAGTTCGATAGCCGCCTCATTGCCCCGACTCAAAGTAACATCAAATCCCGTCGTTGGCTGCCAATGCAGCTGGCGACGGGATTTGAACTTTTGGGGGATCGGCGTATTCCTGTGGTGATACACTTCGAGGAATTAACTCCTGAGCCTGTTTCTTGAGAAATTTCATGACGGGTGTCGATTTCGTCCTGGCTCGTTCGACGCTGGAGTGAGAGCTCGGCAAATCGGTTGACCGAGCGAGTCCCAAAGGGGGAGCCATCTTACGCACAATTGAGGACTCAACATGAGAGTCATGATACTCGGCAAGGCCACCAAGGATACTGAAGCCGGGGTGATGCCGACCGCGGAAGCATGGGAGGCGATGGCCCAATTCCAGGAGGAACTCGTTCAGGCCGGAATCGTCCTCGTCGGCGAAGGTCTGATGCCGAGTTCCACCGACGTTCGTGTTCGCTGCTCCGGAAAGGACCGTATCGTTACGGATGGCCCGTTTGCCGAGACCAAGGAGTTGATCGCCGGCTACTCGATTTGGGAAGTGAAATCGATGGCAGAGGCCATTGCCTGGGTCAAGCGTTGCCCGATGACCGACGATTCCGAGATCGAAATTCGTCCTCTGTTCTGTTACTCAGCAGAGGAAGTAAGCGAAATCCTCTCTTGAAGGCTGGGCAATTGGCCCGTCCAAACACCGTTTTAGGAGAAGACATGGCTCAGTATTTGGTTGCCATTCACCACCCCGACGACTACGACCCGTTCGCGGCAGAAGACGAGGGGATGCACCACGACATCGACGTACTCAACGAGGAGATGGTGGCTGCTCGTGTCAGGGTTTTCGTGGGCGGCCTGCAATCGGCCCGCGGCGCGAAGTCGCTGCGGGCTCAGGCAGATGGCAAAGTGCACATCACCGACGGGCCGTACCTGGAGGCCAAGGAGCACGTGGGCGGTTTCTGGGTGGTGGAAGCCGCAAACCTGGACGAGGCGTTGGAGTGGGGGCGCAAGGCCGTCATCGCCTGCCGGGCGCCGGTCGAGGTGCGTCCATTTCACTCATTGCCCACAGGGCAATGGAGAGTAGAGGGGAGAAAGTAGAGAGTAGAAAATCACCATTCCGCTCTCTACTTTCTCCAGCTCTACTCGGTCTACTTTCTACTATCTACTCTCTTCTTCTGAGAGCAATTCAGTTGCCTTCCGCGATGTCTTTCACGTTCGCAATCTTGAGCCGACCATAGGGATTGTGCATCGAACTGTCAGGTTCGAATTCGTCGTAGACTTTCGCCACGACTTGGAACCGCGGCCCGTGTTCATCAGCCAGCAAGTGGCCGACGTCAATCGGTCGATCGCCACTGCACAAGTAACGAATGATTTCCACGATCGTCTCACCGCGCGGATCGACGTCTAAGGAACTCATCAGCAGGTCGGGGAACCCCATCACCTGCATCCCCATCGTGTAGACGTCCTGCTCACCGCGAATGATGGCGGCGAACGCGAAGCTGATGGCGTCCGGTCCTCCATCTTCCGTCATCGCGATCCAGTCTTCCCCCCCGAAAGCCATCGCGCTGTTGTCGATGAACACCCCGGCCGCGCCGGCCCGCACAATGGCGGCTGCGGCCTGCATCATCGTCAAGGCCGACTCGAGTGACCCGCCGGGGCCGCTTAACACGACGTTCACCGTGTACCGGCCGACGATCTCCAATTCCTCGTCTTGCGGAGGCCGGCGACAGGCCGTCTCAAAGATGTGCGGAAACTGTTCATCCGGCGGCATCGGAGTAAATTCAATCTCGGTTCCATCCGGCAGCAACATGCCATCCGGCCCGAGCCGAAATCCGGGAGGCAGGCGTTCCAGAAGTTCCCCGGGATGTGCCCAGGCTCCGGGAATGCGAAACGTGATTTGTGGAGGGACGCCCGCTTCGTTCATACGACATGATCTTTCTGGTCGGTACGGCCCTTGTCGAAGAGCGATCAGCCCAGCCTCTTCGGCGGCATGTCCGTCGATGCGGGCACTCCACTTGTTTCAGAAACGACACGCATTTTACCACGATCCAATTCCAGATTTCGATGTCCCATGGCACAAATTGGCAGCGAATTAAAGGAGACCGCGAATAGGTCAAAGGCGTACCAGTGGCTGCCGAATTCATTCGCTGCCGTCTGAAGTCCGGACGACCTTGCGGCAATTTACTTCTCGAGGATCTGCCCCTCGTCCGTCAGTTGCCAGGTGTCGACGAACTTGATTTTGGTAATGAACTCGGGATCGGCGACCAGCGGTTTGTGTTTGTATTGGCTGTCGCCGCTACCATGCGTCCCGACCTTCTCCGCGATGAATTGCCGCCAGCCGCCGGTGGGAATTCGCACCAGGCAGGCCGCATCGAGGATGTTGTTCCGGCGGTTGACTCCGTACATGTAGACGTGCTTTCGCAAGTCGTCGTCATAGGTCCGCAGGAACTCGGCCGCCTGAGTCGGATTGCCAGTCTCCTGGGTCTCGACAATGATCGCGTAGCGCGGTCGCTCGCCGGGGCGCATTTGTGGGGTCACGGTGAAGCAGGAGATGGCCAGTCCCGACTTCGCTTGAGCACGCTCGACGGCCTGGCAGACGGTGAATGCCGAGAGCTTCTCACCTTCAATATCACAATAGCTGCCGTCCTTCTGGATGAACTCGATCAGCGGAGCTTCGCCCATGTAGCCGACACATTTGATGAAGTCACCGATGTCGTAGCGGTACAGGCCGCCGTAGGTCGTCATGATGATGCGATAGAGTTTGTCCTGTTCAAGTTCATGCGCTTCCAGGACCGTCGCAGTCGGGGAAACGGCTTCCTCGGCCGGGATGAATTCGTAGTAGTTGCTGCTGACCGCCAACGGCCCATAAGGGATGCCGTCACCCAACGGAATGGTGTGCCGGCCTTCTGAAGACAGCAGCCCCTGATCGCGCAACGGAACGTCGCCGAACTGCTCGGGAATCCGGCGTGCGGAATAGCCGACGGTGCCTCCCAGCCAGCAGGAAATCATGACCGGAGTCCAGATGTCCTTGGGACGGAGAACGCCATTTTCGGAGATCGCTCGCTCCAATCGGCGGGCCAGTTCTGGCTGTGGCCGACGTACCCGGGCGGCCAACTGTTGACGGACATCGGCGGGCAACTCCAGTGTCGGATCGAGTGTTCCCTGGGAGAGGTCGCGGACCAGTTGCGGGCCGAACTTGGCCGTCCATTCCCCGATCTGCAGTATGGATGAGGGAGTGATCGTGCTGATCAGCCCCAAGCTCGTCGTGGCCGTGCTGCGGAGCATACAGTAGCCGCGGGCCTCGACTTGCGGGATCCGTTTGACTTCATCCGGCACCGCATAGGTGACTTTGATGGCGGGCGACTGGTAGCGCTCGATCATGGCGCTGATGGTCGCGATGTTGAAACCGCCGGGCGTCGTCCCGAGTTTCCAGACCCCAGACATCTGCAGGATGGGCATCCCCATCATGTCGCCGTGATCGCAATAGGCTTTAACGCCCCACACATCCCAGTCATTCGAATAGTGATTGAACCAAGTCTTGCCGACCGGCAGAATTTTCGGATTGCCGGTGGTGGCACTCGTTTGTACGAAGGTGAGGATCTTTTCTCCCTGCGGAAAGAGGGCAGTCGTCTCACCGGCGGCAACTCGGGCAATATAGGGGGCGAAGTGGTCGAATTCGGCGATGGGCAACTGCCCTCGAAAGTCTTGCAGGTTTTGAATCTTCCCGATCCCGAAGTCCCGCCCTATTGCCGTTTCGGCCCCATATTTCAGGATACGTGTCCGGATCTCTTGTTGCTCCTGTCGAGCTCGCTTCGTCGCCTGTTCGAATCGCACCAGTTTGCGCCGGTACAAAGGAAGTAAACACGTACGACCAATGAGGTTAAGAACGCGTGACAAGCTGTTGTACTTGGGAGTAACGGAGGGCATGACTGGCTCTCGGGGCTCGCGGTGGACTGCTTCCGGATCGAAGTGTTGTGGGTTTTCGCCCTAATCATAGCGATTGTTCCAATCAACGGAACACATGCTTGCCGTAGGATAGACATCCTGCCTGTCTGGCATTCCTTTCTCACACAAGCGGACATCGCGCTTTGCCGAAAAGAATGACAGGCAAGATGCCGAACCTACGCAAAGAAACTGAGCCCGCGAGCCAGGAATCAACCATGTTGAAGATGGTTTCATCCCGGATCGCAGGCTCAGATTGATATCGTTGTCGACTGGACTATGGACGCAGCTTCCAGCCCAGCACGAACCCAATTCCGACGCACCACAGCGCGACGACTTCCGGACGCGCTTTGGCGTACTGGCGGAACCCGCACATGGCAGCCTCGGCCACATCCTTAAGTTCCGCGATTTCGCGTTGATCGGCAGTTTGATGAGACTTGCCGTTTTCGGTTTCGACTCGAGTTGCCATGGAGCACCTCAACTTTCTGAGTTGGAAATCTATTGCATTTTAAATAGTTCCTGCGGGCATCCACCCACGAGGGAACTGTACTGAGTTACGGTCGCGACGAAGGCTTCATAAGACTGGCCAGAACGGCGGCGTTCCGCATCAACTCTTCCTTCGATTTCGCGAACGAAATGCGAGGCTCTTTCAGTTGGGAAATCCCCATCTGAACCGCTATATAAGTAATCGCAGCACCAGCGGCAGCCACCGTCAACATGGCTAACCAGGGGGCCAGGCCTGCGGCTTGTAACCCGGCGCTGATGGCGAATAACAAGACAATTAAGGACGCTGTTCCAAGCACATAGGCGGCCGCAAATTGAATCGCCGGCTGGACCAATTGACGACTGCTTTGAGCCAATTCGCTCTCGAACAGTTTGACCTGCAATTCCAGCAGCTTCACCGCATCGACAGCCACGTCTGCCACTTGAGCGGCCACGGCCTGAACCGGAATCTCAGAGATTAGCTCGGCATCGCGGGCGGCTAAGATCGCCGCTTCCGAGGCCGCTATCATCTCTGTTGACGCAGGCGTAGTCTCGTTCCCGCCGTCAATGGAGTCGGCGAATTCCGGGGTCATCTCCGCTTCAACATCAGCCCCAAAGTCAGGCCGAACGCTACCGCTGCCCCCAACGCCAAGGTCGGGTTCGCTATAATCTGTTGCTCGAGTTGCGACAGCCATTTCTTTGCCTCCCGTTGCAAGCTGGCCGACATATCGGCTGCTCCCGTTTCAATTTGCTCCGCGGCTGTGGCAGCCGCGCCGGTCAGATCGTCTGTGATTCGATTGATCATGATCTTATCCCTCTGATTAAATCGCTTCGAAAGGGGCAGCATCAGGCGTCGCCCCGGTCTGAATCTCCGGCGACGAATAGGCCGAGATCTCGCGTACCAGCATGTCGCCAATGTACGCCGACGCTGCCTGGGTCGCCGTGGCGATCAGCATGTTGGAAATCGTCCCGAAAAAACTCGGGCCGCGCGGCATGGGCTCGCCATTCGACGTCACATACCGCCGCGAGGAACGGATTGCCGGGGCAATCAGATAACCTGCAGTAGCAGCCAGGGCGACGGACGTCAGGGGTGCGGCTCGAACGTACGAATGCCAGTCGAACATGGTTCGCACCTGTTCTCCCAAGCGGTCGATTCCACCGCCCAAGTCACCCCGGACGCGGTCCATCTCTTCCTGGATTTCGTCTTCGCCTGCTGCATCGCTCATGTTCCGTCTCCGACCTCTCTTGTGGCCACACTGTTGAGTACACCAACGATCGCTACGTCAGAAAGATCTACCGTGATCGCAGCACGAGACCGAGGGTTAAACCGGCCACGATTCCCGCGCCGAAGGTAAACAACATGGTTTCGAGCGGCCGGGCCTGCACCATCTGATTGGCCTGATCGACTCCAGCCTTTACGGTGTCGCCGACCTGCTTCGCGCCTTCGACCACTTGTTGAGTCCCAACACGCACGGCATCGCTAGCCTGGTTGTAGAGATTGGCACCTTGCTCCGCGCCGGCATTCAGGTATTCCTGAATCTTATCTTTGGCTTCGCCAGTCGTCCGCTGAATCGTTCCGACCAGCATGTCCATGCTGCCCTTGGATTGCTCGAGCATATCGTCGGTCAATTGACCCCACTTCGCACGGACGCGGCCCTTGAGTTCGTTCCAGTTTCCGGTCAATGTTGCTTGGTTTACCATTATGCATCTCCTTAGATGAACCGTTGATCGCACTCGCATTCGTGAATCACTCACGCGTTCTCCTAGTCGAGTGCGAGGTGTTCTCACTGACCGTAACGCAAGCAGCGTGCCGAGCCGCACGCATTCGTTGAAAGTGCCCATTTACCAAGGCATTAGCGACTATTGTCGCGAGTGCTCCACGAGTGCCCTAATTAATGGAGAGCCTCCTGCATGGCGGTTCTGCCCGCACGGTGATCGTCCACCACGCATAGGGATTAGGTCTACCGCAGCAGGACTTATCGCACGCGATTCAGATCGATGAACGCTCGTAGTGCGAGTTTTGGATTCATTCCGCCACAGCTTTCAGAGTTGTCACAATCCCCCTGAATATCAGTTGGAAGCAGATCAGCGAAACCAAGGCATCGGCGCCATTACACTCCGCTTCGATGTCGGAAATCCCTGCGTTTCACTGGCTCATTCACTCCTGCGGCATTCCCGGATCGCCTCTCAATATTCCGCCAGATCCACTCTCAGTGACCTTGTGCAAAACGTTCGGGCAAATTTGCTGGCATGGATTTCGCGAGTGGAAACCTTTTGTTCAATCAAATCGCCGACCAAGCTGTTGACATAATGTCATACAGCGAAGCCTGTTAGCGATAGAGACATCGGTGATGAAGTCCAGCAAACATCATCACTGAGGGAGATTTCGAAATGACAATTCCTCAACGAATTCAATCTCGATGGGTGGCGGCGTGTAGTGCATTGGCACTCATGGCCGCGACAGTGACCACGCAGGAAACGCTGTTCGCGCAGCGGCAGCCAGTGGCTCCGCGCCAGGCACTGCAGAACCAAGTTGGCTTGCAGAATTCAAGAGATCCGCTGCTCAACAACCAACGATTTGCGGATGCACCTTTTGCCTTTAGAAACGTGACTCAGCAGGCCTTTCCAAGTATTGTTTCTATAGAAGCATTTGGCAGGGGATCCGGATCGTGCCGAGGGCCGGGACCAATTCACAAACGGGGCACTGGGTTCGGAATCGGTAATGGAATCGTGACCAGCAGTCGCGTGGTCGCTGGTGCCGATCGAGTCCGAATCCGGACTTCCGATGGATCAACCTATCTGGCATCGAGCGTGGCGACCGATCCGTTGACGGATCTCGCGGTACTGCGATTTTCTCCGGCCGTGAATATTCCTGTGTTGCCGCTCGCCAATAGCGATACCGCGCAAATTGGAGATTGGGTGTTAGCAGTCGGGAATAAGGCCACGCCCGAGGTCTTGATGAATGAGCAAGTCGCGGCGGGCGTGATCAGCAGTCGCGGACCTGGGCCGGGCCGGGCCCGCCGGGAAGATTTGCTGCAGACTGACATGCCGTTTGGGTCGGTGAGTGCCGGTTCGCCGTTACTCAACTTGAACGGTGAAGTCGTCGGCATTCATACAACGCTGGGGGCGAACTCTGACGTTGGACCTCAAGCCAACATGATCGTCCCGAGCAATCTGCTCAATAAGGTCAGTCGCCAATTGATCGACAATGGGAGTGTCCAGCGCGCCTACCTGGGTGTCTCAACGCAGCCCGTCGATGCACGCCTGGCGAAGCAACTCGACTTGCCGGCAAACTCAGGTGCACTGGTCAATCAGGTCCTGCCAAACTCACCGGCGGCACAGGCCAACATTCTGCCGGGTGATGTCGTACAAACGGTCAATGGAATTCCTGTGGCTAATGGGCATCGACTGCAGGGGCTCGCCGACAACTTGCCAATTGGTCAGAAAGTCCCGGTCGGCTTGATGCGTAATGGAAGTCAAATGACGGTGAATGTCGTCCCAGCGGCCATTCCAGCGACTCTGGCTCCGAGTCCTCCATCCAGTCCAAGGACTCTCGACACCACCACAAGTGGGCCAGTCAACAACTTCAATGACCTGGGGGTGGGAACAAAACCACTGACTCCCGAGACAACTCCTTCATGGGCCAAACTTACGCCAACGACTGGTGTTTTGGTAGATTCAGTACAACCCGGTAGTCCGGCGGCGGACGCGGGATTGCGGCCAGGAATGGTCATTCAAAAAGTCGGCGACAGTACGATTTCATCGCCGGCAGACTTGGGGGTTGTCAACGCGAATTGGGCAGACAAAGCTGGAGTTCTGATGTTAGTCAGTAGTTCTCGTGGTTCAAGATTTCTCATCGTGGGTGGTCGTGAATAATGTGACGCTTAGCCAATCTCACACATCAGTTGTAATGAGTAGTAGCCAGAGTGTTAAATCGGATTCTCTTCCTGAGAATGCGGGCCGAAAGGACAGAAATCATGACTAGCGAGTCATCAGACAAGTTTCATCGAAATCGGTCGGCCTCGGGCGTGCCGGGTCTGGATAATATCCTGCATGGGGGATTCATCTCCCATCGATTGTATCTGGTCGATGGAGACCCGGGAGCCGGCAAAACGACGCTCTCCCTGCAGTACCTGATCGAAGGGGCTAACGCGGGCGAAAAGTGCCTCTACATTACGTTGTCGGAAACGAAGGATGAGCTCGTCGCCGGGGCCAAGTCACATGGCTGGTCACTGGATGGCATTGAGATCATGGAGTTGACCTCGGATGACAATGACTTGAACGGGGATGGCCAGGTGACGATGTATCATCCGTCGGAAGTGGAACTCAATGAGACCACCAAGAAAGTGCTGGATGCCGTCGCGACACTCAATCCCAGGCGCGTGGTCTTCGATTCGCTATCCGAGTTGCGGTTGCTGGCTCAAAGCTCGCTACGTTACCGGCGTCAGATCCTGGCCCTGAAACAGTTCTTCGTCGGCCGGCAATGCACCGTCATACTGCTGGATGATCGGACATCGGAGGGCTCGGATCTGCATCTGCAGAGTATTGCCCACGGAGTCATCAGCCTGGAGCAAATGGCCCCCGTGTACGGTTCCGAACGACGCAGGCTGCGCGTCATGAAGTTGCGCGGGACCGATTTTCGCGGCGGCTATCATGACTTTACCATTCAACATGGAGGCCTCGAGGTCTTTCCGCGCCTGGTCGCGTCTGAACATGCGGAAGAATTTAACCGGGAGCACATCAAGAGCGGCGTGACCGCCTTGGACCTGTTGTTGGGTGGTGGCTTGGATCGCGGCACCAGCACGCTGCTGATGGGGCCAGCTGGTTCGGGAAAATCGACGATTGCCGTGCAGTATGCGGTGTCAGCGGCCGAGCGCGGCGATCACGCCGTCATCTTTGCATTCGATGAGAGCAAGGCCACGCTGCAGGCACGCAGCCAGGGTTTGGGAATTACCATCCGCGAGGGGACCGGTCGCGGACAAGTTCAAATCCATCAAATCGATCCAGCCGAACTCTCTCCGGGTGAGTTTGCTCATCGAGTTCAAGAAGCGGTCGAGGACTATCACGCTCGAGTGATCGTGATTGACAGTCTCAATGGCTACATGAACGCCATGCCTGAAGAGCAATACCTCACGGCTCAGTTGCATGAGTTATTGACGTATCTGGGACGGCAGGGAGTGACTACCCTGATGGTCGTCGCACAGCATGGCATGTTGGGCACAAATATGAGCAGCCCTGTCGACACGAGCTACCTCGCCGACTCGGTCGTGTTGCTTCGTTACTTCGAATATTCCGGTAAGGTCAAGAAGGCGATTTCAGTGGTCAAGAAACGGAGTGGCCCGCATGAAGCATCTATCCGTGAGCTCCGATTCGATAACCGGGGAATTCATCTCAGTGAACCGTTGGAAGAATTCAGAGGCATCTTGACTGGCGTGCCAGTACAGATTGGCGACGTCAGCGAACAAAAATGATCGCGGTCGACGACTTCGCGAGTTGAATCGCACGAATTCAAACGCCGACAAGGTCCAGCGCTTTGTGCCTGGACCATCACTGATAAAGGTAAACATTGTGACCAGCGAGGCGGAGAAGCGAGTCTTATTTCTGCCCCCGACCCGCAAGGACGGCGAGGTAACGTGCAAACTGCTCGCAATTGCTGGCATCAGTTGCCTGGTCTGCGAGAGCTTGTCCCATTTGAGCGAGCAACTCAAAGACGGGTGTGGTGCCGTATTGCTCACGGAGACAGCACTCCTCGGCGAGGGCACTGGCGAATTTATCGGTCGCCTGGATGAGCAACCGGCATGGTCGGACATTCCCGTCGTCATGATGGTCCCCGGAGGGACGCGCGCGACGACCGCCATCAAAGTGATCGACTCGCTTCGTAACGTGACACTGGTCGATCGTCCCGCCCCCATGCGTTCGCTGGTCAGCGCCGTCCACGCAGCGGTGCGCGGCCGCGACCGGCAGTATCAGATTCGCGATCAATTCATTGCGATCAGCCGCGCCGAAGCCAAGGCTCGCGAGCTGCAGGAGCAACTCGAAATTGCCCTGGATGCCTCGGAGCTCGGAACATTTCATTGCCCGATGCCGCTCGGTGAAATCATTTGGAATCAACGCTGCAAAGCTCATTTCTTTTTGCCGCCAGATGCAAAGATCGATTTTGATCTGTTCTACGATCGCCTGCACCCCGACGATCGAGAACGGGCCCGCCAGGCGGTCAACGCGTGCGTCTTCGAAGATCAGATCTATGACATCGAATACCGCGTCGTATCCCCTCAAGGCGACATTCGCTGGATCCGCGCCACCGGGCGAACATACTACGACATGACCAACGAGCCCGTCTGTTTTGACGGCACCACGCAGGATATTACGGTCCGCAAGGCGTCAGAAGCCGCGCTGCTGGAGACTCAGGAACGATTCCATGCCCTGGCCAATTTGATTCCTCAACTGGCTTGGATCGCCAAGCCGGACGGCAAAGCGGCCTGGTACAACCAGCGCTGGTATGAATACACGGGTAAGACATTCGAAGAGATGGCAACTCTGGATGCCGCCTCGGTCCATGATCCACGCGAATTGCCGCGCATCCAACAGAAATTGCAAGGCGCGTTTCAAAGCGGAGAACCGTGGGAAGATACTTTTCCACTACGTCGCCACGACGGCGAATTCCGCTGGCATTTGTCGCGTGCCATGCCGTTCCGCGACGCTCAGAACGACATCATCCTGTGGTTTGGAACGAATACCGATATCACCGAGGAACGGCAACGCGGTGAAGAACGGCAATTGCTATTGGAAAGCGAACGGGCCGCCCGGAAGGAAGCGGAACGAGTCAGCCTGATGAAGGATGAGTTCCTGTCAACGCTGAGTCATGAATTGAGAACTCCCCTGAACGTCATCTTCGGATGGACCCAGTTACTGAAACTCGGCCAAAATAATCCGGAAACCATCGCTGAGGGGATCAACGTCATCGATCGCAACGTCCGCCTGCAGACGAAGCTGATTGAAGACTTGCTGGATGTCAGCCGCATCATTTCGGGGAAGATCCGGCTCGAAGTCCAGTCGGTCGATCTCACCGAGATCATTGCGGCCACGATCGAAGGACTGCGTCCCGCCGCGGACGCCAAAGACATTCGTCTGGAAGCCGACATCGAGTCGGCCAAAGCAGCGGTCAATGGCGATCCCAGCCGCCTGCAGCAGGTGCTCTGGAATCTGCTCAATAATGCGATCAAATTCACCCCGAAGGAGGGCTGCATTGAGGTGGTTGCCCGACTGATTGATGGCTCGTGGGAGGTCCGCGTCATCGACAGTGGCGAAGGCATCAGTCCCGAATTCCTGCCGCACTTGTTCGAGCGTTTCAGCCAGGCAGATGGTTCAACCACGCGGCAGCACGGCGGTCTGGGTCTGGGATTGTCCATCGTCAAGCATCTGATCGAGCTCCATGGTGGAACCGTTCGTGCGGAGAGTCCCGGCCCGGGACAGGGAGCAACGTTTGTCATCAACCTGCCGATCAAGATCGAACGAAAATCAGACCCGTATCTCTCGCAAGTCAAGCTGCCGTTGCCTGATGACACGAACAATCACCAGCCCTTGAAGCTGCCGGGAATCAAAGTGCTCGTCGTCGATGACGAACCTGACGCGCGGGAGTTGATGCGGCGCTGCCTGCTGGCCAGTGACGTTATGACGCAACTGGCCAGTTCCGCCGCCGAGGCGCAAGAAGTCCTGACACGCTTCACCCCCGACGTGATCCTCAGCGACATCGGGATGCCTACGCAAGACGGCTACGAGTTTATGCGGAATTTACGTCGGCAGGGGAATCGCACCCCCGCAGTCGCATTGACGGCATTCGCCAGGCCGGAGGATCACATTCGTTCGATCCAGGCGGGCTTTCAGACGCACCTCCCTAAGCCTGTCGAACCCGCCGAACTGGTCGCGGTGATTGCGGGGCTGACGGGCTGGTTCGAGAAATCGCAACAGCGCAGCTAGAACCAAGTAGGCGTACAAAGAAATGATCCAGGCGAGCCCGGCAGCGTAAGCCCCGGGATTCTGCGTTTTAAACAGCACTCGTCAGAATTTGAAACACAGAGGCACAGAGGTCACAGAGATCAGAAATTCTCCTCTGTGTTCTCTGTGCCTCTGTGCTTCAGAAATAGCCCCGAAGAATCCAGTGGCTTATGCCGCCCGGCTCGCCTGAGCAGTTTTTTTGTTACACCACATATACGCCTCTCACGCGAGGTCCCTTGCGATACAGCGACCTCATATCGTATCGTCTGACACTATCTGGCAGGTGCCTTCCAGCCCGCCTCCTTTCCCGACAACCATTGTCAGCGCAGACACTCCGCAGAGGTGACTGCTGATCCCTTCAGAATGAGGAGCCTGGAACATGAATTCGATGCGAGTCCTGTCTAAGACACTTGCGTTGTTGTTAATCGTCGCCGCCACGTCGTTCGCAGCTGGAACAACGGCAGCCGCCGCGGAGCCGGGCAAGCTCAACGTCGTCCTCATGTTCGCGGACGATTTGAATTGCGATATGCACTGCTACGGCCATCCTCACGTGAAGACTCCCAACCTTGATCGGCTGGCGGCGCGGGGCGTCCTGTTTCAACACGCGTACTGTCAGTTTCCGCTGTGCAGTCCCAGCCGCAGTTCGTTTATGACGGGTCGTCGCCCCAATACTACGCGGGTCCACCGCAACCCGGGTGGAGAAGGCCAGCGGCAAACATCGCCCCACTTCCGCGAAGCCATTCCCGACACGGTGACGATGCCGCAGCTCTTCCGCAACAACGGCTACTATGCCGCTCGAGTCGGCAAGTTGTACCACTATGGAGTGCCCGGTCAAATCGGTACCAATGGTTTTGATGATCCTCCCTCCTGGGAGGAAACGTTCAACCCGAGCGGTCGTGATAAGGCCGAGGAAGACAAGATCTTCACCCTCGTTCCCAAGAGCTACGGTGCGGTCCTGAGCTGGCTGGCCGCGGAGGGGACCGATGCCGAACAGACCGACGGTAAGATTGCCGCCCAAGCGGTCAAAGTGATGGAGCAACAGCGTGACAAACCGTTCTTCCTGGGAGTCGGCTTCTTTCGCCCGCACACACCGTACGTGGCTCCCAAGAAGTATTTTGACATGTATCAGCCGGGTGAAATCAAGCTGGCAGAACTCTCCGCCGACGACCAGACTCGGACACCGGGACCGGCCTATGCGAGTGCCAAAAAGGAACAGGAAGGCTTGACCGTCGCCCTGCGTCAGGAGGCGATACAGGCGTATTGGGCATCGATCTCATTCATGGACGCCCAGGTTGGGCTGGTGCTCGATGGACTGGATCGTTTGGGCCTGACCGACAAGACGCTGATCGTCTTCTCCAGCGATCACGGTTATCACCTGTCGGACCACGGACTCTGGCAAAAGATGAGTCTCTTCGAACGCTCCAGCCGGGTGCCGCTGATCATTGCCGGACCGGGAATCAAGGCCGCTGGAAAGAAGAGTGCCAGTCTCGCGGAGCTTGTCGACATCTATCCCACATTGGCCGATCTGGCGGGACTGCCTGCTCCCGAATACCTGGAAGGCAAGAGCCTGAAACCGGTGCTCAATGATCCGAACGCCACCGTGAAGACCGCGGCGTTCACACAAGTGCGACGCGGTGAGTTCGATGGCTATGCCGTGCGGACTGACCGCTACCGCTACATCACCTGGGAGCAGGGACGACGCGGTGAGCAGTTGTTTGATCTGCAGGAGGATTCTCGCGAAACCAAGAATCTCGCTCAGGATCCCGCCCATGCCACGACGGTTGCCGACTTGAAACAGCGGATTGTCGAGTACTCAAAACCCGTCACGAAGTGACGCAATGCCGTGGGATGGGTCTCCTGGCCCGTCTGAGCCCGTAACATTCGACTTGACCAATGTTATGCCCTCGCGAACTTCGCGCAGCGCCGAGTCACATCAATTAATACGGCCACTTTGTTGCCCCAAACCCAGAAATTGGGGTGCCACTGGCTCTGCCAGTGCTCGTTGACTGTCGATGCTCTGTCCGGCAAAGCACTGGCACAGCCCAATACCGTCCGGAAATTTGTCGGTACGCGTCTGGGCGGTCGTATTCTCGGGGGAAAAAGATCACCGCGAGTGGGGCGATCTGGTTGAGTGTCGTTGATTTCGCGTTAAAAACTTCGCTCGGCA
>JAKFVC010000327.1 GCA_021732415.1 Planctomycetaceae bacterium
CCAGGGCGAGGGGAGCTAGATTTTCTGTTTCTTGATTCAAATCGCTTAGGCCCGTATGCCCGACATGGACCCCACTCGTTACAGCCTGACTGCCCGCTGGATCTTCCCCGTTTCCAGCCCGCCACTCGAAAATGGCGTCATCGAAATCGAATCGGGCCGCATCACCGCCGTTCACAATCGCCGTCCCCATCCCGCTGCTGTCGACTGCGGAAACGTCGCACTCATCCCGGGATTGGTCAACTCCCACACGCATTTGGAATTCAGCGACCTGCAACGCCCCGTCGAACCGGCCTTGCCGTTCACGCAATGGATCAAATCGCTCGTGGGAGTCCGCCGCGAACATCCAGCCACAGCAGACGTGATCCTGCAAGGTCTCACCGAATGCCGAGCCGCCGGTACCCAACTGGTAGGAGAAATTGCCACTCAGGATTGGTCGACCGAAACTTACCAGTCCCCAGGAATACGGACGATCGCGTTTCGCGAATTGATCGGCATGTTACCCGATCGAATTCCAGTTCAATTGGAAATCGCCCGGCAATGGCTCGACCAGAGCGACACGTCCGTAACCCGCGGCTTAAGCCCCCATGCTCCCTACAGCGTGCATCCCGACTTGTATCGCGATCTCATCCAACTCGCGGCGGAGAAAGAAGCACCGGTAGCGGTCCACCTGGCCGAAACGCTCGCGGAACTGGAACTACTGGATCGCGGAACGGGCGAGTTCGTCGAGATGCTGCAGCGCTTCAACGCCTGGGATCCGCAGATCATCGCCCGCGGGACGCGTCCGCTGGACTATCTGCGACCGCTGTCAGCCGTGAGTCGGGGTTTGGTGATCCACGGCAATTACCTGGAGTCTGTGGAATTCGACTGGCTCGAAAAACATCCGCAAGTCTCTGTAGTCTATTGCCCGCGCACCCATGCCTATTTCCAGCATTCCCCACATCCCTGGAGAACGTTGCTCGAGCGGGGCATCAACGTCGCTCTAGGTACCGACAGCCGCGGTTCGAATCCCGATCTGAGTCTCTGGCGAGAAATGCAGTTTCTGTTGAAGACTTTTCCCGACGCCGATCCCGCACAGATCCTGGCGATGGGAACACAGCGCGGGGCTGACGCCCTTGGCGTGGGGTCCGAAATGGGAAGTCTGGAACCGGGCAAACAGGCCCAGGTGGCAATCATGCCGTTACCCACAACGGCCAATGGCGATCCGCACCAAACACTGTTCGCTGCCCCGGGTAACCCATCTCTCCAAAGTCACACGAACCCATTTCTGTCCCTTTAGTCCCTTCTGTCCTTTCCGTCCTTTTCTTCAAAGGGACGGAAAGGACAGAAGGGACAGAAGTTTATGACGGTGTTCCGTTGTTGCCACACGCCACAATTGCTTGAATACGTGTGGCAATCGTCCCAATTCCCCTTTGAAAATCCGCACGCATGACAGTGGAGCTCGCACGACAACGCATCGTAGTCACAGGCGGCACGGGGTTTCTCGGCCGAGCCCTCTGTGCGGGACTGCATCAACGCGGTTGTGAAATGCTGGCCGTTCCTACGCATCAGGACTACGACCTGCTGGACGCTCAGGCGGTCGAACGCCTCTTCGCCGACTTCCGGCCCCAGGTCATTTTTCACCTCGCCGCACAAGTCGGCGGCATCGGTGCTAATCAGCGAGAACCCGGCCGCTTCTTCTACGAAAACCTGCAGATGGGGCTCAATCTGATCGAGGCCTCCCGGCGACATGGCATTGAAAAATTTCTGCAGGTCGGAACCGTGTGTGCCTATCCCAAGTTCACCCCGGTTCCCTTTCGCGAAGACGACCTCTGGAACGGGTACCCCGAAGAGACCAACGCCCCCTACGGCATCGCCAAGAAGGCCTTGCTGGTGATGCTGCAAAGCTACCGGCAGCAGTACGGATTGAACGGCGTCTTTGTGCTCCCCGTGAACCTCTTCGGCCCCGGCGACAACTACGACCCGACATCCAGCCACGTCATTCCCGCCCTGATCCGCAAGTGCGTCGAGGCTCAACGCAGCGGAGCCCCGGAGATCGTCGTCTGGGGCACAGGTTCGGCCTCGCGCGAGTTTCTCTACGTCCACGACTGCGCCGAAGGATTGATTCGCGCCGCGGAGCAGTACTCGTCCCCGGAACCAGTCAATCTGGGATCCGGCCAGGAAATCTCGATCCGCGAACTTGTGACCCTGATCGTGAAGCTGACCGGATATCAAGGCCAAGTGGTGTGGGACACATCGCGTCCCGACGGCCAACCCCGCCGCAGTCTCGACACGTCGCGGGCATTCGAATCATTCGGCTTCAGAGCGCAGACCAGTTTGCTGGACGGTCTGCGAATCACCATTCAGGATTACCTGGCGGGGAATTGATGGGAGGGCGAGGCTCCCGCCGAGCCTAAAGCGACCGCAGGTCGGCGTCCGCCGGAGGCCGTGTCGCATGCCTCCGGCGGACTCCGAGCTAAATCTCGCTTTAGGCTCGGCGGGGTACCCTCTGGGTCCCTCGCCCTCCCATCGGTAAGGACGCGCATCTGCAGAGCCCCTTCACTCGCTGGCAACTTCGCGCGACTGATCAATCACGCCTTCTTTCAGCATCGCCTGCACGAGTTTCTTCACCAGGGGCCCAGCCATCTTCCCGCCAGATCCGCCCCGTTCCAGCACGACCACCAGGGCATAGCGGGGCCGATCAGCCGGGACGTAACCAGCGAACCAGGCGTGATCCTGACCGCCGCGTGCTTCCGCCGTTCCCGTCTTCCCGGCAATCGCGACCTCTTTCATGCGCACGGTCTTGTAGCCTGTCCCGCGAGGAAACGCGACGACTTGCTCCAGCCCGTGCCGCACCGCTTCGAGCGTCTGCGTCGACAATTCAGGGACCGACCGAGATTGCGGGGCGAGCAGCAACGTCGAACCCGACTCTGGCGAGCCTTCCTCAGACACCACTGCGGACCCCGACCGTCGAGCCAATCGCGGTGTCAACAACTCGCCACCATTCGCGATCGCGCCCATCATCCGCACGATCTGCAACGGAGTCACGGTGAGGGACGCCTGCCCAATTGCCACGCCGAGGTGATCGCACCGCTCGGGTTTACCATTCACGTACGTTATTTCGGCGGGCAAATTGCCTGGCGATTCGTTCGGCAAATCAATCCCGGTCGGCTGGCCAAATCCAAACTGAGCGGCACTTTCTAAGAGCCGGTGCGGCCCCATATCACGCGCGCCCTGAAAGAAGTACACGTTACAGGACTGGGCCAAAGCCAGCGACAGGTCGACATCACCGTGTCCGACTCCCTGATGCACGAAGGGCAGGCAACGTCGCTTATTCGGATGATCCAGATAACCCTGGCAGTGAAACGATGCATTCGCCCGCACCCCGGCCTGCAACATGGCGGTCGCTGTCAAAGCCTTAAACACAGACCCGGGAGCCAGCGTCATCTTGTGCAACCGCGGATACAGCGGAAACCGCCCATCGACTTCAATCTCCTGCCGCTCGGCCGGCGACCCGTTGAGATAGACATTAATATCAAAGGTCGGCCAACTCGCAGCAACCAGCATCTCACCCGTTCGGACATCCATCACCGCAATGCAGCCACTCTGAGCCGGGGCCAGCGCGGGAGGAGCCGCCTCCTCCGATTCGGGATTCACGGGACTGACCGGCGGCGGATTCACCGCTTCGCTCAGTAGTTGTTCCGCCTGATGCTGCAATTCCAGATTGAGCGTGAGCTCCACATCCTGCCCGGGTCGAGCCGCCCGAATCTCCCGCTCTTCGACCACCTCACCCTGCGAATTCAGCAACAGCTTCCGCTGACCACGGACACCCCGCAAGTGACGCTCATGAAACCGCTCAATCCCCGTCTGACCGATCCGGTCCCCCGGCAAATAACCGAGCGGGTCGCCCTGCGGCAAACGGGCCTGGCGAGCTTTCCATTCTTCTTGAGTCAGCGGCTTGCGAAATCCCACAATGTGTGCAGCCAAGCTGCCCAAAGGGTACTCGCGATGCGTCACATCCACGACCCGCAGGTTGGGATACAGTTCCGGGTGCGATTTCAGCTTCGCTCGCAGGCTCTTATTGATATCCGTCACGACCGAGTAGTACGCCAACTCTTCTTTCAGAACGATCTGTTCGGGAGCCTTGGCTTCCGGCGCCTGAGCCACCCATTCCACAAACAGGTTCCGAGCTTTCCCCAACCACGTCGTCGCGGGAGCCACAGGAGGCAACGGTTCTTGAGCGGCCAACTCGCGAGTTCGCTCGACCTTCTTTTTCATGCTTTCAACACGGTGCTGATGAGCCGCCCGGCGTGTGTCCAATTCCGACACCGGCACGCTGGTCGCCTCCGCAAGTTGGGCCCACAACGCAGCCCGTTCGGCAAGAAATTTGTCAGTCTCCGCCTGGATTCGTTCCGGTTTCCGACGTTCGGCCCGCGGAATTCGAGCCAGCACTTTCTGCTTGACCCAGCGCGGATCGGGCGGTTCTTCGAGCCACCGATAATGGACCTGAACTTCCAGGCCAGCCACATCCTCAGCGGCAATCTGCCCATCGGATGTCAGAATGCTGCCGTCCAGGCAGGGAATCTCTTCAATCTGTTCGGTCAGCCGAGAAAACTCACCGGCATACACACCAGCCATCTCCATCTGCAACCGGTTCACGCGCCAACCGACGACAACCAGCGGACAGACCAGAACCGCAAACAACAGCGCCAGCCGAACGAGCGGATACCGGTCAACCTGCCAGGCAAACCCCAGCAGTCCGGCCCCCTCGTCTTCGTCGTGCAACGAACTGGCAGCGCGATTCAACATGAATGTTGTTTAACCCGGAACACGAGGCGGTGATTTTTTTATCACTAATGCCTAATGACTAATGTCTAAAAAGAAGAATCAGAAGATTTTGCGAAAAACTGCACATACCCCATTTAGTCATTAGACATTAGTCATTTCCTTCACGACGTCAGCCGATGCCAGCGTCCCAACGCCGGTTGATTCCCCGAGTCGGCCACGCGACGGCCCCAGATGATCATCCCCAGCACCGGTAAAGCCGCCAGCAAGGCCGTATAAAGACCATCGCCGAGAGCCGTCAGCAACCAGCGCAGATAGATCACTGATGACGAATCCACCTTGGCCATTTCGTGATTCAACGTTCCGCGCAAGGCGGTCGTGGAGACCTCAATCAAGATCGTGGCCAGTAACACCAATCCCAGCAGCCAACCCGGATGCCGGACCAACCGGGGTGAGCAAACCGTTTGCAGGATGTTGGCCACCACCAGGAAGCACAGCATGTCATTGCCCAGACTGCGCGTCGCCAGGCAATCCGACAGCAACCCCAACCCGGCTGCCGCAATCAATGCCGTGATGTCGTTCAACGACCACATGACAAGCAGCAACGCCAGCACCAGGAAGTTCGGCGAATACCCATTCCAAGCCAGTTCAGGGCGCAAAGCCGCCTGCCAGACAA
This sequence comes from Planctomycetaceae bacterium, assembly GCA_021732415.1. Classification (GTDB taxonomy): domain Bacteria; phylum Planctomycetota; class Planctomycetia; order Planctomycetales; family Planctomycetaceae; genus JAKFVC01. The sequence continues at coordinate 5,438 of JAKFVC010000327.1, forward strand.
ACGCCAGATAACCAGCCAGGATGAGGAGGTAGTGTTTCATAGTAAAATCGGGTCGACGGCATCCGTGGGACGGGTCTCCAGGCCCGTCCGTCCAGATCTCTTCTCTGTATTAGCTCCGTGCTCTCCGTGTCTCCGTGGTGAATCCTTTGATTCGTTGCACCACGGAGACACGGAGATCACGGAGAGAAAATCACTAGCACAGTGTTTGGTTCGGAGTCTTTCAACTTCAATTGCGCCTGCGGCGGGGGACGGACGGGCCTGGAGACCCGTCCCACGATACTTAATTCGCCAACACGCGCACCGCGTTCTCTTTCGGCTTCAGTACCCACACAAACGTCGGCCGTACGGTCTTTGCCGCCGGCTCAACTTCGATCTCCCAGTACGTCGCACCGCGCTCCCATTTAGCGCGGACAATATGCCCATAGAACATCGGCGGCGGGAGTCGGTTCGAACTGTCAGATTCAGCCGGCAAACCGGTCATCAACGGATCGGCAGCAGGAGAATAAACTTCATCTCCCACTTCGACTGCCTCCTTGACTCCAATCCCGGTCAGACGACAACGTTCACCGCCCGTCCCTTCAATCACCCCTTCCGCACCGGTCTGCCATCCCGAAGGTGTCTTCCGCAGTAACTGAGCCGGACTTTGAAACTTGGCGTCCGTGACCGGCTGCAACGAGCACGTATAGCTGCCACAGTTCGCAGTGCGACCGATCACAATCTCACCGGCAAACACGGGCTGATGGATGGCCACGCCGTGATTCGTGCCGATATCCAGGACGGCTCGACCTTGATCAAGCACCAGTAGGTTTTCGCCGATCCCCTGCGACTTCCCGGTCCCCAGCAACCGCGAACCAGGCATCTTTCGCCCGGATGCCAGCGTCACCGTTTCGCTGCTCAGCACGCGAGCTTCCACCAGTTCCGGTACAAACAGCGGTTCGCTGGGAATGCCGGCAATCTTCGAGTCCCGCTGCGCCTCCGCACGCTGCACACGGCGAGTCAAATCAGCCACTCGCGACTGAAAATCCCGTTCCCGTACCCCTTGTGCCGCCAGCCGAGCCTGCAACTGATCCAGCAACACGCGGCGCGCCTGCCAGTCGCGAACTGTCCGCAAACCAGCCTGACACACTTCGACACCCGCGCGCGTGACAGTCTGCCCCGGTCGAGACAAATCGCGCCCCGCCAACCGAATGGGCTGAGAAAAATCTTCCGGCAGCGACAACAATCCCAGCGACAACGCACTCAGGGCGAGGGTCGTAATCAGCCAGGAAAATAAACCGGAACGCCGCATGTTATAGCCCGACACTCCCGTAGCCCGACTCTCCGAGTCGGGTATCTGCAATTCGAAGAAGCTCCGACTCGGAGAGTCGGGCTACGCAATCACCCTTCACCGGTGTCCAAGCTATCTCGCCACTCGTTCAAGTGCTCGAGACAAATCGCCGTCCCGCGAGCCACCGTCGTCAACGGATCGTCGGTCACTCGCACGGGAATCCCTAACTGCTCGCTGAGGAACAAATCCAACCCGCGAAGCAGGGCCCCGCCACCCGTCAATACCAACCCGTTATCCACAAGGTCGGCCACAAGTTCCGGATGGCAGTGCTCAATGACATTCTTGATGCAGTTCAAAATCGCGGTGACCGGTTCCCGCAACGCCTCGCGGATTTCTTCGCTGGTGATCAACGCCTTCCGCGGAATGCCGCTGATCGTATCCAGACCCCGCACTTCGCTGGTCAACTCTTGCTCGAGAGGGTAAGCACTCCCCAGCTCGATCTTCAGTTGTTCCGCCTGCTGGTTGCCAATTCGCAAGGAAAACTGCTGCTTAAGGTATTCGACGATCGCATCATCCAGCTCATCCCCTGCCACGCGAATCGACTTGCCGGCAACAATCTCCGTCAGGCTGAGAATCGCCACATCAGTGGTCCCGCCGCCAATATCACAAACCATGCTGGCGAGCGGTTCGGCAATCGGCAAACCAGCACCAATCCCCGCCGCCTTGGGCTCCTCAATCAGAAACACCTGGCCGGCACCAGCGCGTTCCGCACTGTTGAAGACGGCCCGTTTCTCAACGGGAGTAATCCCCCCCGGCACCGCAATAATCACCCGCGGCCGAAACCCATGACTGGTGCGGAGAGCCTTCTGGATGAAGTACCGCAGCATGGCTTCGCACAGTTCGAAGTCGGTAATGACGCCATCCTTGATGGGCCGCACAGCTTGGATCGTATCGGGGGTCTTCCCCAGCATCTGCTTGGCCAGCTTACCGATCGCCGTACCGCGACCGAGCACTTTCCGGGTCCCCTTTTGAAGGGCGACCACGGAGGGCTCATTGATGACGATGCCTCGGCCGTGAATCGCCACCAGCGTATTCGCGGTCCCCAGGTCAATCGCCAGATCGGGGCAAATCCAACGTCGTAAACGGTTTAGCATCCGTGCTCAAGCGGCCTCTGGCGCCTGCATCGCAAAAACTACCGATCCGGGCTACAGACGAAACCTTGGAATCGGGCGTACATCCTTGTCGCAACGGGTCTTGTAGCCGAAAACCCATTTTCCAGCAAGACCGGCAATTTCGGCCGAAAGCGAATGAGACGGTCCTTAGCCCTGGGCCATTTGTCCTTTGAAGGCTTAGGTTTGCACAAAGGACGAATGACAAAGATCAAAGGACGAATCCCAATCCTTGACTTGCCACAAACTCCGGAGTATGGTTCTCTGTTACCGCGTGGAGGAAAATCCACACGCACCAGAATTGCGGGTGTAGCTCAGCGGTAGAGCGCAACCTTCCCAAGGTTGATGTCGTGAGTTCGATCCTCATCGCCCGCTTTGAAAGACTCGCTGACACCAGTTGTCAGCGAGTCTTTTTCGTTGACCGCGCCGGATGATACGCAATGTTCCGGTTCTTCGGTTGCGTTTAGGGCTTATCATCCGGTTTGGGTTTCCTCGGTCGCGGCAGTTTCTGTATCTTCTTTACCGACTGCTCAAAATCGGCATCTACCGCGCGTGGTTGTGCGTCCAGAAACTTACGGTAGCGATCGTATTCGAACTCGGCCTTCGCCTTGGCATCGTCCGCGGAAATCTTGCCCGCATGAGCCAGTAGCTCACGACCCGAAAGCTTGAGGAAGTCATCCAGCTTGGTAATCCAGTCGGCCATTGACATAGGTTTGCGATTCAATGCCTGCAATTCTGCAAACTCGAGATAGGCGTTCACAATCCGATTCAACGCCTCCAGTTCGTCCGCATCAAGATAATTCTTCGCGATCGAGACATCTTCTTTCCGGATGATGCCGCCATCGCGGGTCGTCATCAACCCCATCTGCGGCTGGCTAGCATCAGCTCGTTTGTGGATGACCTCCGCTGCCGTGTGGCCGTGTGCTGCCCAATGCATCTTGTTCTGGACCGTGGCGAAGAATTGCTGGGATATCTCGGTTTTCGGCGTGTAATCTACACTCGTGGCATAGATATCCAGTACCTTTTGGTAGAATCGCCGTTCGGAAGCCCGGATATCCCGAATACGGGCCAGCACTTCGTCGAAGTAGTCAGTCTGCCCTTTACCCGGCGGATTCTTGAGGCGTTCATCATCCATGGTGAAGCCCTTCACCATGTACTCACTCAAGCGCGAAGTGGCCCATTGCCGGAATTGGATTCCGCGGTGACTGCGAACGCGATAGCCGACAGCGAGAATTGCATCGAGATTGTAATGCTCGATGCTGCGAGTTACCTCTCGAGTACCTTCGGTTCGAACTATCCGGAAATTCCGGATAGTTGCCTCGGCGTCGAGCTCACCTTCGTTGTAAATATTGACGAGGTGCTCGTTTGCGGCTTTCAATGAAACGCCAAATAACTCCGCAATGAGCTTTTGAGTCAACCAAATCGAGTTGTTCTGAAACCAACACTGAACACGAGTTCGACCATCTTCTGTCTGATAGAGAATGATCGATGATTCCGGCATTTCGGCTTCGCTCATCGACTTTCCCTTCAATTCCAGATCCGAACCTGAGTGGCTGAGCAACAGAAAAAAGCACGCTCCCGGGCAACAGCCCCGAAGCGTACTTATCTTAAGCTCATTGTCTTCTGCGTTGTACTCCCCAGTCGACAAAAGTACGTTGCTGCTGGTCGTCAACGGCTCAACGTTTCCTTGGTGGCCCGGTCATGCAACACGTCGTTCAAATTCACGAAGAACCAGTCACTTCCTCCCTCGCCGAACAGATCGTCAATCGCTGAGTCATGCGTGACGGTGGTGCCTGGTATCAGGTAACTGTTGCCGTTGTTCTTGGCCCCAGTCCCAGTGCCGCTGAGGTTCGCCACGCGGCTGGCGTAGCTGCGGGATGATGTCCACTCCGATTCGATTGCTCGCAATGCGGTCGGGTTATTGTCGAAGGCTGTGGTGCCGCCAATCAGCAGGTCGTCATCATTGCCGCCGTGGAGGGTATCGAGCCCCAGGCCGCCGATCAGCAGGTCGCGGCCGTTGTTGCCCGATAAGGTGTCGGTGCCGTCTCCGCCGTTCAAGATGTCGTCTCCAGCGCCCCCACTGAGCGTGTCGTTGCCGTTGCCGCCGTTGAGTTCGGCGGGGAGCGTCAAACGCGAATCGACTGTGAGCGAGTCATTGCCCCCCAGGCCATTGACGATCAAGCGGGTCGGCTTGAGGAACTTACCCGCGGCCACGTTGTTGATGCGGACTTCAATCTCGCCCGTGACTTTTGTCGGAGTGAGCACGATTGTGTCATCTCCCTCCGTCCCATTGACGGTCAGTTGATTGCCGGTCATTGCCGCCGAGGCAATCGAGATCTCGCGCGTCACTTTGACGCTGTGTGCCCCGTCCTTGTCGGAGACCGTGACGGCGACGGTCTGCGGTCCAGCGTTGTTGAAGACATGAGGCACGGTCAGACTTGCCGGACCGGTCCGCGATTCATCCACAATCCCGTCATTATTCCAGTCGATATCGAACGTAAATCCTGCCGCTTTGTCGGCGACAGACGGATCACTGACCGTGAATACAAACGACGCCGGAACGCCGCTGATCGCCGTCGCTGGTCCCGTTACGGTGACCGTCGGAGCCACGTTGTTGACGGTGATCGACACTGTGGTCTCGGCAGACAGTGCTGGCGTGCCATTGTCGGTGACGCGCACCTTGACCGAGTAGGGATCGTGCCCCACCGCGTCCCGCACCGCCCAACTGACGACGCCGGTAGTCGCGTTGATCGTCATGCCAGCGGGGACCGGATTGATCAGCGAGTACGTCAACGTCTGGCCGGCATCGGCATCTGTCGCATGAGCGGTGAATTTCAAAGTGCTCCCCTCATTGACCGAAATATTCGCGATCGGTGCCAGAACGGGGGCCGAATTGGCGGGTGCGGGATCGTCGTTGTCTGCCAGTTCAATCACGGCCGTATGGGGATTTCCCAGGGTGGCCCCGACGGAGTTGCTGATGCTGACCAGGATGGTCTCGGTGTTCTCGTCGAGGGTATCGTCGGTGATGTAGACCGGAAACGTCGCGAACAGCTCACCGTCGGCAAAATGCAGCGTACCGGACGTGCCGGTGTAGTCGGACCCGTCGAGGGCCGTGCCGTTCGCCGTGGCGTAGTCGACCGACATGACTCCGACCGTATTGGTCCGCGTGACGATGACGTTCGCCCAGCCGTAATTCTCGGCGGTGTAGTAGGTGGTATATTCGAGGTAGATCTCATTGGGACCGGGCTGAGGGTCCCCCGGTGGGGGATCAGCCGGAGAGTCATCATCCAGGATGGTCAACGTCGCCGTGCTTCTTGTCCCGAGTGCCAGGCCGCCGGTGGGGTTGCTCAACGTCAGATTGATGGTCTCACTGCCTTCCACTAGCGCGTCGTTTTGAATAGCAACGGTAAAGCTCGCACTCGCTTGGCCAATCGCAAAGTTCAAGATCTGGGAGACGGCGGTGTAATCCGCCGGTGCGGTTGCGCTGCCGCTGGACGTGGAATACAGGACTGCGGCGGCGGTAGCCAGCGATCCGCTGCGAGTCACGGTGACCGTTGCCATTCCGTTCGCTTCATTGACCGTGTAATTGGACACGTTGAACTGGACCTTTGGTGTCGCCGGCGCGGCTAGGGGTCCTTCGTAGGCACCCAGATCGACTCCCGCACCCGTGACCGGCCGGGCGATGCCGTTATGTGGGGCGAGGTACTGATAGAGCAGGTTGTTTGAAGCCAACGTCGCCGGAGCCTGGGGCATGGCCGCATCGATGGCTGGCGACGAGTTCGTCAGATGGACATTGAGCGCCGCCAGGTTGACGAATCCTGGATCATTCTCGGGGTTGCTCAGGAAATTCTCGGTCCCGTCCATCGAGCCGCCCGCTGTCGGGGAATCGTTGTACCAGCCGTGCCAGTCGGGGCTGACCCAGTTCGTGCCGAAGTGGTATTGCCCGCCGTTTTCGCCGTTGGCCGCGAACGCCATCATGGTCGGAGCGGTGCCCGCTGGTGCATCGGGAGCGGTCGAACAATAGAAGATATTGTTGCGGATATCGGCCGATTCGTCATTTGTCGCCAACTGGAACACGACAGTCTGATAGGCCCCGTTCGGGCCGAACTGATTGTCCTGGATGATGACCGTGTTGTTGTAGAAATACAGGGTCCCCTTGCGGAAGTCTTGCTGGTTCCCCAGGTCGTCGCCGCCGTAATGGACGATCGTGCCGGACGAGCCCGGAGCATCGTGCAGGATGTTGCCGTACACATAGGTCTGGTGATAACCGGAGTCTTGCGTGGTGACCGACGCACTCTCCTGAGCGTGCACCAGATCCAGCAGATGTCCGCCGCCAGTGATGTCGTTGTAGCGAATGATGGTCCCGGCTGAACGGTCCTTGAGGTTGGCTCCGAATGACGCGGGATTCAGCGGCCCGAGGGTGTTGTACTGGAATGTGAAGTTCACCCCTTCCGTGTAGATATTGTGTTCGGAGCCGCCGTTGGGGGTGCCGTTGTCATGGACGTAGTTATGTTCGAACAGGACATCTCGAATCATGCCGCCATCGCCACCGTGGCTGGCATAGTCGTTCGATCCCGCGAAGAAGCCGTTGCCCGAGTTCTTAATTTCCGTGTTGCGAATCGTGATATCAGAGCCACGCTCAATGTAAATCGCCGCCGCATTTTGGGCATAGTTGACGACTTGCCCGGCACTGTTGGTGAAGGTGTGTGTCGGGTTGGCGTCAGTGACCACCAGGCCATCAATAATGATGTGCTCGGGCTTGTAGAAGTCGAAGTCCTGATTGATGTCGCTGCGCGTGAACGTAACCAAACCGCGAGTCTGATGGCCGAGATACAACGTGGTATCGTCAGCACCGGTCGTCGCGTTGTCGCCATTGATCACCGGCTTTTCACCATTCGGCCCGGCGACACCGATCACCTGGATCGGAGCAGCGGCCGTACCCTGGCCAGAGATATTGATTTTCTCGTGGTAGTCACCCCCCTGGGCCGCACTGCGCCAGTGGATATAGACCGTATCACCGGCAGTGATGTCGTTCCACGGAACGGCACCGACCGACGTATAGGCCTCACCGGGGCCGACGTTGAAGACCGTCAACAACTCACGGGCCTCGAGCGTTTCACCCTGGCATCGAAATCCAGTGATCCGAATCGCTCGTTTGGCGATCGGCGACGGAGCAGACCGACGGACAAGACCTGAGGATGCCGCCTTCAGAAATGACAGCCAAAGCGGTTGAAACAACATGTTGAAAAACTCCTGCGCTGAGCGATTTCGGGGTGGGCCCGCACCCGGTGGAATGTGCAGGGGGCGCGAAGTTCCCGACAACAGGACTCGTTTCACCCCCGATTCGCCGTCAGTACGCAGGCGTTTGGAGTTTGTGACTTGGACGCAGAGATTTTTTCTGGGGAGGCCTTGGCCGACCCCGCAGCCCGACTCTCCGAGTCGGGTGCTTGAATACTCCCGACTCAGAGAGTCGGGCTACGGCACATCCATCAACTCGCCCCGTTCACGCCAATCTGGCGGCAGAAACGGCTGGATAAAGTGCAACAAACCGGTCTCGCGGAGTTCATCCTCGACCAATTCCGGTGTCGCGTTTTCCAGTGTTTCTGCGACTTCTTTCACGAGCAGTTCCGCGAACATCCTCCGGGACCGGCTGAGTTGTTTGCGAAATGCATCGGCTCGCAACGGGCGGCCGATCTGACTGCTGACGCGGTCGGCCAATTGCGTTGAGTCCGCCTCCGGATGGTCTACCGATTGCCGCAGGACTGTGTGGTACAGGCTCTCCGGGGCACTGTGTTCATGACTTTCGATGGCCCTCCAGACTCGGTCCAAGAGACATTGCCGCCAGTTCGCGAGCCACGCTTCCTCTTCGCTGAGGTCAGGAGCCGCAGTGACAAACTGCATCACGCTGGCGTCGATCAGTCCCGGTTGCTGGCGTTTACGACGCAGATGACTCATTGCGGCATTGTGGACGGAGATCTTCAGATAGTCTCGAAAACGTCCGCGATCGGCATTGGCCCGCACAAAGCCGTTCGCCACGACGCTCAGAAAGAATTCTTGCGAGACATCATCGGCCTCCTGCAAATTTTTCAACAGGGCTTCCAGATAGCTGCGGACGGACGCCGCATACCGAATCAAAAAATGGCCGGGGTTATGCACGACCGACCATTGCGTCGAAATGCGATTCAACGGCAGGCTACCCTGTTCAGGAGTCGGAGTTGATTCTCTCATGAGCTCGCTTATACCGCCCCCACAACGAAGAATAATCTCACGCAAAGGCGCCAAGGCGCAAAGCTCCGATGCTCAACCCAGCAAAAACATCCGCATCTTCGTTATTCTTCTTTGCGTCTTGGCGCCTTTGCGTGAGATATTCCTAATTCTTCAGCGATCGACAGTTCGCGTTGGCCACCGCGGACGATGCCACACCTGCAATGTCCCGGCATGATTGCCGACGACTAACAGACTGCCATCATGCGAAAATGCCAACCCGAGGGACAGGGTGCCATTCGGATTTGGGAGAGGTGGATCGTAACGTTTCCCGGCGACACTCCAAAACCAGACTCCATCGGGGGCAGAACACGCCACAGCTTGACTGTCAGGCGAAAATCGGATCACTCCAATCTGCCCGACCGGTCCGGTTAAGACGATGGGCTTTGAGTCCGGGGTTCTCAAGTCCCACAGCAGCCCACCTCGTTTTTCCCCGGCCAGGGCGGCCGCCAGATAATGACCATCGGGTGAGAAGGCGACGGACTGGATGATTTCTGGAGCCAGTTTGTACTCGCGACGCACGTGTTTCGTCGCGACGTCCCACAGTCGCAGGGTGCCAAACTTGCCCCCCGTCGCCAAGGTCGAGCTATCCGGCGAAAAGGCCACGCTGTACAGATCCCCCAGCACGTTCGGCCACGGGCTGGATTGCATCCCATCCGCCACAGACCAGACGCGCAGCGCCGGCTGCAGCGGCTGCCACGGCTGCAATCCGGAGGCCAGCCATTGGCCATCGGGAGAAAACGCGATCGAGCACGCGGCGGCATCGGGCGTCGCCAGGGTCGGCAACGACTGGCCGGTCTCGAGATCCCAGCGCAGGATTTGAGCATTCGAATCACCGCAGGCAAGAATCCGGCTGGTCGCGTCGAAGGCCAGACATTGACCGCGAAACTCGAGCGGGGGAGTAAACAAGGGCTGACCGGCCCCCAGGTGCAAGCACTTGAGGGTATTCTTTTCCGACGTCACCCAGGCCAGCCGGCGATCATCGGGGGAAAAGGCAATCGCCTCCACTTCGCCACCGGCCACAATCGGCGTTTCCGGCAACACTTCTGAAACCGGTCGAGATTTTTCAATGGTCGGCGCCACGGCGGCAGCAGACGAGTTCGCTCTCGGTCCTTCGATTCGTCCGCCAGCGCTTCCAGGAAGATAAATCACACCCGCAATAACCACAGCCGCGATGACGACCACCGCCAGCATCATTCTGCGCCAGTTTGATGTCGCAGGTAGGCTCAAAGGCGCCATCTTGGTCGTGTGGTCTTCATTGCGAGCCAACAGGGCCTCGAGATCATCCAACAGCGCTCGGGAACTTAACGGTCGTTGGGCCGGTTCCTTGGCCAGCATGCGGTTGAGCAACTCCACGACCGGACTTGGAATGTCCGGTTGCAGTTTGCGAGGATCCGGCAGCGGTCGCATGCAGTGGGCATACATGATCTGCATGGCCTCGCCGGCGTCTTGAAAAGGAGCCTCGCCCGTCAGCAGGGTGTAATAGGTGACTCCCAGGGAATACACATCACTGCGATCGTCGAGTTTCTCGCCCCGGCACTGTTCAGGGCTCATGTAGTTCGGCGTGCCGACGATACTCCCGGTGGTGGTGATGGAACTGCTTCCGGAACTGACTCCCTTGGCGAGTCCAAAGTCCGCCAGCTTGGCGTCACCCGTCGCCGTCAGCAGGATGTTACTCGGCTTGATATCGCGATGAATCAGTCCCGCCGCATGCGCGGCCATCAATCCACGACAGGCGCCCGCGATCATACCGGTTGCCTCGTGCCACGGAATGGTGCCGCTGGAGGCCAGCCGATCCAGGGCACTTCCCCCCGGAGCCAGTTCCATCACCAGATAGTAGCCCGAGTCGTGCCGATCGATTTCGTGAATAGCCACGACATGGGGATGATTCAACCGCGCAACGGCGCGAGCCTCCTGCAACAACCGCTGCAGTGCGTCGGGGGTAAATCCCTGGACCGGTAACACCTTGATCGCCACGAGTCGATCCAGCAACGGGTCACGGGCCTCGTAGACGACCCCCATGCCTCCCTGACCCAGACAGCGCGTGACGACATACTTTCCCAACTGCTGCACCGGGGAATCATGAGATCCATCCGGGCCGAGGTGTGGATCAGGCCCTCCATTGGTATCTGAAGATTCAGTTGGGCCTTGTGAAGTCATCAATCCTGCTCTCGACACCGTGACAATTTGGCACACGCTAAAGGAATGGGGTGAGTTCGCGTTATCGCATTTATCCCGGAGGGATTAAAGAGAGTAGCCGGTGGTTGAGCGCAGCGACACCACCGGTTGAAGATGCGCAATAGCCATTCGACCCTGGAGGGGTCGCACCTCCGCGCTCTCCGACCCCTCCAGGGTCGGCATTTTGGTGATCATCGTGACCGGTGGTGTCGCTGCGCTCAACCACCGGCTACTCTCTGTGACCCCGCCGGGGTCGCAGGATTGCGTCTCAACCCGCGTTCATATGATCGCCACACTTCAAATCACAGGAGCCTCGCCCTCCCCTCGAGTTTGCAGATATACTGGTCCCAATCTACGGTTCATCATATCTCAACAATCGCGGTCCGTCGAAGTCGCTGAGACACCGGGAGAACGCCTCAATGCCCAAATCGGCCTATCGCCCGACGAAGGTGCGGAAAAAGACACGCGAAGTTGTGGATTATCACCGTGATGATTCGCAGCCCGGCAAGCCGCTGCATCTGCTGGTGCCGGGCGCCATGATTGCCATTGCGTCGCTGCTGACGATCGTGGCGGTGATCTATCAAACGTGGTTCGACAAGTCGCTGTCCGAGAATGTCGGAATCGGCTGGCTGTGGGTGCTCGCCCCGGTTTATGTCGGCGGCGTGTTCCTGTTTTGTTACGGGTATGAATTGTACGTTCTCGAGAATGCTCTCTGGCTGACCGCCGTGATTGTTTTCTCCACCGTGGCCGTCGTCCTGATCGTAGCAGTCATCGCCGTATTGTTGGGAGGCGGAGGGAGTTCGAGCAGTAGTTCCGGCGACAGTTCCAGTGGAGGCAAGAAGAAAGGTTCGTCATCGGGAGACAGTTCCGGCCCCGGAGTGAGCGACTTGCTTGTGGGCTCAACGCGGTCCACGTCGTCGAATCAGGGATATACGTCCCACGTGTCGACATCCCGCGGAAACTCATCGAACCTCGCGGCGGACATCGGCGAGGTCGTCGTGAACGCGCTGTTGACTTCAGATTCGTCGACGACGAGTTTCGGCAGTTCCACATCGGAAGCTGAAGTTCGCCCCGATCCAGCAGTGTGCGAATTCTGCGGTTCGACGTTCGTTCCGGAAGAAATGAATTTCACCTGCCCCAAGTGCGGCGCCGGATATCGCGACGCGGATGTCAATGATGTCGAAGAGGGTGCTTAAGCGCTTTAACAAAAGGCTTCCGCCGACTGAAAGTATGAGAGTCTCAGTGTGTGAGGGTATGAGAGTAAAGAAAAGCCCAATGGAATTCCGGCCCTCTTACTCCGATACTCTCGCACCCTCATACTCTCAAACGCATTCCGAATTCATAAACACTAAGTGTAACCGCCATAGCCAACTCGAGATCCGCGACTCCAATTTCCATCGGTGCGGCCCTCTCGAGTCCCTTTCGCCTATAATGGATGATGGTGATGTCGCGATTGCACTCCTGCTTATGTCCTGAAACTGGAGTCGAATATGACCTTCTCTCAAACACTGACTTACCTGGGCTCGGACCTTGATCATCACGGCGCACCGCATCAGTGGTTTCACTATCTGACCGTTGCCAAGCCGGATGGTACGACCGGTGCAGCCACGGCAACCATTCTGTCGCTCGCGGAAGCCGTCGCGCATGGCGTCCCGCGAGAACCGGTGAAAATCGTCAATGTCTCTCAAGGGGGCACTGACGCTGCCTTGCAGGAGGCGGCGAAGTTTCTCGATGAGCAACATGCCGGCCTGATCAAACATGCGGCCGAACCGCAGCCGCACGGATAAGGTCTGAACCTGAATGACCGCTGCCCTGTCTATCGGATTGACCGTCCGTTCGCGATCGAATCAATCTTGATATCTGCAATCAGGAACCAGACTTGGGTTGGGCTACTTCATATATCGCACAATTAAAAGCCGGCGAAACCGTGTCGTTCCGGCCTCGTGGGCAATCCATGGTGGGCAAGATCGCCTCCGGTCAACTTTGCACGGTCGCGCCCGTTGATCCAGCCACGCTACAGGTGGGAGACATCGTGTTGTGCAAGGTCAACGGGAATGAGTACCTGCACCTCATCAAAGCCATCCAGGGACCGCGCTTTCAGATCGGCAATAACCGCGGTTTCATCAACGGCTGGATCAGCGCGAATTCGATTTTCGGGAAGTGCATCAAGGTCGAGGCTTAGGGTAAATGTCTCCAACAAATCAATCAGGCGACCGGGCCAGTCTTTCCTCGCCCCTGCGCTATTCCTGGCCATCTCTTCGCAGTGCCAGCGGGCTCTGATAAATTCAACCGAAGATTTTCACGACACGCTGCCCGCCGGCGAGTTAATACACTGCATCCAGATCGGCGATCACAACATGGCCACTCCGAGGGAGAATTGGGTCGGGCGTACGTTCTGTCGTGTCGTCGGCCGCTGGCCCATTGTGTTTGCCATCGCCGTGCTGACGGGGGCCGCGGTCGGTGCCATTATTGTGGGCCACTCACCGCCGGCCCAATGGGGGATGATTGCCTTCGGATATTTCATGGTGCTGGCCTACAGCGGACTGCTGATCATGCTGATCGTGAAGCTGATGCGCGGAACCTGGAAACAATCGTGCGATTGGGCACTGGAGGCCGCGTTCAATCCGGTCGCCGTCGTGATTCCCGCTCACGTTGATCCCCTCGTCGTTCTGGCTCAGGCCAATCCTTGCCCCCAATGCGGTCAGCCGTTGGGGCTCAGAAAGCCAGGCCCCCGCACCTTCACGCAACGACTCTATGGAGGCTGGACCTGTCCCGATTGTCGTGCCGATGTGGACATTCAAGGCAGGCTGCGGCCGCCCAAGGTTGGCACCTGACGCAAATATGAGCGTCCGGTGCAATGCCAAGTCGACCAGTTCACCTAATCCGTACATCTTCCGGCGTGGGCTCAAATCCAAAATCTTTTAGGTTGACGACTACCACCACGTGCATTACTTTCAGGCGTGAAAGGATGTCGCGTGCTCAAACTTTCGCAAATCCTGATGACTCGCATTCTGCTCGTCGGCTTAGCAGTGGGGGCAATCGTTGGCGTCGCGGCCGGTTTCGGCAAGTTGGGGATGTTCTACTTCGACGCGACGCAAACCGACCGCACGACCGGAAACAGCACTGATGGACCTGTTTCGTGGCACCTGTCTCGCTGGTCCAGGACACCCGTCGCCCCGCGTAACGAACTGCCGGAATGGGTCGTCAATAAGCCGGGTACTTCTACCGACGGAAAGCCACCCAGTCGACCGCCAGGCCATTGCTGCCCGACAACCGTTCCACCGCAGCCGACGAGTTGCAGCGGGAAGTAGATCCGGCCCTCGGCTTGATCTACGCTTAACGTACACAGCGCTGTCGTGACGTTTGAGCGCGATTATGAACGGGTGTAGCCGTTATTTGGTGGGGGCGTTTGGAAACCGCCCCCGTTGGGCTTGCCCCAACGGAGCGCTGACTGGTCAGCTACCCAGCAGTAAATTCTGCAGAATTCTCAACCTTTATGTCTCCGATG
>JAKFVC010000191.1 GCA_021732415.1 Planctomycetaceae bacterium
AGTGGTCACCAAGCGGCCTCTCCCGAAAAAACTGCCGCAGCTATCCGAGATCATGCAGTTGCTGTCGCAACTGGGGGGCTACAACAACCGAGCCACTGAAGCCCCAGCAGGACCTCAACCGATTTGGATCGGGCTTCGAAGAATGACCGACTTCGCAACTGCCTGGATTGCTTTCGGTCCAGAAAATTGAATTCGTTGTGTATAAGTGACAGGCGGGCCCCTCAGCCATCGACACCGCCACGGCCCGGTTTAACTCCACCACCGGAGACGGTGCAATCTGTGCCAAGGCCGCATATAAAGCCGCGATGCGCGACCAATCGGTCTCCTCGGGCTTGCGGGCTCGCGCATGACACGCTGCCAAGGCCGCCTGCAAGGCATAGACTCCACGTGCTCCTCCAAGTAGCTCGGCTCGCCGCAGCGCAGTCAGACCTCGTTGAATCAGAACCTGGTCCCAGCGCGCCCGGTTCTGATTCAGCAACAGAATGGGTTCGCCCGCTGGACCCACGCGGGCCTTGGATCGCGACGCCTGGATTTCCATCAACGCTACCAGACCGTGAACTTCCGGCTCTTGCGGCATCAACTCGGCCAGCACACGCCCCAGACGCAAGGCATCTTCGCAGAGCGCTGGCCGCATCCAGTCATCGCCGGCCGTCGCCGTGTAGCCTTCGTTGAAGATCAGATAGATCACTTCCAGCACCGACGCCAGGCGTTCGGTCAACTCGGAACCGCGCGGGACTTCAAACGGGACCTTCTGCTCGGTCAGCGTTCGCTTGGCCCGCACAATCCGCTGAGCAATCGCGGGCTCGGTCGACAAAAAGGCGCGCGCGATCTCTTCAGTCGTTAGCCCCCCCAGCAACCGCAAAGTTAGGGCCAGACGGGCCTCGGTGGAGAGTACCGGATGGCAGGCTGTGAAGACGAGCCGCAGGAGATCGTCTCCCACATCATCGTCCAGAGCCGCATCGAGATCCGGCATGGCAGCCTCTTGGGCAGCTTCCAGCTCGCGGCCGAGCTCCTCATGTTTGCGTTCGAGCAGTTTGCTGCGTCGCACCAGATCGATCGCCCGGTGCTTGGCCGTAGCCATCAGCCAGGCTCCGGGGTTATCCGGAACACCTGACTTGGGCCACTGTTCGAGAGCAATCACGAGAGCATCCTGAGCCAACTCTTCCGCCAGTCCGACATCACGCACGATACGTGCCAGCCCGGCAATGAGTCGCGGGGACTCAATGCGCCAGACTGCGTCAATCGTGCGATGTGTTTCGGAAGCCGTCATAGCCTCCGATTAAAGCATTTTCGATCCACCAGCGAAAGCGACGTTTACCGCCAGACGCTGTCACGCCTTCTTCTGTTGTTCCTCAACCTGGGCCCGCAATCGATCCTCTTGCTCCCTGAGCTCGGGTGTGAATTCAGCACCAAAGTCATCGGCTTCGAAGACCTGGCGAATCTCGACCGTCGCCTCGCCAACCATCGGACAGGGGCAGCGGTGCAACCATTCGATCGCCTCGGCCATGGACTTGCACTGCCAGATCCAGAAGCCGGCGATCAGTTCCTTCGTCTCCGCAAACGGCCCATCGACCACAGTCCGCTGGCCATTGGCAAAGATCATGCGGGCTCCCTTGGAACTCGGCTGCAGCCCCTCGCCACCGACCATGACCCCAGCCTTAACGAGCTCTTCGTTGTAGTTGCCCATGTCGGTCAGCAGTTGCGTGGAGGGCATCACGCCCGCTTCGGAATTCTTGTCGGCCTTAATTATGACCATGAATCGCATAGTGATAGATCTCGCATTAGTGGCAGAAACGACCGTAGGATGGCCGCCCCGGCCGTCGCATTTTGCAGGGGGACGTTGGAACACGGGATGGTTACGATTCGGCCAGGAGGGTTGCGCTACCTCTTCTGGCGAATAATAACCCACTCTGAAAAAGAAGACGGCCGGGGCGGCCATCCTACGGAATCCGGACGCTGATAAGTCTATTTCTCCGCAACCGCCTTCATGCTTGCAAGACCCGCCTCGAAATCCTTACCGATCATCTTGTCGCAATCGATGAAGCAACTCATGACCTTGGCAATATAGGGCCGCGAACCCTCCATCGCCCACTTGACCTCCGTCGAGTCGCCTTTGGCGGTCAGCGTATACTCCGTGACCATATTCCCTTCAAACGGTTCGATAAAATCCAGCTTAATCAGGATCTTGGAGGGTTCCGAGGCCTCGGTGATCTCCATCCGCCCCTTGCCGACTTGATCGTTGCCGGCCCAGGCATAGACCGCTCCGGGACCGCTGCTGGGGCCGCTATAGGTTCTCTTCAACGCGGGATCCATCTTTTCCCACGGCGACCACTCAGTCCAGGCATGAAAGTCATTGATTATGGGGAAGATTTTTTCCGGCGGAGCTTTGATACTCGCCGAGCGCTCCACACGCATCGTGTCAGACTTGGTCGCAGCATAACCCAGTATCGCGACGATCGGCACGATGATCAGGGCGGCGACAATGAGGGCGATTTTCTTATACATGGAACACTCCTATTAAAAGTTGACCAGGCGAGCCGGTTGGCGTGGGCCAAATTGCAGTCGCTTCGGCTATTCGACAAATCAGCCGTTGGGCGTTAACCCACGGTTCGGGCAACAATCAACTCGAATTTCCAGAAGAACCGGACGCTAACGCGTGCCGGCTGATAGGGTCTTGCCCCACGAAGTAAGCGTCTACTGCGGAACGCACGTCAGCAGCATCCAATTCACACCAAACTTGTCCGCCACCATTCCGAAGCCCGGTGAGACGAACGTTTTCGTCAACGGCATCTGGACCTGGCCACCATCACTGAGAGCCGCGAACAGGCGCTCGGCCTCGGGCACGGTGGGAACCGAAATCGTCAAACAGAATCCGTCAAACTTCGATACCTCGCGGCATTGTCCGTCCGAGGCCATGATCGTCGTTTCTCCAACCTTGAAGCTGGAATGCATCACCTTGTCGGGCGGGCTGGCCGGCCCCATCTCCGGATTGGGCGGCTCGGGGTTGTCCTTGAAACGCAACAGAGATGTCACCTCGGCCCCCAGCTTCTCACGGTAGAATTCCAGGGCTTCTTCGCAACGTCCGTCAAACATGAGATAGGCTTCAACGCGCATCATAGGGTCCTTCTAAATTGATTTTTCTGATTAGGGGGTTTGAATCTCGTAGCGGAATCTCGTAAGAGTTCCGCCCTGAAATTTGAAATCTGAAATCTACGGCGGAACTCTTACGAGATTCCGCTACGGGGCGACTAGCGCGAACCAATCGTCTCGCGCATCCTCTCCTCGGCCTCACGCAACTCGGGAGTGAACTCGGGGCCGAAGTCCGCGGCATCGAACACGCGGCGAATTTCGCTCTCCCCATCGCCGTGAATCAGCAATCCACGACGGGCCCATTGAAGAACTTCCGCTTCGGAGCTGACCTGGACCAGGCAGTAACCGCAAACCAGTTCTTTCGCTTCCGCATACGGCCCATCGGTCACAGTCCGCTTGCCGGCGGAGAACGTCACCCGAGCCCCCTTCGAACTCGGCTGCAACCCCTCGCCACCCAGCATCACACCCAACTGAGCCATCTCACCCATGAGGGCACCCATTTCGGCGAGCACCTTCGGGTCGGGCAGGGCTCCTGATTCCGTCTTCTGGTCGGCCTTGAACATCATCATGTAGCGAATCTTCCGGCCACCATTCGCTGTGATCTCGGCGGGTTGAGGATTCGCAGCTTGAGCACGAAACGCCGCTTCCTCCTCACGCCAGCCGGATTCGTCTTCAGTCACCGGAAAATCGTCGAGCTCATGGACTTGTCGAATATCAATCTGCCCGTTGCCATCCGCCGTCGCCGAAGAACCATCGGCATCAAACGGGACTCGCTTGGCCCATTCGATCGCTTCTTCTTTCGACTTAACCTGAATCAACCAGAAGCCGGCCAACACCTGACCCGGCTCGCCAAACGGCCCATTAATCAGAGTCAAATTCCCAGAATGATTCGTGAGCCGGAACCCTTTCGATGTCGGGTGCAACCCTTCCGCCGTCAGCAGCACGCCGGCTTTCACCAGTTCTTCGTTATATTTTCCCATGGCCGTCAGCAGCGCTTCGCTGGGCATAAGACCGGCTTCGGTATTCTTGTCAGATTTGATGAGCAGCATGAATCGCATCGCCGTAACTCTCTCTCATTAACGAGGTTCCGAGCCACGCGTCCGATCCACCTCAACCGGCTACCAGCGTTTGCTCTACAAACACGACGAACGGAATCCCGCCAGATCGACACGCTCCCGCACTTTTTTAAAACATTTTCGCCGATCCGAGCAGCAACCTCTCCCATGCGATCACATCAATCGGTGATCTTATCTGTCTCGAACGGCGAGGCAGGCAACCCCTCTTTGTTGAACAGATTCCCTGTGGGATAGTCGGCCCAGCCGTAGCGGACAACTGCGGGCTGCAGGATATCGTCAGCCCAGACAACGACTTGATCACCTAGAATTTCGGCCCGTGCATTCACAAACCGACCATCGGCACCCGCGATTGTGAATCCCTTCAACACGGGAATCGTCCCGGAACCAGGGACACTCGCGGACTGCACATGCAACGCCCCGCCACTCCGCCCAGTACGGGCATTTTTCGCCACATTTTCGAGCACCATCGGCCGCGATTCCAGACCGCGGCCAACGTGTTGAAAACTGAGAGTCGCCTTCCCGGCCCTGATCGTCATCCCGCTGAATGCGGGGCCAGAATAGACAAACTGTTGGCCATACGTCCGGGCGAGCGCCAGCAACGCCAGGCGCTGTCCCACGGGTTGTTTCGGAAGAGGGTGAATCTCGGTCTCGTGACCACAATCCGTGATCACAGCCATGCCTGTGCCAGGTACAGTCTGACTGGCCCGCAGCTGAACCGCGCGCAGCGCTGCCCAGGAACTCTCCTGTGGCTCAGCGACGATCGGACCGTATGGCGCCAGTTGTACGAAGTAGAATGGAAAATCTCCCTGCTTCCACTCTGACCTCCAACCGTGAATGAGGGCTGGGAACAATCGCTGGTAGACCGCAGGCGAACTCGCGTCCGCTTCACCTTGATACCAGATGACTCCCCGCAGCCCATAGGGCCGCACAGGTGCCACCATCCCGTTATAGAGACGCGATTCCAGGCGGGGCTGACGCAGATCTTGCAGGTCAGCACTCCGCATGGCATCCGGATTGATCCAACTGAGGATCGCTGAACCTCCGTAAGAGGCGTGAATCAATCCGACCGGGACCTTCAGCGACTGCTGCAGGTCCCGGCCAAAGTAGTAGGCCACGGCGGAAAACTTGCCCACGGTTTGGGGACCGCACGTCTGCCACAGACTGCCGGAAACATTCTCTTGCGGTGTCTCGCTCAAACGCTCTGGCACCGTGAACAACCTGATTTGAGAATTCTCAGTCCCCTCCAGCAATTTCGAATTCGGACGCGTAGCAACGGGCCACCCCATGTTGGACTGCCCACTGCACAGCCAGACTTCACCCACCAGAACATCCTGAAATTCCAGCGTGTTCTTGCCAATGATCGTCAACGGGAAGGGACCACCCGCCTGGCCGGTGGGAATGAGCACACTCCAACGGCCATTGCTCGCGACAGTCGCCACTTCCTGATCTCGAAACCGCACCCGAACCTTCTCGCCCGAGTCCGCCGTTCCCCAAATTGGAACGGCCCTGCCTTGCTGCAAGACCATGCTCTCGGTGATTAAACCACAGGGGCGGACATCACCCCAAGCCCTGCCGTCGTGAATCAGTAACAACAACGCGAGAATCAGCTTGGAAATCGATGATCGCATCGGTGGCTCCCGTCGGAACTGCAAGTCATCACACGTCACCAGGGGACAGATCGCGCGCTGCCTGGTTCTCTAAGAAAACGTCTCCCGCACCAGCTTATTCACAACGTCAGCCGTGCCAAACACGAACAGGCAATCGCTGGCGAGAATGACCGCCGAACCGGGGGGCGGCATCAGACGCTCGCCATCGGCCCGGCGAATTCCGATCACCATAATTCCCAGCTCCCGCAGATTGGTCTCCATGAGCTTCTTCCCGACCAGGGAACAACTGGGACTGACCTGGACTTCGGCCATCTCCAGATCACGCCCCTTCTGGTCGGCGATCTCCAGAAAAT
This sequence comes from Planctomycetaceae bacterium, assembly GCA_021732415.1. GTDB lineage: Bacteria > Planctomycetota > Planctomycetia > Planctomycetales > Planctomycetaceae > JAKFVC01. The sequence continues at coordinate 6,127 of JAKFVC010000191.1, forward strand.
CTTCCATGTTCGGGCTGAGCATGAAGCGGGCCATCTTAGTGGCCGCCGTAGTAAACGGACTGACGACGCGGTTGGCTCCCGCCTGCTGCAGTTTCGTCGCGGCTTTGTCATCGCTGGCCCGCGCGATAATCTGCAAATCCTTTTGCAACAGTCTGGCAGACAGGACCACGTAGACGTTCCCTGCATCAGTCGGCAGCACGGCCGCCAGCGATTTTGCCCGCGCGATCCCCGCCTGCTCGAGAATCAGATCGTCCGTCGCATCTCCGACCACGTAATGCCAGTCGTGCGGTTTGCAGTTCTGAACGAGCCGCTCTTCGTCGCTGTCGATGACGATGAAGGGTCGCCGTCGCTCGTGCAACTGTTCGCAAATGGTCCGCCCCATCCGGCCCATTCCGCAAACAATGAAGTGACTCTGCATCGCTTTGATCGCCTGCGCCATGTGTCGTTTCTCCAGCAGTCCCTGCATCTCGTTGCTGACCAGCCATTGCCCCATCGTAAAGGCACTGAAGGTGAAGGCGCTGAACCCGACAATCAGGAACAACATCACGAATATCCGGCCGGCCTCACTGAGCGGAATGACTTCACCATAGCCCACAGTGGTGAGCGTGGTCATCGTCATGTAGCAACAATTGATCCACGTCGCCTCCGGCTTGTCGCCTTCGATCACTCGAAAGCCGACCGTTCCCGTGACAACCAGCGACAGAATAATGATGATGACGCGGACCATACGTTGCATGGCGCTGAGTCTATCTCCCAACGACCGACCTGCCAACGGTCGCCCCTTCAGTGAGCGGAATGGCGCTAGCCACCGGTTCTGCGTTTGGTCACCCGCGGAAGAACCGGCGGCTAACGCCGTGCCGCTCACGGACGGGGTTGCCAATTCGCGAAAGGCACCGGAAAATGGCGATTGTCAGACAGCAAAATGGATACCGACGAACACTTTCTCTGCATCGTGACTTTCCCACCAAAAATATCTCGACTTGCCATAATCGCTACAACCCCAAAGACTTAAAGGGGATGCAAAAGAGGTGTAACACTCCCGCGTTAAGTCTCACGAAGAGTTCACACAGCGGACTAGCCATTTGACTTGCTGTTCGGTAAAAGAACCGATTCAGAGGCATGGGCCGGCGCTGAGATCCACGTGATGATCCAAACTTTCCGGTCTATTTAGAGGCGATGATCATGGCAGCCGAGCCACAACTTCTTAGCGTATACAAAACTGGTCCCCTGACCGTCGTCGGATTCGGCGGACAAGAGGTCCTGGACCAAGTCAATATCGCCGCTTGCCGTCATGAAATCCTGGCCCTCGTGCAGGAAAACAAGACCGAAGTTCTGGCGTTTGATCTGACAGGCGTCAAACTGGTCCCCAGCGGCCTGCTGGGCTTGCTGGCTTCGCTGAGAAACCACGGCGTCAAGATCCAGATCTACAATCCGTCCGAAGACGTCATCGACGTCCTGCAGGTCACGCACCTCGACCAAGTGCTCGAAGTCCTGCACATCAAGCCGTAACGAAGCCACCGTAGGACGGGTCTCCGAGCCCGTAACAATCGGCTCAACCAACGGCAACTCCCCGCAACCCCAGCCTCACTACCCCACCTGCGAATTCGTTCTCTCCATACGCTAATCTCTTCAACCGCGATTGCAGTTAGCGCTGTACGTACTTCCTTTGCGCGTATCCCTTCTCAATTCGAATGTGACGGGACTCAGACGGGTCGGAGACCCGTCCCACGGCAGACCGGCCTTTGCCTTTTCCTCCAACCCCCTGATATAAGTGGGGCTGTATCCATTCTTTGCTTTGACGAATGACGGTAATCGCATCGAATCCCCTTTCAGAGGTCAGTGATATGCTCCAGACTGCGCTCCCCAAGGACATGGGCCTCGAACCACAACGTTGGCAGGGAGTCCTCGACCTGGTCTCCGGCTGGTGTCACCGGCACGAAATCCCCGGGGCCGGCCTGCAAATTGTCCGCGGCGACAAAACCACCGGCCCGCAGCTCATCGGGAACCAGTCCCCCGAAGCCAAAGCCCCGGCGATGCGGCAGGACGCCATCTTCCTGATTGCATCGATCACCAAACCCATGGTCGGCGCCGGCATCCTGCTTCTCGCTGAGCGTGGCCTCCTCACCTTGGACGAACGAGTCGAAGAATACCTCCCCGATTTCGGCAAAAACTCCAAGCACGGCATCACCATCCGCAACCTCCTGACCCACACGTCAGGACTGCCCGACATGCTGCCCCAGAACCGCGAACTGCGAGTCGCCAACGAACCCCTCTCAGCCTTCATCACCGCCATCTACGGCATCACCCCCGACTTCGCCCCCGGCCGCGGCGTCCAATACCAAAGCACCGGCTTCGCGATCCTCGGCGAGATCATCCACCGCATCTCCGGGAAGGCAGCCCCGCAGTTCCTGCACGACGAATTCTTCGCCCCCCTCGGCATGCACGACACGGCCCTGGGAGCCCCCGATTCCTGGTACGAGGGCCCCAAACCCCGCATCGATCGCATCGCCGGCCTCACCCTCACCCCGGAGCAAGTCGCAGAAAAAACCTGGAACTGGCACAGCCGCTACTGGCGCCAATTAGGAGCCCCCTGGGGCGGCCTCCTCACCACGCCAGCCGACCTCTCCAAATACGCCCAGATGTGGCTCCAAAAAGGCGAACTCGACGGCCGCCGCTATCTCAGTGCCGCCACAGTCGAAGCCGCCACGCGCAACCAACTCGAACAAATGAAAGAGGTCCCCGCCGACGACCGCCGCTGCCGCCCCTGGGGCCTCGGCTGGCGTCTCAACTGGGGAGCCCACAGCGCCAACTTCGGCGATTTCCTAAGCCCCACGGCCTACGGCCACTGGGGAGCCACCGGCACAGCCCTCTGGATCGACCCGGCCCGCGACGTCTGTTGCACCTTCTTAACAACCATGCCGCAAGAACCACACGGCAAATATTTGTCGCGGCTATCAAATGCAGTGTGTGGCGCCCTACTGTAGCCTGACTCTCCAGAGTCGAGCGCCTCCCGTGGGAGACCGACGCGACCTCACCCCTCAATGGCGAGACATCATGCAGCTTGCGTTCCTGTTTGCCCTGCTCATGTGCCTGATGGGATGTGCAAAACCGCCGCCCGTCAAAAAGACCGTGCCCGCGGCCAAACGCGCTGCTAAACAAGTTCTCACAACTACCGCTCGGAAAGCAGAAACTTTACCCAAGGAACCATTGCACTTTAGCCTCGACGATGTTCTTAAGTGCTTCGTTGCGTTAGACCCGTCTATTCCTGCCCTGAATCTGCAGCACGATCTTCTGATACGTGAACAATACTGTGACAAGGCTCACGACATCAAACTAACAATCGAGCAGAATCCCGATGGGAAACTGGTCTTAGTCGCGTTATCTTCGTTTTTCGCGTACCACGACGAACTCAAGGATCCGAAAACCGAAGCCATTCGACTGAAACGACTTTCCATTGCCTTTGGACAACTGGCCAAACTGGCTTCGAATGACATTGATGTCGACCAAGTCGAGAGATGGTTCTTGATGACGATCAAATACCCAGATTCTCGATCCACATTATTCGATCGCAAAGGGATACAGTTGGGGACGCTCAACGTCTCTGGCGGCCCGATCGGCAATGACATGATTGAGGCGTGGGTTGAACGGGATCCCATTTTCGGGGGGAAAGCTGGAGAAGATCTAATAAAGAACGATTAGGACTTAATGAACAGGCCTCATATAATAATCTTGATGTCACCGGAACTCTAAGCGAGTCGAAAAGTCCAAGGATGGTGGCCACATGCCGTATTACCAGATCATCGCAGGACTGATCATCGGAAGCCTGTTAATGCCCGCAAATGTCTTCGGGCAGAACATCGACACCCCCTACACATCCGATTCCGTTCCCTCACCCGACGAGGTACGGGCCAACCAAGAGCCCATAAGCTACTGGTTCAGGCGACTTGCCAGTTCTGATCCAGCAATTCGTGATGACGCGAAACAAGCGATGAAGTGCCACCGGGACGCGAGCAACCTGCCTCATCCACAAGCTCTTAACGGTTTCTCTGGTACCGAACGGATGGCGAAAAACTCGCAACTGAGGCGCGAGCTGTTCCCGCTGATTAACCTGCTGATCGACCTCTTGAACGATCCTGATGAAGAGATTCGTGAACTCGCAATGGGAGCCCTATCGTGTCTCGGAACCTCAGCCGCGGCAGCTCGGCCCGTTCTGCTGCAAAACATCAAGTCTGGAAAGTACTCCAGAAACGAATCGTTGTTCTCTGCCGTGACGACGGTCTGCTATGTGAGCCCGCGAGGCATTCCGGTTACGAACGACCTTTGGTGCGCTCTCAGTCAATCGCCCTTTGAGCCGGTCTCCGAAGAGAAGGTCTCGCCTGAAAAACAATCGGAACGTGACGCATTTAGCGCGAATATTTCAGCGACGATGTTGACTTGGATTCTAAATGAGACGAACCGCACGATGATTGAAATCCCAATGATGGCACAGGTGGCACGAACAACTTCAATCCCCCGAGTGATCCGACTACTCATGCTTCAGACTTTTTACAATCTGAATCACGAAGCGAGAGCCGCAAATCCAATTCTGCTCGAACTCCTAAATGATAAGGACGTCTTGATTCAGATGTTTGCAGCCGGTGCATTAATTGCCCAGGAAGACGATCGACAGGCCGCAGAACTCATGGTCAAGTCCCTCAGAATCGATCCTCTGTCCAAAGCCAAAATGCAATCTGGCCTTCAAGAAGAGTTCGAATCCCGACTCAGCACCAGAGAATTTCTGAGAGAGCAACTCCAAAACTGTCAAGAATTCAAACGTTGGATAGACATAACAAGCCTGCAGGCTTATCCCAGCGCCCAACGGCAATGGTTTCGACACCTAGCCCAACTGAGAACCGACGCCAGATGCGCGGTCCCCGAACTGCTCACCGCATTACGGACCGGGGACGATCAGACCCGCTTGGTCGCCCTCGAAGCACTAAAACAGATTGCTCCAGACGCCATTCCGATATCGGCTCCTGCGGCGTGTCCTGGTCTCAGCGCGCAACCATCCGGTTGCTGGCGCTCCGTTCGCGTTCGCTCCAACGGAAACCAGGGTTGCGTTCGTCATCCCCGAAGGTGCCGGCGCAGATAGTTCATGGAGGTTTAAGGACAGGCATCTGAATGCGCCCCTCAGTCACATAGACCTACTGCCTAAATAACCTTGCGTGATGTTGGCACAAGGCTCGTGCCACTGTTTCATGACCGTACTCGGTCATTAAGCAGTGCTCCCCAAGCGACCCTATGCAAATCCGCGAATCACAACTGAAGACCGCACTGCTTAGCGACTGAGTACAGTCGCGAAACAGTGGCACGAAACTGGGTAAGTCCCAGAGTCACGCAAGGCCATTTAGAGTCAAGAATCAGACGTCACGGCAATAAAGGCAACCCCGTATACTTCGCCACGACGACTAGCGTGTCGGGGTCCGCAGAAATAAACATCGTCGGCCATGGCGGGTCATTCACGTTAATCTGGCAGCGCATCCCCTTCAGTTGTGTCACACTTGCATACGGAATCAGACAAGGCGGAAAGAAGCGGTCGGCAAACGGCCACCGCCAAAGACGGAAGAAGGGCGGGGCCAGCATCGGAATCCTGAGAATCAACCCGTCGTCGTGAGCACCGACATCAATAAATCGAATATTGCCGCCGATACCGCTGTTCATTCCTACGAGCGACGACTCGAAATGCAAATGGCAGTTGGTCCAAACGCAATCGATTGGTACCTGTGCTGGGGCAGGACCAAACCAGCGGTGCAGCCATTGCCAGAGATCGGTCACCATTAAGATCGTCATGACCATCTCCATCACGGTCGCGACACACAACCATCCCAAAACACCACCGATCACAACGAGAATCACGGTGAGTGGATGAGCCGCACCGGCGAATAGCATGCCTGTCCCTTATTAACCAAAAGATTGTAGCCTTCACGCTCCGCGTGAAGAAAGCCGAGCGCGCAGTGGACGTTGAATACCTTTTCAACTTGTCCGCGCGCCCGGCTAATTCGCCCCAAGCACCCGACTCAGAGAGTCAGGCTACAGGTTCGGCAAAGCCTCACCAATGCACTCACATGCCGCCCCGAGATCACTCTTTCTTCACGACTGCCTCACCTGCTTCGGCGGCTTTCCACGAAGAAATGGCCTCTTTAGTCAACCGCTCGGCGAGTTCCTGCAACCCCGCCTCTTCCTCGGGCATCGCCAGAGCAAACCCCGACTTCTCAGCCACTAATAATCCCAGTAGTTGCCCCAGCAAACCTTGTCCAGCTCCTCCCGCAGAACCATCCTGGCCGCCCGACACAAACAACCGTTCGGGAACCAGTGGCTGCGAGGCATGAGCCAACTCATTGGCCGCATGCGACAACACATACAACCGCGGATCACCATAGGCCCGCACTTTTCTCAACAAAGACGAAGCCTCCGCCAGACCGGTCTGCAGGATGCGCTGCGCTTCACCCCGTCCAGTCAAAATATTTCGCTGACTTTCCGCCTGAGCCAGCACAATCGTCTGATCCGCATGTTTGCGAGCTCGAGCCAGCTCGGCCTCACCCTGACATTCGGCAATCTGCACCTGCAGCCGGTTGCTCTTCAAGTCGGTCTCGGCCTGCATGATGGCCCGATCATTGGCACGTCGAGCCAACGCTAGTTCCGCATCACCCTTGCTCTCGGAAATCTGCACACCCAGCTTCGCATTCGTCAACTGAGTCTGCATCTCCGCCTGAGCCTTCACCTCATTCAACATCCGCAACCGTTCGGTCGCTTCTCGCTGACGGTCAAACGTTTCCACCTGTTCAATCGACAGCTGCCGCTGACGCAACTGTTCGAGGAGAACCTCAATCTTGCCGTCCTTCTCGAGCGTATCCGGCTTACCGATCAACACGTCAACACATTCGATGTCAAACTCACGAAACCGCTGCCGCAATTCCGCACGCGCTTCCGCCTGGATCAGATCGCGCTGGTGCAGCAATTCGAGCATCGTCTTCTTATGAGCGATATCTCGAAAATACGCACTCAACATTGGATCGAGCGTCTGCGTGATTAACTTCTTCACGTCACCGAATCGCTGAATCACGCTCGGCGCCCGCTGATAGTCAATATGCACGACGACCGACAACGGCAGAGTCGGCTCATAAGCATCCCGCGTCACGAGATCAATCGACTTCAAGCTTTCATCATAACGATGGCTCTCAGTGCGACCGGTCACCCAATGCAAAACAAAGTTCGTCGTCGGCACTAATACAATCTGCCCAGCATAAGTATTAAACGCATACTTCCCCGGCCCAAGCGGACGCTCCCAAACACCGCGTTCCCCTTCCGCCACTCGCTCGCCATGCCGAAACGCCGTTCCCGACAGATCGGTCCCCGAGCGACCGTAGTAGCTGACAACGACACCCACATAACCGATCGGCACCACCGTCTTCGGCAGCATCTCCGTCGAAGCAAACCAGCGATTGATGAAGTACGTACCATCGGTCAGCGCCAGGTATTGCCGACCACGCCGACCACCCGCCGCTAGGAACTCTTCAGGATCCTGGAAATTGTTGTGATAGTTGGGCAACGATGGTTCGGTCCCGACAGGCGCCGCAATGATTTCTCCCGGAGCCAATGACGGCCCATCCTGCACGGTGATAATGGCAATCGAGTCAACTTGTTGACCTTCTTCCTCCGCCAAATTAGACTTCGCCACATCCATCTGCCCACCGACAACGATCGGCTGGAAACCCTCGACATCGCGCAACTCCCGCTGCCAGGAAGTCACAGCCACGATTTCCTGCGGCTCCTGAATCTGTCGCAAAGCAAATACATTAGTATTAGTGATCACGACAAACAACGCGGGATTGATCGCATACACGCCTTCACGCAACAACGACCGCTGCCGCCCACGCTGTCCCTTCGGCCGTCCGTCCACATTCGGTTCCAGGAACTCACGAGCATTCTGGAAATTATTGCAGTCAACACAGCGTCCTAAAGTCTGGCTCGGCTCCAACGGTTGGCCGTCTCGAGAATACGCGTAGCCGATCTCCCCTTGAGGAATCACCACCATCCGCGCTTTGTGCACGCGATACTGCCAACGCCAATATCCAAAGTGGATACCACCACGCAGCAGTTCCGCCTGGTACCCGGCTTCACCATTCAAGGCGATGATGCGTCCCTCACCGACCGATCCACTGGACGACCACAGCTTCTCGACCACGCCCACACGTGTATGCGGGATGTACCGGACGCTCAACCACGACGCCACGACTGCGATCCCGCTACCCACACCCAGCCAGACCAACAGGTTGGCATTCCACAACCACAGTGCGATTTCCATGAGCGACACATCGGCGACCAGGTTGGCCGCGAGCCTTTGCATAATGGGTGACGAAAAGACCTTCATCTCAGCCTCCGGGGCGCACGTCGGCACCCTGATTCGGACGGGCTTTCTCGAAGCTCGGCGGACCGAGCCACGCAGATTCGAAGTCCTGCTCAACCTGAACGAAGCATACCTTCCCCCGGATCATGACGCGCAGACATTCTTCCCGGATTACCGTGAAAAACATCCTCGCCCAGCGGGGCAGAGGGGCCAATCGAGCGAGCAGCAACGATCCTTGAGAAAATGCCCTTTCAAATAGCACCGGAACAACACATCCCGGCCGGCCTACGAGGTTAGCTGACGGGCTAGGGCTTGAAAGTACCCCGGTTCGACGAATCGAACCTGCGCCCCCGCGGCGATTCCTGAGAATCCACCACCTTGGGTCCCCCGTTCCCGCACCATTCGGCACGGAACTCGGCTACATCAGTGCAGATCCTACTGTTGAGACACCAGCACGCCTGAATCCCTGCGTCTCACCCGCGACGCAACCCTCTCCCGCTAATGGCGTTAAGATTTCTTGATAACAAGCCACCCGCGAAATGGACACTTGGTATTCGAGACAGACAGATCGGCATAATTAATTTAGTCACCACCAACGCCCCGCAATACTATGCCTGTCCTTTTATTGCTTCTTGCGAGTTCCAGACGCAATAAGCCGTAAGAAACCGGCAAAGTCTCGCCATTTACTATGCCTGTCCTTTAATCTCGGAGTAACTAACGCCTGTCCTTGATTTCCCTTGTCCGTCATTTCCGTACGAGATCGCAGTTAAGAGCGAACACAACCATCGTTCAGAAATCGCTGAGGGATTCTTCGTACTGAAGTCCTATTCCCTAATTGCGAACGATTACCGTCGGCAACTTTGGAGGCGTCAGGGGTGATCTCGCCGACTTGATCGCGCTGATGACGACCGCAATGACGAATGTCCCCAGGCCCACGACAAAATACAGCGCTCCATCCCAATGAAAACTTCTCTTCAGCATGTCAGCAGAATCCAGCATCAACCGCGCCGCCGCAAACACCATACAGGCCGCGGCTGCCGAGCGGCACTCGAAGATCCGCGTCACCCAGGCATAACCCACGGCGAGCGTTGTAGCAGCCACGCAATAGGCCAGTAGCGCCCCGTAAGGCAGGCTCGGCTCGACGAAGTTTGGCAGTACTGCCGCCACCAGGCAATTGACGGCCAGCAGTGCCGAACCAACTTGTTTCCAGTATTTCGCCGCTCGATCTTGAAACACGAGCCCACTGAGGAGAATGCCCAGGCACGACAGATTCCACCACACCGCTTCTCGCACCAGCGGAATCCACAAACCAGGATCCATATCGCGTCCCGCCGCACAAGCCCCCAGCAATCCTGCGACAAAGTACCATGAATCACCCCGCCGCCAGCCTTGCTGCAGTACCCAGCCTGAGGTCAGCAACAATGGCAACGCCGGAAGTCCGAAGGCGACACCTGGCTGTGGCCAGATGCGACCACACACCATGATGGTGACCGCCATCCCCAGCATCCCGACTGCAGCCACTTTCACACTGCGACACAGAGCATACGCGTAAAACAGCCAGCAACCATTCAACATGAGCCATGTCGGAGAACCAAACCGCGCTGTGAAGTGCTGCCGGAATTCCAGATAGGGCCAACTGGCACCGTCGAATGGCACGGCCATCCGCAAGCACACGAGGGGAGTAATCAACCCGGCCAGCAAGAGTGCCTGACGTCGCTCAACGATACCGGCCTCCAAGGCGAGCACCCCCAACGCCAGCACCACTGGGATCAGGAAGTAGCTGCCAAAAATCCCCTGCATCTGCATCGCTTCATCGAACCCCTGGCTCATGACGGGATCGAATGACAATGTCAAAGCCCAGGCTCGCAAGCCGAGACAAATCGTGAGAAACCCGAACAAAGCCCACGGATAAAGAGGCCACGACCACGGAGTTCCATTCTGCGCCAATTCGCCCCGGCCGCGATGTACAGCCGGCAGCAGCCCGAGCAGTGCCACTCCGACGCACGGCGAGAACCAGAAGATCCGCCAGACCATCGCGTTCGCATCATTCGTCCCCGACACAATGACGAGCGGATAGAGAAACATCAGCGCCAGCAGGACGTGAAACGGGACGCGATAGGTCCACGGCAACCGCATCCGCAGGCCGATCAGCAGACATTCGCTGATCATCACAGCCGCCGACCACCCCATGCACAACAACATCGTCCCAGTGCGTACATCGCGGATCAGAATATCATCCACCAACAACGTCAACTCGAGGAACAGCAACAGAATCATCAACAGAATGGACCGCGCATCGTCCCACACGCGTCCCAGTTTGATCAATAGAAAACCGGTGACTGCAACCAGCAGCAGATAGCCGCCAATGATGCTCATCAAGGGCCACGGATTGAACGCTTCCATCGAATCGTGGTGCCACAAACGCGTGCTGTGTAACACCAGTGCGAGGCTGATCAGATAGAACGGATTGTGAGTCCACAGGAACATCCCCAGCGTCTGCAGACCACTCTGGCGAAGTCCGCGGGGATCGTCACCGGGGCCAGGAGACGGAGGCACATCAGAAGCGGTCAGCATGGCGCAAACCTCATGAAATACGATTGATTCGCTCGCGAGCAGGTGCCGGAATGGCGAGAAGTGCTGCCCTCATCTTACCCTCGCAAAAACGAGGCGGTCAATCTAATCTTGGAATCAGCAGACCGTTTTTAGATCCTAAATATTCACTGCAGTCCCCTTGACACTGATGACATTAATGTCCAAACTTTGATGTGACGACGCACTCCGTCAGACGCTCGAAAAGACTACCGATCTACTCAGAAGTTTTTCATTCCGAGTTTTCGATATTTGATGGCGGGTATCTCCCTGCCATTTCTCAGTCGAATCGCAGGAGGTCAATCGTGTCTCGTCTCCGTTTTCTCTGCGGACTGCCTGGCCCGCCCAGCCAGCTCAGCGCTGTCGATCTTGAGATCAAGCGGCCTCTCAAAGTGCGAGGTTTTACACTCATCGAGTTGCTGGTGGTGATCGCCATCATCGCCGTTCTGATCGCGTTATTACTGCCCGCAGTGCAACAAGCAAGAGAAGCGGCCCGACGCTCGCAGTGTCGCAATAACATGAAGCAACTCGGACTGGCAATTCACAACTACCATGAGGTCAACGGGACGGTACCGGTCATTGGTGGATACGGCTACCTGGGTTGGGGGCTATTCACGAAGATCCTGCCGCAGATCGATCAGGCTCCTCTCTACAATCTGTGCAACTTCAGCAATCGAATCGAGTGCACTCCGGTCAATGCGATCCGAGAGACGGTGCTCCCGATTCTCCAGTGCCCATCGGATGCCGGCGCCGTCATTCGATCTGCCTTCTCACCGAACTCGGGTTGTCTCTTCGGGGGAACCAGCACACCGACCAACGGTGCCGGCGCGTGGTTCGGCGCGGCGACCAGCTATGCCGGCAGCTACGGCGATTCCTACAACAACCAAACCAGCACCGGGACGCCCGAACCATACGGCGGTGACAATGCGCGTACGCTGTATGGCGCTGGTGGATGTAATTCCGATAACCTCGGCGGAGCAGGAGTGACCGCAGCCTGCCCGTCGCCGACGGCTCGGTACGGTAGCGGAACCAATCTGCGAGGAATGTTCGATTTCTCCGGCGGCCCAGCCCCCAATCCGCGCTTCCGAGACGTTACTGACGGACTGAGCAACACAATCTTGCTGGGGCATATCACCAGAGATTGCAGCGGAGGCCGCAACCAGTGGATGCAAAGCATTGGAAGCACCTGGGGCACCAGCGTACCAATTAACATCAACGCACCTTGTGCTGCGGGCAAGCCCAACTTGTTCTCGATGGACGGCTTCTCCAGCCCTCACACCGGCGGTGCGTCGGTCTGCATGGCGGATGGCTCAGTGCGGTTCCTGTCGCAGAATATCTCGACCTTCACACACAACGCGCTCGGCAGCAAGGCCGGCGGTGAAGTGAACGGCGAATAACCAGGAGGGGCGACATGAACCAGCGTTATCGAGTTTCGTGGTACGAGTTCTGGATCCTGCTGTTCGTGTCCTCGATCCCCGTAGGGTGCGGCCGCTCGGACGACGGTCCTCCGATGGGCGACGTAACCGGCACCGTCACCTACCAGGGAAAACCTGTTCCCGGCGCAAGCATCCTCTTCGTCCCAACGACCAGAGAGACCCCAGCCGGGGCCGCCATAACAGACAGTGCCGGCAAATACAGACTCAGCATTTCAGGTCAAAAGCAAGGTGCCGTCACAGGTTCCTATCAGGTTTCCATCGCCTTAAGTGCCCCATTCGACGGACCGATACCAGCAGGCATGAACCCCGAATACGCCAAGGAAATCTATGCCGGCAAGCCGCTAATCCCCCAGAGGTACTTTTCCGCCACAAAATCAGGCCTCACCGCCGAAGTCGAACCAGGCCACAACACCTTCGACTTCGCCCTCCAGGACTAAAGCCGGCTACGCACTCAGCAAAGTCTTTTCGTCCCAATTCCAATTTAAAGGACAGGCGTGTCTTTTATCGGGTGTAAGTAGGAACGAACTCGGGCAACTGAAGTCCGGCTAAGTGTCAAAGCGACAATCTGCCGACCGTCAGATGTCAACTCATCAATAGAATTGAACACGACCCGCTAAACATCATAGACATGGCGCAGAGAGCGATTTGATAGCGCTACTTTAAAGAGGCCTGCCGTGAGAGAAGTACGATGGACTCGGGTGCGGAAACCGTCGCTAGCCGGCGTGAGGGGCCGTCAGGACAGATTGGCGGCCGGTCACGTTCTTCACGAACCGACGACCTTGCTGGGCCGCGATCTCGGTGAGACGCGTCTCACTGCCGAAATAGCTGCCCACTTGCTTCGTCCGGCCCAGCAGTCTTTCCAGCGTGGCCTGCCAGGCCTGAGCGTCAATCCCTAATCGCGACAGCAAGGCGGGCGTCTCTGCCGCCACGCGAGCCTTTCCCGGACGTACCAGGCGACTGGTCCAGTCAACCAACTGCAGATACCCCGTCAGCGAGATCCCGTGCAGCATGCCCGCCAATCCATTGCCGTTGGGATCACGCTTGTCCTCAATCGGGAACAGCCAGTGATCCTTTTCCAGGTGCACCTTCGAGACATACGGCGATCCTTCGC
>JAKFVC010000309.1 GCA_021732415.1 Planctomycetaceae bacterium
TCTCTAGTAGCCGGCCAGTCACCGCTCCGTTGGGACAAGCCCAACGGGGGCGACAACGCACGCCAACTCTTGGTTTCACTGTTACCAGTCACCAAGTATCTCAAAAACTATTCCCCACCAAATAGCGGCTACACCCGAGAGTCAAGCTACAGGGCATCGATCTGGCACCAAAATTCGTCGCCGTATACGATGACGTCATGATGACTGACGTCACGTCCGACAAGAGTGTCTCGCAGGATCGATCGTGGTTGCCCCGTGCTGTCTTCGGTTCGGCTGCGGTGTACCTCGGCGGCTTGATTCTGCTGCTGGCGATCTGCGATGAGATGGGGGCTGGCCTTCCGGCTCTGCCGCGGTTTTGGTATGTCCATCGGCCGGTGCTGATTGGCTTGGGGATCTTGATGATTCCCGTGGGAATCGCAGTTCAAGCGGGACGTTCCGCGGTGGAAAAACGCTGGAAACCAACGCTCGCCGGGCAGCGTTTCCGCGAAGTCCGGGTCTATTCGCGGGAAGGCTGTCATCTCTGTGATGAAGCGGTCGAAATCCTGTGGAGCTCGCTCTATCGTCCGTATCTCCCCGTTCCCGAAGTGATCGACATCGACGACAATCCAGAACTGCAGACGAAGTTCGATTTGCTGGTCCCGGTGGTCGAATTCGACGGCGAAATCCGCTTCAAGGGCCGCATCGACGAGAACCTGCTGCGGCGCCTGATTGAAGGCACGGCACCGCTGTGATCCACTGCGGTGTATCGTGGGACGGGTCTCCAGGCCCGTCCGTCCCTGCAATGTTGGCATCAAAACAGCTTCTTGAAGCCTCGGAGGTCCTTATCCTTGCGATGGCCTCCAGCATGTTGGACTTCTGAACTTCGTATTTCTTCGTGTCCTTTGTGACCTTCTGTTCAAGTTGTTCTAAACAGAAGGTCACATAGGACACGAAGATTTCGGCGATCGGACGGTGAATTGCTGTTCGAAGAATTTACAAGCGGGACGGACGGGCCTGGAGACCCGTCCCACGACACAGACTACTATAGCGAAACGTGATAATTTGGAGAAAACAACAGACGCACCTTGTTGGAATCCATTCGGATTGGTACATAAATAGCTCCGGCAGATTGTCGAGGACGGGCGGTGGTCGTCTGTCTGAACACGTGGGAATCAGTCGGTTGATGGTGGCGCCTCCGCAATAATGCGGACCGATTAATTTACAAACGATGGAGGATGGACTGTGCGAATTGCTTTGAGTTTGGGATTGGCGGCTTTGTTCCTGTCCGCTGGTTTTGCCATGGCGGAAACCGAAAAGCCCAAGATGACGATTAAGGAAGTCATGAAAGTCGTCGCGAAGGATAAGCTCCTGGCCAAGGTCACTGACGGCAAGGGTACGGACGAAGACAAGAAGAAACTTCTCGAAGTCTTCGAAGAACTTGCCAAGAACACCCCCAAGAAGGGCGACGCGGAAAGCTGGAAGAAGTTGACCGCCTCGATCGTGGAATCGGCTAAGGGTGTCGTCGAAGGTAAGGAAGGTTCGATCGAAACCTTGAAGAAGGTCAGCAAGTGCGGCGACTGCCACTCGGCTCATAAGTAACGGTTGAAGCTCGTCACAACATTGAGTCACCTGCGACCTGCCGAGCTTTGTTCGGCAGGTCGCTTTCTTTTTTGCGATGGGCGCGGGTACCGTAGGGCGGGTCTCCAAGCCCGTCCGAGTCTCTTCTTTAATCAGCCGCTGGGCGCTAGCCCACGGTTCGAAGTAACCATCGAGTCGCTTGGCTGGCCGAACCGGACGCTAACGCGTTCCGGCTGATTTCCTGATACCCCGATTGACCGCCAAGTCATCAAAGCGAGACCCAAGCCCGTGCGTCTGCTCGTTTCCGAATTTGTCTGCAGTGGTGCCTGGGCCGAGGAATCGCTCGATTCGTCGCTGGTCGCCGAAGGCCGGTCGATGTTGCTGGCTGTCCTGCGCGACGCGGTCAAAATTCCCGGTTTGGAAGTCGTCACCATCTGGAGTGCCCATCGCGAGCGATTCCCGGTGGAAGGTGTCGCTTTTCAGCTCGCGCATTCTCCCGAGGAAGAGATCGAAATCCTCGCAGAACTCGCCGCGTGGGCGGATGTCTGTTTGCTGATTGCCCCGGAATTTGACGGCATCCTGACGCACCGAGCACTGTTAGTAGAAGGAGTCGGCGGCCGTTTGTGCAGTCCGAGTCCGCTGGCCACCACCACCTGTGGCGACAAATTCGAACTCGCCGGCATCCTGCAGGAGGCGGGAATCCCCACCATTCCCACGCACGAGTTTTCTCCCGCCCACGATCACGCCTCCACAGTGACCTACCCCTGTGTGATCAAGCCCCGAGACGGTGCGGGCTCCCAAGAAACCTACTTGGTGACCTCGACCGCAGATTTTGATCGCCTGCTGCCGATCTGGAAGCAATCATCCCTGCTGAGGCACGCCATCTGGCAACCCTACGTCGCGGGCCGAGCCGTTTCCGTTGCTGTGGTAGTTACCCCCGAGCAGTATCGTTTTCAAGCCTTACCCCCGTGCGAGCAGGCCCTTAGTACCGACGGTCGATTTGCCTACCAGGGAGGCGCAGTGCCCGCCCGCGGGATTGACGCGATCGCCTTGCAGAACGCTGCCATCGCCGCCTGCCGCCAGGTCCCGGGCCTGCGCGGTTATGTTGGAGTCGACCTGCTCATCCCCGACGCCAACCCCACAGAACCGCTCGTCGTCGAGATCAACCCGCGGATCACGACGAGCTACTTGGGATACCAGCGCCTCTGCGAACAAAACCTGATCGCCACAATGCTGCAAGCGGACACCGACGCCGGGGAACTCACCTGGAAGCCCGAGCAACTTGAGTATTCACCAACAGGTGACGTCAGGCGTAGTTCGTAGAATACAATTATCTCACGCCAAGGCGCCAAGGCGCAAAGAAGAAAACGAGGCTGAGTTTGTCCTGGTAATTCTTTGCGCCTTGGCGCCTTTGCGTGAGAATAATTCCCTCCGTGTTTGCGAGACTCCACCGCATGTATCCGGACCTCCCCATCAGACCGATTCCCACGAACCTCATCACGGGGTTCCTGGGCGTGGGCAAAACCACCGCCATCCGAGACCTCGCCGCCCGTCGCCCACCTCACGAACGCTGGGCCATCCTGGTCAATGAATACGGCGAAGTGGGGCTCGACCAGGCGATGTTAGAAGGCAGCGGAGACCCAGGTCTGGCGGTGAGCGAAATCGCCGGCGGCTGCTTCTGTTGCTCAATGGAAATGCCGCTAGACTGGACCCTGGACGCTCTCATCCGCGCGGCCAAGCCGCACCGCCTGGTCATCGAACCAACCGGCCTGGGCCACCCAGCCCGCGTCCTCGACCATCTCAGAAGTCCCCGCTTCCGTGAGATCCTCGACGTTCGTACCACGATCTGCCTGGCCGACCCTCGAGACTTCGAGAACCCCCGCATCAGCAAATCACCCGTCTTTCAAGACCAACTCCACCTGGCCGACATTGTCGTGATTAACAAGACCGACGTCGTCCCCCCCGAGGTCATCGCGCAATTCCGCCAGCACATCGAGCAAGATCTCTTCCCCGCCAAGCTGCTAGTAGCGACAACGCAACAAGGCCGCCTCAACCACGAGTGGCTAGACTGGCGCGCCAACGAAGTCCGCACACCTCTCTTCCCCGAGGCCCACCCCGCGGTAGAACAAGTCGCGAGCAGTGAGCCCAATCTCATCTCATTAGTACCCAGCATCGCCCCAGCATCGCAACAACTGATCCCCGGCCAGCCGATCCGCTTCCCAGAATCCAACACCCCCAGCGACCGCTGCGGCTGGATCTTCTCCCCCGACGATGTGTTCCAGCGAGACCCGCTACTCGACATGCTGGGAGGCGGCTTCTCAGTGAGCCGCAGCAAAGGCGTCTTCCGAGTCGAAGACGACTGGATCCTCTTCAACCGCGTCGGCTGGGAGATGTCGGTGGAGTCGACTTCGTATCGCCGCGATAGCCGGTTGGAGGTGATCCTGGATCATGCGTCGCGGCGGTGGGATGAGTTTCAATATGAACTGATGCGATGCCTGATAATGAAGTCACCAGGTTGACATCTGGAAACGAATTAAATTTGGATAGAGATGTTAGCCAATTTCTACGCTCTTAATCTTGCAATTTACACCTGGCTGATCGGATGGTTTGAGCACTTCACACGGAAGGTTGATCCGAAGATCTAAAAATCACGTTAGCCTGCGAGCAGTGCATTCTTTACAGTATTGGTTTTGGCAGGCCTTGTCGGTGTGGATTGGAACGATCTGCGATTAACGTGACGCGTTGTTCGAAAAAACACTGTGTGATCTGGTTCGAGGTCGACTCGTGAGCCTTTCCGACGAATTGAAAGAACTACAGGCATTGCTGGACCAAGGGACGCTCACGCAGGAAGAGTTTGAGCTCGCGAAACGTCGGGTACTTGAGGAATCGCGGGTCTCGGAATTGGCCACAGACATGGATGAACTCAAGCTCCAGAATCAGCTTGCCCAATTAGAATTGGACTGGATCAAAGAGCGAGAACAGTACATGGTTGCGAATAGGTACGGCGGACAGAATCCGCCCGCTCCGATTGCTGCCATCTTATTTTGGGCGAGTCTAGGCGGAATATTCGGTGTCGTCATGACAATTTGGGGATTTACGGTCCGAATGCCTCGTGGTGGCCCCAATCCCATCCCTTGGTATGGACTGACAATTGTCGCGATAGCGATTACCGGGGGAGCCTTCTGCTGCGTTCAAGCCTCTTTCTATGAGGAGGCTCTACGGCAGTATCATCGACGCCGTCGGAAGCTTCAGAATCGCCAACTTGAAATCAGCGATGAAGTCAAATCTCCGAATGATGTTTAACGTGGCATTCGGAACGTGCCGGGCTTACAACGGACGCTCGCTTTGCCCGCAGTCCAGCCTTGATTGGGGCGCGTTCAAGGCTTGCTGGTCTCGATGCCAGAGCCACACGAGGACGGGGATCAGGACGATGGCGGTCCATTGATAGCCGGTCAGGCCCGCGGTCAGGGGGACTTCTGGGCGGATGAACTCGGAGAGGATGCGGTAGACGCAGTAGGCGAGAAAATAGAGTTTGAGCCGTTGCGTGCGGAAGAGGTTGCGGCGTTCCAGGAGCCAGAGGATTACGGCTGCTGTCAGATGGAATGCCGTTTCGTAGAGTTGCGTGGGATGACGGTGCAGGCCGTCTCCGAAATTCACGCCCCAGGGGAGTGAGGTGGGGACTCCGTAACAGCAGCCGGCCACGAAGCAGCCCAGGCGGCCGATGCCGATGGCGACCGCCAGCGGAATGGCGAAGGAGTCTCCCGTTTTGGTGCGGACTTCTACCAGGACCTTGGCGAGTTCGACCCCCAGATAGCCTCCGACCAGTCCGAAGAGGATCGTCTTGCCATCACTGAGCCACGCCTGGGTGCAGAACGCACCGTGCGGATCGGCCAGGGCAAACGGCAGCTTGCTCCCCAGCATGCCGCCGCAGAAGGCACCCAGGCCAATGGCGATTCGCTGGCGGGAGGTCAGGCCGAGACGTTTCTGGCGCGGTCGAGAGAGCATGATGCCGGCCGCCAGCGAGGCCAGCATGATCAGCGGGTAAAGCGTGGGGACGTTCAATGTCCCAGCCCCCCCATGATGCCGCTACAGGCGATGAACAAGAAGATCAGCAGGGCCACTCCGAGCACCATGGGGACGACCACCAACATCAAAAAGGTCATCATGCCGGCTCGGAAACTGGTGTTCCAGAGCTGATTCCATGTGAGTGGTGTGCCGGCCAGGCGGAACACCACGGCTTTGCCGAAGACGTAGGCCAGCGGCAGCCCAAATAAAAATCCCAATCCCGAGGCCGCGTCGCGATCGTGCGTACCAATCACGGCGATCAATACGGTGAAGGCCGTTAGCACTGCTAACCACATCAATGACCGCACCAGCAGATCGTTGGCCGGTTTCAAGCGCAGTCCGCAATGGGGGCAGACGACCCAGTTCGCTTCCAGCTCTTTGTGGCAACCGGGGCACGTTTTTAATACGGCAGGATCGTTCATGATCGATGACTCCTGGGGAGATTGTGTTGGCTCGATCTTGTCATGGCCACATTGGTGTGAGGGTTTGAGCGTGTGAGAGTAACGGAGAAAGAAATGGTTTTGGACAAAAAAGCTGACCGGACCGCACCCTCTTACTCTCACACTCTGATACCCTCACACTCTCCATCCGCGGTCAACGAGTAACCGAGGTCAACGGCGGCAACGGTACGATTCCCGTTCGATATAAGGTGTTGTAAGCACAGAACGGCACCACATGGCCGCTCGGTAGTACGTTGTGGACGCAGCATTTCATGACGCGGCGGACATCAAAGTTGTACGGATCCAGGAACGAAGTGATGGTAATGCGGAAGACATCTTCCGGGTCGAGTTGCTCTACGAGTGCGCGAGAAAAGAACTCCTGCGCGGCCTGGTTGATGTCGGTCGCGGCCTGTGCGGTGCTGATCTGGGGCTCGGACGAAATTGCGAGATCGATGAGTTCCGGAGTACACTCGCCGCCGGCGCAACAGCCCAGCCGGCCGAGGTAGCGCTCGATCAACTGGCGGGCGCGGGGGCGGGTGAAGGTAATGCCATTCGCCAGTAGATCGAGGTTCTCGGCCACGTTGATGAATCGCAGCAGCGGGATCACTTGTCCGCCGGAGCGATAGGCGTACGTCAATTGATGGCAGTTGGGATGGGCACAGGGGAGCGGCATGAAGTCGCTGGTTTCGAAGATCCCGTCGGTTTGTTCGGCAATCGCGCGGATGACATCGGGAAAGGTGATGCGGCGCTCGAGCGATTCGGGGAGTTCGGTGCGGCCCGAATAGGTGGCCGGCTGAAAGCTGACTCCTGTGATCCAGGGGCGTTCGAGACCAAACTTGACGATGGCTCCAATTTCGTTGTCGTTTACGTCTGCCTGCAGAGTCGAGACCAGGATCGTGCGGATGCCGGCCTCACCGAGCGCGGTGACCGCCTTCTGTTTGATCTGTGCCAGTGGTTCGCCGCGGATGGCGGTGTAGGTTTCATCTTTCAACCCATCGAACTGCAAGTAGACTTCGATTCGCGTGCGGAATTTTTGCAGGCAGGCAACGAGGGCCGGATCGTGGGCGATGCGGACGCCGTTGGTGTTGACCATGACGATGTCGATGGGCCGACTGCAGGCGTATTCCAGGATCCGCTCGAACTCGGGATGAATGGTCGGTTCGCCACCTGACAGCTGCAGAACTTCAGGGCGGCCTTCAACGGTGATCAGTCGCTCGATGGCCGCGACACATTCATCATACGACAGGTGGCGGCCGCCCGGGCCGCTGGCGGAGTAACACAGGGGGCACTTGAGATTGCACGATTCGGTCAGTTCCACCAGCCCGATGCAGGTGTGCTGTTCGTGTTCGGTACACAGCCCGCAATCGAGCGGGCAGCCTTTATCAGGCTCCACGCCGAATTCGCGCGGCACCTTGCCGGGGACACTGAATTCCATCCGGTCGTATTGTGTAGCATCACTGCAAATGAAGTCTTCGCGGATGCCGTGGGTCGGGCAAGTCTTGCGAAAGTAGACGCGATTATCGCGAACCAGGATCTTCGCCGGCACGACAGCCATACATTCGGGGCACAGCGACTGCGTGAGCCCCAGGAATGTGTAATCGGACACGGGAAGCGATGTGGGCGGCAAGGTCGTGGTCATGCGGGTGTCCAGAAGAGAGGTCAGGTGGGACCATTCTGGCTCGGAGGACGCAGGCTGACAATACCGCGCGGTGGCGAATTACGATTCCGCCGGACGCTCGAATAATCTGTCAAGGTGAGCCCCGTCCCGTCAGGGCGGGGGTTCTTCGTGAGACGATGGACCTGAATGTTCGCTGGGCCAGAAGTTTCATAGGTAGATCGTCTCATCCATACCGATCACCGCGGCGCTGTAAAGCATGGCTGCCTGCAAATGCTCTCGCGAAATCTGAGGATAACCGGCCAGGACATCGTCTTGGCTCATCCCAGATCCCAGGGCTTTCAGGATGTAATCGACGGTCAGGCGCGTGCCTTTGAATACGGGCTTTCCGAGCATCACATCTTTGCGTTCTTCAATGTAATCCTGCCAATTGATTTTCATTTGCAATCTCCTGCAAATTCGGTTCACCCGCGGTCTTTAAAACATAGAGAGCGAGAGCGACCGGCTTCGGCACCTCTATTACACCCGGTTATCGAAGGTGCTACAACTTCTTGTTTGCTGTGCTCCTCGCATTCTAGTACGTAGGTCGGGGTGTGCTCGGCGGTGCCGATCAACGGCGACCGAAAAAAACTGAAATTCCCAGTCGCGAATAAGGTACCGGCGAGTGCATCAGGCACAGTCTGACCTACGTCACTTGACGCACATTCTCGAGGCCCAAATTCCGCTGCCTGTAATCTCCCAGGTCACCTCGTGGATTTTGCAGTTCCTGACAGTCTCAGACTAATCGTCAGGTGGCTTGTACAACTGGGATTGAAGGACATCGTCTTCCGAAAAGCCATATTTCTGAACCACATCTTTGACAACCGACGCGAACCAATCCTCGGACTTGGGAGAAACATAGATTCTTTGAATCAGCGTTTTTAGATCAACCGGCACTGCGATTCCGCTCGGAAGCTTTTTGGGGTCGCGAACCTCGTACTTTCCACCGTCTCTATCTTCCAGTTTCTGACTCCAGATTAGCGCCCGTAACTCTCGCTCGTGCGCGAAGCATTTTTTCTTGGCGAAGAATGGTCGAATCGGATTGGTGTCATTTCCCCAGAATTTGTGAGTTTTGGAGTGATCACAATAGGTGATCTTACCCAAAAACATATGGTGCGGGGCGTGCAGGCACGACTTCTTCAGGGCACTTGAAGTAGTCTGAATTGCAATCGATTCGTTGCTTTGAGAGTACAGCTTCCACATTGCCGCAGATTCATTTGGGTTCAAATGCCAACAATTCACATATGCTTTTCGTCGACCTAACTTCGGAAGTGATTTGATCGCCGGACGCTCGTGTGGCTTGAACTTTTTGAAATGGCTTTCGGGATATGCACCTTCCCATTGATCCTCGAACAGATCAGCGCGGCAGAAGTACAAAGAGCCTGTGCTGAGCATCGACAAGAATCGCGACAAGTCCATGTACCGCCAGAGCAATGCATCCTCAGCAGGAACGGGCAGACGATACCAGCGATTTTCAAGGAACGGCATCGCTATCGAATCGCCTCTTTCCTAGAGAGTTAGGTCAGGATGTGACTGATGATAGTGAGCTGTGACGTCGCTGGGTGATACAGGTTTTTGAACCTAAGGTTGTACCGCGATTCAGCAGGCAAACATGCGACGGCCGGGGCGGCCATCCTACAGGCTTACTCAGTTCGCCTGAATGCGGAACAGCGATTTCTCACCGCGAATAAACAAGGCTCCGTCGCCGATCGCATATGAGGCCTGAGCCTTCTCGCCAATGGGGTTCTTGGCGACCTCTTCGTAGGCTCGGCCGGGCTTGAGGATGGTGGTTTCGCCCGCTTCGTCCAGGAGGTAGATGTGGCCGTCCGCGTAGATCGGCGACGAGGAAAAATTGCCGCCGATGCGTTGTGTCCAGATCTGGTCGCCGGTCTCTGCGTCCAGGCAGGTGGCGACTCCGGCGTCGCTGATCATGTAGAGTTGCTTTTCGATCAGCAGCAAGGAGGCGCTGTGTGGGACCCCCTTGTCGACCTTCCAGGCGGTGTGGGATTCCGTGACGTCGCCCTTTCCGTCGGGGCGGATGGCCAGCAGAGAAGGGCGGTCGTAGCCGCTGCAGACGTAAACGAGACCATTGCCGTACACGGGCTTGGGAATCACGGAGTATCCACTGCCGTATTTGACCTTCCAGATTTCTTCACCGGTCTTGGCGTCGTAGCTGATCACAGCTCCGGGGCCCGGGCTGATGACTTGGGTCCGGCCATCCAGCTTCAGAACCAATGCCGTGGTGAAGGCAAACTTCTTCGGGGCGTCTGGTTCCGTACGGAGCGTCTTCCAGACGATCTTGCCGGTCTTCGCATTGATGCCGACTACGAACTGGACGTCGCCGCCATCGCAACTGACGATCAGGTTGCCTTCGGCCAGAACCAATGAACCGCCGCTGCCGTGGACGTGGGCATAGATGAGCTCTTCGTTGGTCCAGATCACCTTGCCGTCCAGATCCAGGCAGGCTGTGCCGTGGGTCCCGTAATGGACGTAAAGATGCTTGCCGTCGGTGAGGGGCGTCGGGCTGGCGTAGCTGTTCTTGGAGTGGATCTTGTTCGACCGCTTGCCGTCGGTGACGAAGATCTCTTTGTTCCAGATCAGTTCGCCCGAATGTGCGTCATAGCACAACGTTCGCAACGACTGCGCGTTTTGGGGCTCTTCCACGGGAACCGCGGTCGTCAGGTACAGTCGCTTCTGATAGCAGATCGGCGAGGACCACGCCTTGCCCGGGACTTCAATCCGCCAGGCGACGTTCTCCGTGTCGGTCCACATCGTAGGGAGACCGGTCACAGCAGAATGCCCATCGCCGTACGGACCACGGAACTCGGTCCATTCTTCGGCAACGAGTCCCACACCCCAGAACGCCAACACCGCCGCCGTGATCAAACCAGAACGCGACATTTCGAGACGTCTCCTAAAGTGAGAGCGCACTTGGGGATTTTTGTAGTGTGGGATAGGCTTTCAGCCCGTCATTTCGTCGCAATCAGGGACAGGTTGGAAGCCTATCCCAGGAGTCGATTACGTAGCTGTTACGTATCTTCGATCTTGAGGAGTTCCAGCTTCTGCGTCGTGCGGGGCAACTGGATTTCCACCTTGTCCCCGACCTTCTTCCCCAGCAGGCCCTGGGCGAGAGGACTCGAGGTCAAGATCTTCATGACCGGGCCGCTGTAGTTGTCTTCACCGGGGCCGACGAACTCATAAATCTCTTCAGAGTCGTCAGAGAGGTCCTTCACAGTGACGCGGCTGCCGAATGCGACGACACCCTTGGGCATGGTCGATTTATCGACGATATACGACGCGGCGAGCTGCGTTTTCAACTGATTGATACGGGCCTGGGTCATCCCCTGCGCTTCGCGCTGGCCGTGATATTCTGCGTTTTCGCTCAAGTCGCCTTCCGCACGGGCTTCGGCGATTTTTTCGGCAATCCGCGGCATCTCGACGTCTTCGAGTTCCTTAATCTGTTCGCGGAGCTTGTCGTAACCTTCTTGAGAAATCGGGTGCCGTTCCATTCCCACTCCTTCATCCGCACCGTCTGGACGACGATGCGGGATCACGCAGCCAGCCGCAATCCTGGTAAGGGATGCAGCGATCGATAGCGTTGAGGGACAGTTTTCAGGTACACAAAACCAAAAGTAGGGGCGGTTTGCGGGCCGCCCCTACTTTGGTTTGACGCTTAATATTACACAATTCTGTGGTCGAAAACCCCTCTCAGGGAGAGAATTGGGGGTTTAATCGAAAATCGCTCGGCACGCGGTAAGCGGCCCGGATCGCCGCGTGACGAGTCAATTCTCATCAATTATTTACACGAAGTCTAGTGGTTCGCAAGTCTGCTTTTCAATACAGATCTACACGGACGACCATAGGTTGCTCTTGGCACTGCCCAAAACAGCATCCACGACCTTCTGGGTTTCGATCGATTCGCGGAAGGTGGGCGAGCAGGGCTTCTTATCGCTGAGCGACTGCAGGAAGTCGGCGACTTGATGGACGAACGTGTGCTCGTAACCGATCTGCAAGCCGGGAACCCACCAGTGCTTCATGTACGGGTGATCGCTGTCGCTGACGTGGATCGACCGCCAACCGCGGAGGATGCCTTCGTCCTTGTAATCGAAGAACTGCAGGCGGTGCAGGTCGTGCAGATCCCACTTCAGCGAGCCGTTCTCGCCATTGATCTCCAAGGTGTATAAGGCTTTATGGCCACGGGCATAGCGGGTGGATTCAAACAGACCGAGCGACCCGTTGTCGAACCGGCACATGAAAGCACAGGCGTCGTCGATACTGACTTTCTCGACCTTGCCAGTCAGTGTGTGCTTCCGCTCTTTGATAAACGTTTCCGTCATGGCATTGACGGTGCTGATGCCGCCGTTCAGCCACAAGGCGGTATCAATACAGTGGGCGAGCAAGTCGCCCGTCACACCGCTACCTGCCACGGCCGCGTCTAGACGCCACAACGCGGCACCACCTTGGGGCAGGTCGGCCGAGATCGTCCAGTCTTGGAGGAAGTTGGCGCGGTAGTGAAAAATTTTACCCAGTCTACCGGAGTCAATAATCTGCTTGGCGAGAGTGACGGCGGGGACTCGGCGGTAGTTGTACCACACGGTATTGGCGACCCCGGCTTTCTCAACCGCGGCGGCCATTTCTTCGCCTTCGGCCGTGTTCATCGACAACGGCTTCTCGCAGAGGATCATCTTGCCATTGGCGGCGGCGGCGAGGGCAATGTCCTTGTGCAAGTTGTTCGGCGTGCAGATATCGATCGCATCGATATCCTTTCGCTCCACCAGTTTGCGCCAATCGGTTTCGGTCGATTCATAGCCCCAGGTGTCAGCAAACGCCTGACACTTGGCCTGATCCCGGGCACAGACGGCCTTGAGGACCGGGTGGTATTCGAGCTCGAAGAAGTTGTTGACCTTGCGGTACGCGTTCGAGTGGGTCCGGCCCATGAAGCCGTAGCCCACCAGGCCAATATTGAGCGGTTTCGACATAAGAGCGTCGTCCTTCAGTCGGAGTTTTTAGAGTGCCAATCAATAGAGCAAAATATATCGCCTGTGAAACAGGCAGGCGAGCGTCCGGCGTACACCAGACGCTCGCCTGGGCGATTGTGTATTTCGCTATTCCTTCCAACCATGTGCATCGCGCACGGCCATCATCGTCGCCAGAATGTCGTTCCACGTTTGCTGCTTCATCAGCACTTCGTTCGGGAACATGCAACCATCCCAGCAGACGTGGCGAATGCGTTCGGTCTTGTTGCCGTAGTTGTCTCGCAACCAGAAGCCGGCGTGGTGTGGGATATTCAACTTGCCATTCGGGTCATTGGCGAGACAGTGCCGACCCGTCTTGTCGTGCGAGCCGCTGCCTTTGACCGTCGCATCGTTCTGGGCGATGTGGAAGTCGATCGTCCAGGGGCGAAGAGCAGCAGTCAGGGTCTTCAGCGCTTCGTCGAGCTTCGAGCCATCTTTCCAGTCATATCCCGCGGGCAGGATGGCATCTTCCGGAGCGTTGTAACCCAACGTATAGAGCAGGGTATGCGCCATATCGGCTTGGAAACCCACCACACCGGGACGGTCGGTCAGCTCCAGCAATTGCACCATCCGGCGCCAGCTATGCATGCCGGCCCAGCAGATCTCGCCTTCCGCCGCGAGGCGTTCCCCGAAGTCCTTCGCAACATCACCCGCTTCGCGGAACGTGGCGGCGATCCGCTTCTGATTCGTTTCCGGATCCTTGGCCCAATCGCCGGGCCCAGCAGCCGTGTCGATACGGACAACACCATTTGGGCGAACACCCAGCTTACGCAGCTTTTCCCCAATTCGGCAGGCCTTGCGAACGGCGGTCACCCAGTTCTTGCGCTGCGTCTCATCACCCATCGCCGAACCGTCAAACCACACGGGAGCCACAACGGTACCGACTTCGAAGCCCTTCGAAGTAATCTTGTCGGCGAGCTTTTTAATGCCGTCATCATCGAGATCAATCGAAATGTGCGGGTCATAGAGAAACAGATCCACGCCATCGAACTTCGTGCCGTTGACTTCAGTCTTAGCCGAGAGGTCGAGCATCGTATCGAAATCAATAAACGGTTCGGCACCGGGCGAGCCCTTGCCAACCAGACCGGGCCACATGGCATTGTGAAGCTTGGGAAAATTGTTGCCGCTGGACATGGTGAGCCT
The DNA here is from genome assembly GCA_021732415.1 of Planctomycetaceae bacterium. Taxonomy (GTDB): domain Bacteria; phylum Planctomycetota; class Planctomycetia; order Planctomycetales; family Planctomycetaceae; genus JAKFVC01. The sequence goes on from JAKFVC010000309.1 coordinate 13,875, forward strand.
CTTTGTACGTTGGATATCTGGATTGAATATCGCGGGGCGGGGTTATCGCTATCTCGTATCGAATGGCCGCAATTTAAGATGGCACCACGGAGACACGGAGATTCAGAACTCCGTGTTCTCCGTGTCTCCGTGGTGCATCCTGCTTATTATTTCTTTTTCAAATTCTTATACGCACCGACTTCAGGCGCATCCGGGCTGGCATCCGGGCCGAAATACCGCAATGCAACCAACGGCTCGGTGCCGGTGTTCTCAACCGTCACGCCTTCTTTTGCGGCCGATTCGGTGACAAAAACTTCGTCGTCCGTCAGTTGGCCGTAACGGATCATCGCCGGCGTCTGGAGACGCAGCTTGCCGATGTAGCCTTCGCCCTGGACGGTGATCCAACCGTAGGCTCCACCGTCCTTGATCACGCACTTCTTGCCCGGATCGACCGTCAATTCCTTGGCTGTGAACAACTGCTTGCCGGCGAACTTGCCGTAGACGATCCAGCGGTCGACGTAGCCTTCTTTTTCCGTGTTGGCGACGGGGACCGGCTCGAGGTAATGGTTGTCTTTAAAGTTGGGATCGACGTTCTGTTCCCAGTCGAGGGCATCGACCATGTACTTGTTGTCGTTGTGCTTGGCTTCCGGGAAATCCTTGGTCAACAAGGCTCGCGGGACGGCGCGGCCTTCAACCAGAGACTGATACATGCCGAACACGTCCGAACCCCATTGCGGTTCGTAGGTCAACAGCGAGCCCGGGGCGTGTAGCACGCACGGCGGGATCAACCAGCCGGTGCCTGGTTGCAGGCGGTAGGCCTTGGAATAGTTGAGGATTCCGTTGTCCCCTTCGTTCCAGCGGTCGAGGCAGCGGATGATATCCTGCTTCGTCGTGCCCGGTTCGAAGCCCATGAACGTGTAGGGGAAGTTGTTCCCGATGGCATTCATCTGGGGCGGGAAGTAGTAAGACTCGGGCTTTCCTTCCTGGCCGACCAGCTTGGCTTGCTTGTCGTTCTGGTGCATGTGATGGGGAATGGGCCCCATGTTGTCAAAGAACTTGGAGTAGACCGGCCAGCGGTTGTACTTCTTCCAGATGCTCTTGCCGACGATCTCGGCACCCAGTTCGGCGACGGCGTCGCGCAGGGTGAAGGTTTCCTTGCCGAAGACGCAGAAACTGAGACCTTCTGTCGGGCCGCGGTTGTCGTTCATGGCGATGGTGGTCGAACCAAACCAACGCTCATCGATACCGCCGCGATGGGTTCCCATCGCGTAATAGTCATTGGGGTGCAGTTTCAGGCGCTTGCCCGGCTGCAGGAACGAACGAGGAACCCAGGTCGGAGACAGACGTAAAATTCCACCACCATCGGTTAGCGCATTACTTGCGAGCTTAGCCACGTCGGCCATGTCAAACCTATCTCCTGAACGACGGAATCACGTCGCGTAATGCGGATTGTGTTGATATCGAAAACGGCAAGATCGAACGTGGAATCTCACCAGAACGGCGGGGCGTTCCTATTCTCGAACCCATTCTTGTACCGCTGGGGCAATTGGCATTCAAGGATGGAGGGGGGGAATGACTAATGTCTAAATCCTAATGTCTAAAATACGGTCATTCTGACGCGATTCGCATCGTGGGACGGGTCTCCAGGCCCGTCCGTCCAGCATTTGCATCCGTGATTGCGGATAAGACACCCGAGATAGGTGAGCCGGATGCCGTGAGGCTCCCCGGGTCTCGTCCACATGGCCGACGCTGTCAGCGTCGGGCCACAGATGCTGGGAGCGCCTGCCACGGGACCAATGCGCTGGGTGTCCTTCGTGACCTTCTGTAAAAAATACCTGGAACAGAAGGTCACGAAGACCGCGAAGTTCTGAATTCGACATCGGTCTTGGTTGCCGTTCGACGCACGAAGGCTGGACGGACGGGCCTGGAGACCCGTCCCACGACGCCTGCTTACGAAAGAACGCGACCGTCCAAACTCCGCGATTCCCCTCCTTTTAGTCATTAGGATTTAGACATTAGTCATTTCCCTTGACTCTTTACGGCGGCTGTCGTAAGCTGCACTCGGGTTACGACGGCTGCCGTAAAGGAGAACCGTGATGGCCGAGGGGATGCCGACTCTGGGTGAGATGGAAATGCGGGTGCTCCGCCTGGTGTGGCAGTTGCAGCCATGTACCGAGCGGCAGGTCAGCGATTTGATTATTGCGGAACGCGAGGTGGCCCGGACGACCGTGCTGAAGACGTTGCAGCGGTTGGAAGCGAAGCAGTTGCTGGAACGCGTTCCCGATGCGAGCCCCGTTCAGTTCCGGGCGCTCGTCGAGCAGCAATCTGTTCTGCCGACTCTTGTCCGGCGCTTTGTGGATGACGTGCTGGGAGGCTCTGCGGATCCTCTCGTCGCCTATTTTTCCGGATCGGGAAAATTGTCTCCGAAAGATCTGACGGCCCTGCGCGAGATCGCCCGCAAGCTGGGAGAACCGACCCATGAATAGCGTCAACTCCCAGTCGATCAATCGGATTGCGGACCGTTGGGCAGAGATCATGTGGGCCATTTCGTGGCAGTTCTGTATTCTGGGGCTGGCTGTACTGGTGATTCACTGGTCCTTGCGACGAGCCACTCCGAATTGGCGTTATTGGTTGTGGCAGATCCTCGCCATCAAGCTGCTGTTGATGCCATTTTGGACTGCGGCCGCTCCGTGGTTGGGATCCAAACCGAGCCCCGAGTCAGCCTTGAGTGTCCCCGCGGCTGGCAGCACGGCCACGAAATCCGCGGTCGCCTCGCAGGCCTCGCCCAATTCGAATTCTCCGCTGGTCGTGAGCGCCACCAGCCGAGTCGAAGAGCCCGATCGGACAGTGCCAGAATTGTCCGGACCGATGGTTCCGTTGCGAGGTATGCAGCCCATCTCGGCAGATGCGAAGAGTCAGTCACACGTCGCTGGAGTGCGGCCTAGGCAGAGTCGGGATCAATTGATTGTCGTCGCGCCAGATGCGCGGGATGTTTCGCCGAACATCAAAGCGGTCGCCGGTCGCGTACCTGTCCCCGGTGCCGCCGTCAACTCCACGGTATCCTGGCGGGCCTGGTTGATGCTGGCCTGGCTGTTAGGCGTGAGCTGGTATGTCCTGAGGATTACGTGGCAAGGAGCAGCACTCAGCCGGCGACTGCGTGAAACTCAGCCTGCTGAATCAGCGTTGTTACAGGCCGTGTGTGATGCGGCCGCGCAGTTGGGATTGAAACGAATTCCCGAGGTGCGGATTTTGGATGCGGAGATCTCGCCCTTCGTCTGCGGCCTGTGGCGTGCGCGGTTGATTATGCCACTCGCCGTCTCGACCACTTTTACACCCGAGCAACTCAATCTCGTCCTGCTGCATGAACTGGCTCATGTGAGTCGTCGAGATCTGTTTTGGGGCTGGATTTCCGAGATCGGCCGAGTCCTCTTTTTCTTTCATCCGCTCGTGCATGTGGTCTGCAATCAAATTCGATTTGAACGGGAATTGGCCTGCGATCAATTGGCCATGTTGTCATCGGGCCGGGATGCCGCGACCTATGCCGATACGCTAGTGCGGGTGGTTGGTCAAGGTTCCTATTCGGGCCCCTCGCGACTGGCAATTGCCGATCATCGGCCAGCCTGAAATCAGTCTCGCTTTTGATCTGGAAGGACGTCATTCCAATGTCTGCAACATTCGGTCCCTGGGCGACCTCCATGTCAACGGGCAATCGCCTCGAACTCAATACGTTCTGGAAAAGGAGAATGCTCATGTTGCCGCAACTTGCTCGATTGCAGTCACGAATCTCTGGGCGTGGGCGTTGGTGCCTGATTCTGTGGAGTTTGGCTCTGTTGGGATTGCCAACGTGGCTCGCGACGGCGCGAGCTCAAGACGCTAAATCCAGGGCGACTCTGCCTGCTGCGGTGAAACCGGCGGCACCAACAGCTGCGCCGTCGGAGTCCGCCACGATGGAGTTTTTTCCGGAACTTTCTCGCAAGGAACAGAAGATTCTCCGTGAGCTCGAAATGCCTACGACCTTCGATTTCACGGATGAGACACTGAAGGGCATTGCGGACACGCTGATGCAGCGACACGGGTTTGATATCGTGATCGACAAAGTCAGGCTGGAGGAAAACAGCGTTGCCACCGATGCAACGGATGTTAACTTGAAGGTGTCCGAAGTCTCGCTGCGATCGGCCTTAAGGTTGACATTGCGACAAAAGAACCTGGGGTATGTGATTGAAGACGATGTCCTGATGATCACAACGGCCGAGGCCTCCGAAGCGGGCCGGATTACGCGTACTTATCCTGTACACGATCTTGTGGATGGGTCGGCGATTGATTTCCCGGCATTGATGGAAGCGATCCGGCAAGGAGTCACCCCCGGTTCCTGGAGAGAGGGTACCGATTTGGGGTACGGATCCGGTGCCTCCTATTCATCCGGAGGTGGTGCAGGAGGCTCCAGTCCACCAAGTCTCTCACCGCCGACTTCTTCGAAGCCCAGCGGCGCCAAGGCTCCCGATCTTCAGAACACAATTTCGATGGTGCCTGCTTCCGGGAGCCTGGTCATCCGCCAGAGCTCGCGCGGGCATGATGAGGTCCTGACATTGTTGCGTGCCCTGCGCAAGGCGAAGGCGCGTGCGCCGATGCCGTGATCGTTCCCGTGCCATTGTTTTGAACATTCCTGGTTCGCACCAAAAGATTTTGCCTTATGCCTTCATCATTCGGACCTTGGGCATCATCCATGTCGACGGGAGCGCGGTCGTGAGATCGCGTATTCGCAGCTATCCCGGAGGGATTAAAGAGAGTAGCCGGTGGTTGAGGAGCGGAGCGACGACACCACCGGATATCGTCCAATCGCATCTCCGATCCTGAAGGGATCGCAGAGTGTTAATAGCCCGGCTCATCTGCTTAATAATTTCTGCGCGACCGTTCGAGGGCGCACATCGCTGTTCCAATCACGATTCGTGTTGATTGGGAAACTCTGGGAAGTGGAAATGGCGTGATTCCCCACGCCAGACTCAATTTAGAGGGTGCGCGGCGACGAGATAGGATTGACGGTTGCATGCTGGTATCGAGAGTCGAGTTCATTGTGCGACATTGCTGGAGCGAATTCGGTGTCCGTAGCCGAACTCGCCAAGACTTCGGGGGGACCTATGTGGCCAGAACGCTTGGCGTGTTCTGCTAGGACATTCTTCACGGGCCGCGCCCCCAAATACCCCAACGGGGTTATGTAACATAGCCCAGGGTTGCCCGCACCAGCGGGCTACCCTGGGTTCGGATAATAATCTGACCATACCCTGAAAGGGTTTCGCCTCCGCGGATTTTCACAAAGGTTCAATTCTCGAGCCGCACCCCCTCAGGGTAGGATTCGATATGGATCGGATACCCAGGGTAGCCCGCTAATGCGAGCAACCCTGGGCTATGTTGCGTATCCCCTTCGGGGAATTCATTCCAGGACCGCGTCTCAATAGGGGGAGCAAAGTCGGACGAACACGAGTGGATTCCCGGAACGGCGCGCATTCCCCTTCGACTTCTTTGACCGTGTCCCCCGGCCAAAGAAGTCGAAGGGATCAAAGAGCGCAGCAGAATTCGATATCCTCTGTAGCCTGACTCGCTGAGTCGGGTTCTTTCCTGGGCGGCGTGTTCCTGCGAACGAGACGTTATCAGTTTGGGGTCGGGCGTTCAAATTTCAAAATTGGCCTGTCGACCGATCCTCAATGCACGAGT
>JAKFVC010000051.1 GCA_021732415.1 Planctomycetaceae bacterium
ATGGCGCGTCCAAATTGCGTCAGCGGCTCGGCATCACGGAGGGCCTCATCCACTGTAGAATCCCGTGTGGTTTCATAAATGCTGTCGCGGTCCACATACAACGAGCGGGGCAATCCATAGTAGCCCAGATTCTTGAATCTGGGTGAGCGAAGCGAACAAGAGGCTAGGGCTCCTTCGACTCCCGGCGACAATTCTGCCTCTATCGCAACTGCGATCTAACGTTGAATACTCACGTGAGGCAATGCGGCTTTCAGTTTTGCGGCGCCTGCTGCCGTCACCGCCGTGTTCTTCAGACCAACCTCGCGGAGAACTCGAAACTGAGTCAGCTGTACGCTAGCGGAATCAGTGACTTGAGTCCCTGAAAGATCAAGCTTGTTGAGACTATCCAAGCCCTGAATGAAATTTAGCCCCGCATCTGTTACTTTTGTGTTTGTCAGGATCAGTTCCGACAGTTTGTGAAGTGAAGCGAGATGGGCTAAACCAGCGTCCGTAATTCTCGCATTCGACAGACCCAAATAACTCAGTTCGCCTAGATTCGCGACATGGGCTAAGCCTGCATCTCCAATCGGTGTGTCATGCAGGCAGAGAGTCTGCAGGTTGGTCATTCTGGCAATCCATTTCATCTCTGAATCGGCCAATTTCGTGCCATTGAGTCCCAGCCACGTCAATTTCGTTGGCGCATCCAGCTGAGACAGCCCGGCCCCCGTCATCTCGGAATTGTTAAGAGTTAACTCCTCAAGTTGGCGTCCCTTAATATGCACCATGCCGGCGTCAGTGATGTGTGAACCATCCAGATACAAGCGGGTGAGTTTAGTATGTCTCTTCAGGCGCTCGAGGCCGACATCGGTAATTCCCGCTCCTTCGAGATTCAAATTGAACAGATCGGGCAGACCCGCCAGATGCCTTATTCCGTCATCGGTGATGTGCTTGCTTCTAATCCATAGGATGACAAGTTTATTGAGACCCGCGATGCTTTCCAAACCAGCATCGGTGATCTGGCAATCCTCGTAACCACAAAAGGAGAGTCCGCGAATCTGAGTAATACCCTTTAAGTGAGCCAGGCCGGCATCCGTGACAGGACTTTCGAAATGCACATGGCCGCCATTCCTTGGCCGAACGCCATCATAAATGAGAGAGAACAATTCGCCGACCAATTTCAAATCGTCATCGCGATTCGCGGCGGGAAGGATTCTTCGATCCAGGACTTCCGCCCTGCTGATGATCGGATCATCGACGTTGCTGGCTAACCATTTGGGCCATCTCCTGCTCCAATATGCGGGCTCGGTATTTACTTCAAACCCCTGCTGTCTCAATTGTGCGACAAGTCGCGGCGTCCGAATCGCGGGATAGGCCAGCCGACAGATACCGGCAACCAGCAACAGGCAGACGCACGCCACCAGCCAGCGACCCCAATGCCGATTGCGTCGTTCTGGTTGAGTGTTTTGCAACATGAGATGGCAATCTCAACTTTGAGCCGGGTAATTAGAACCGAGCCCTTGAACGATCAATGTAAGCCCCGGCCCCTGGCCGTCGCTCCCGGAACGTGGCGAGTTCTGCTTCAGTGATCTGCGTGTTGGTGACTTCCAGATACTGGAATCGTTTCACTTGAGTCAACGAATCAATTCCTTTCAGCGTCACTCGCGTGCCACAGAGTCCAAGGTCAAGCATACCCGGAAGGCCGGCAAATTTCTGGATTTGCTCCAATCCAGCGTCGGTGATCTGGGTGTTGGAAAGATCCAAGCACGAGAGATTTGTTAGTCCGGCCAGACGTGATAAACCAGCATCGGTCACAGCAGTGTTGGTTAGAAACAAGTAGTTCAAGTTTTGCACATTTGCGAGGACCTCCAAATCCACATCAGTCATGCGAGTGCCATGTAAGTTCAACGTTGAAAGCCTTGGCAGATGCGTTACGTGCGCCAATCCGGCTCCCGTCACTTTCATGTCCTCAAGGACCAGACAGTTAAGATTTACGAGCCCCCGGTAATGAATCAGGCCCGCGTCTGTAATTAATGGGCTTCGCAGTGTTAATTCTCTGAGGTTGATGAGCCCTCCGATGTGCGACAATCCCGCATCAGTGAAGTAAGGGGTTGAAATACTCAGCGATTCCAGATTGACCAGCTGTTGGAGATGGGCCAGTCCGGCATCGGTGATCTGATCGCTGCCGATGCTGAGAGATCTCAAGTTGATTAGACCTTGGAGATGGGCCAGCCCGGCGTCGGTGATGTGTTTGCTGCCGATGGACAGTTCCCGAAGCTGAATCGCGTCCTTGAGGGGCGCCAGTCCTTGATCGGTGAATGCCGGATTATCGAGAGACAATTGGCAAGTGGTCCGCCTTTCGGACTCATCAAAATGTTCGTAGGTCAAAGCAAACAATTCGGCAACGAGTTGCAGGTCCTCGTCCTGATTCTTTACACTGCGGGAGTCATCATCGGAGACGTCTACGCTCCAGATAAGAAAGCCGTCCTCGTCTTCGCCATTCTTCTTTAACCACTCTGGCAAGTCGTCCTCGATGAGCGAATCCGTGAAGACCTGAAACCCACGCGACCTCAGCTGAGCAATTAGTTGTCGTTGCCGCAGGACCGGATAGGCCATCCGAACCACGCCGACAATCAGGACCAGACAGACCGCCGCCCAGAGCCAGCGGCCCCAACGCCGGTTGCGCCGTTCACGCGGAATTAGGTCTGTCATACAACTGTCCCTGTTTGCGATACACGTCTTGGCATCCTATGCGAAGGTCTCTTGAGGGTCGAGGTCAGCTGTTCGCGAGTTGATCAAAGGGGACTCAAAGAACATAGCCTTCATCGCTCCGCGTGAAGTCAGCCAAGCGTACCAAGGGCGTTGGGCGTGGCCCTATCGCTGCAGCCGTATCGCACACGTTGCGATTGGCTCCGGACATGCCGTCAGAGTCAATGCTGCGCTCATTCTGCCCTCGGCTTTCTTCACGCGGAGCGATGAAGGCTACGTTGTTGGCTCACGCGAAAATCTGCGCTCGGTTCGAGGGCGCACACCATGTTGCGGGATGGGGCATTTCTCGGTTTTCGCTCCGTCGTGCGGGAAAACGCTGGTTTTCATCGCGTTTCGTGATTTGGGGAGTCGCGATCGGCATGCGACAATCTCTGTACCGGACTTGGTGAGCCCCGTCCCGTGAGGGCGGGTGTAGAGTAGAGAGTTCCGCTGTGCAACGGGCATTGAGCGACGTCTATTGGCAATCAGAGTCGCAACCCTACCCCCGCCCTGACGGGACGGGGCTCGCCTGATTTCTGGTTGATTGATTTCTGGTTGATTGAGGGCTGTTCGTTTGCCTGATTGTTGTTGCGACTACCTTTAGAAAGGGACTCACCATGGACACCACGTATGAACCATCTCCCGCGGCCATCCGTGAACTCGAACCCGGGGGCGCTGTGCTGGTGCAGCCGCCGGAGTTGCAGATTGTTTCGCTGGCGGACGTGCCGGCGGAACCCGTGCAGTGGTTGTGGGAGGAAATGATTCCGATCGGCAAGGTGACTGTGGTGCATGGGGATGCCTGCGTCGGGAAGACTTGCTGGGCGCTCGATCTGGCGGCTCGGGTGTCGGCGGGGATTATGTGGCCGACCTTCTTGCGGATCCCGGGGCCGGCTCCGGTCGCGGGGAAGGTGCTCATCCTGAATGGTGAGGATCATCTGTCGAATAAGATGGTGCCGCGATTAATGAAGAGTGGGGCGAACATGCGGAATGTCGCCGCGGTTCCGGGGTTGAAGTCGAATTCCGCGGACGGGGAGCGGGCGTTTGATCTGGAGCAGGTCATTCCGAATTTGAAGAAACAGATTGAGACGCTGGGGAATGTCCGCTTAGTGATCATCGATCCTCTGGAAGTGTATTGTGCGGCGGGGCCGAAGACGCAGCGGATGCGGTTGGTGATGGCGGCGCTGGGGAAACTGGCGGAGGACTGTGGGATTGCGCTGGTCGTGATTTCGGCTCGCAAGAAGTGTGAGCTGCCCGGGCAGCATATGTGGCGGATCGATTGTGAGATGTGCGATCCGGGGCAGCGCTGGTTTGTTCCCATCCGGTGCGGGTGTGCTCGGCTGCCGCTGGCGATGGCCTTTCAGATTACTGATCAGGGGTTTAATTGGGACGGGCGGAATGTCAAGCTGGATCTGGATCAAGTGCGGGGGAGTTCGGCGCAGGAGCACCGGACCGCTCTGCTGAGGGCGGTGGCGGCGTTCCTCACAAATTTTCTTAGCAATGGGGCGCGGTCGGCTCGGGAAGTGTTTCGCGAAGGTCAGCGGGCGGGCTGGTCTAAGGCGCAGTTGTACCGTGCGAAAACTGCGATGCGCGTGGTGAGCTATAAGGTCGGCGAGTTCAAGGGACGGTGGATGTGGGAGCTGAGCGAGTTGACGTTTGTGGGAGGGTTGCCTGATTGTTTCAAGGCAAAGCCTCCGGCTCGTCCTCCCGTTCCACCGACTCCGCCAGTTCCGGCCACGCCCCCGGTTCCGCCGGCTGCGCCCGTGCTGGGAGGTCCGGAACCCCACGACAAGTTTCTCGAGCGATTGTTGAAAATGTCTGCTGGCCAATCGCCCGTGACCGCGGCGCCCGGCCAGGACGAGTCGGAGCTGGCCTCGCCGTTTCCCACGGAGTTACTCGAGCGGATGATCCGGTGGGACCAGGAGCTGGAGCGGCGGATGGGGCCAGCAAAACCCAAAGATGTCAAAGATTGCGCGTGACGATCGCGTGTGGTCCTAGGCGAGCGTCCGGCGTGAGCCGGATGGTTGTTATACGGGAATGATCACCATTCCACGTCATTCAAACGTGAGACCTAACTCCGTCAATATCTCTTTGATCGGGTGCCACTGGCTCTGCCAGTGCCGGATTATTTGCTCGCCGTCCTGTAAAGCACTGGCAGAGCCAGTGGCACCCAAACAAGATCTATTGATTGCGCCAGGTCTCACGTTTATTTGACGCGGCAGGATACTAAGTCACTGCATTACAACCATCCGGCTTACGCCGGACGCTCGCCTGGGAATGCTGATCACTTCGTGATGGGGCGAGCGTGACATGAAATGGGAATTGGTCACGCGGGCAAAGATTTCAAAGATGGCTCGCGAATTTGCGTGTTTGTAGGATGGCCAGGTGAAGAGTGAAAGTTGAAGATCCTTCGTGGATCGGCTGCTGGTGATTGAAGAAATCAAAGATTGCAAAGATGGCGCTGAGCAGACGAATGGCAATTCCGATCGAACGAAGGACCGAATGCGCCACCTGACTGGACCAGAGGAAGAGAGAGACTGGAGCCGTATTCAGACTGACAGCGTCCGATCTGGCAAGGCCGGGGGATCCACCTGCAGCGTGCTGCTTTGACCAGCGCTCGCATCCGTTTGAGTCGTCAGGTTCGGTTGAGGTTCCGACTGCACGAGGCGTCGACCGAATTGTTCGGTCAGCACGGGACCGAGGACCGATGTGACGACCATCAGGATAATGACGGTGTTGATCACCGGCTCATCGATCAGTCGCACTCCGGCGGAATTCTTCGCCTCGTAAGCGACGAGAGCGGCGGCCAATGTCGCTGCGACCTGCGGCAGGGACATGGCTCCCATGAGCAACGTTTCCATGGTCTTGTATCCAAACAGACGTTGCACCGAAAAGGCCGCGACGAACTTGCTGACAATCAGTCCGCCCACGATACCGATCACCAGGCCCCAGTTATTGAGCAATGTACTGGCAAATATACGTACATTAATTAGAAAGCCAATCGAGACGAAGAACATGGGAATGAACAGCGTATTGCCCAGGAATTCCAACTGCTCCTTGGCCTCGGAGTGTTTGACGAACCGATTCACTGCCAACCCGGCCAGGAACGCGCCGATAATGGCTTCCAGGTTGATCAGCTCAGCCCCCTGGCTGGCTAAGACCATGATCAACAGAATCATGAAGAACTGGTTCTCGGTGGTGTCACCACGGTTTTTCAGAAAGCGTCGTGCCAGGGCTGAGAATCCAAACAACACGACAGGAATATAGATGGCCAATTCGAGCAACTGCAGCGAGAACGCATTCCAGGAAAAGCCCGTCGTGTGGACAGGCAGGCAAATCGCCAGAATGAGCAGCGAACCAAGGTCCGTAAAGATCGTCGCGCCCACCGTCACCGTGACGGCCTCGTTGTTCGTCAATCCCAGGCGTTGCACGATGGGAAAACCCAGCAGGGTGTGCGACGCCAGCAATGAACCGATGAGGATTGCTGATAACCAGCCATACCCGAATGCCAGGCCGACTCCGATGCCTGTCAACAGCGGCAGGCTGAATGTCATCCAGCCGAAGATCATCGACCGATTGCGAGTCCGCGTGAATTGCTCGATATCGATTTCCAGCCCGGCAAAGAACATCAGCAACAGCTTGCCAATCTCCGCGAAGAACTCGGCGATCTCAGAGTTCTGGGGAGCGACTCTCACACCAGAGGGTCCTAACAAGACTCCCGCCATCAATAACCCGACCGCGGACGGCAAGCCAATTCGCGCGCAGAGCTTGGGAACGAATAGGAACACCGCCAGCGCAATCGCGAAGCGAGTCAACACCGGCAAGTACGGTAGTGACTCCAATGGCATGTCGTTCATCCCCAGGTCTTTCTGTGCGAGGGAGTCAATTGGGCGAATCGTTGGTTGAGTGGTAATGTCACTGGAGGCAACATGAGTCAGATAGTTCACCTAATCGCCATCACTCGGCGAATCGGTAAACTCGGTATGAACAGACCACTCTAACGCTTTATTTTCCGGGAATTGCAGGCGTTATTCCGTCGAATTCCGCGGACTGATATGAACACGAACGGTCAGTGTCACCTTATAACCTACACGAAGAAACAGGCTGAAATCGCACTAAAGTAGACTGCGGCGTCGGTTACGCGTGGGCAACCCGACAATCACCGCTTTATCCGTTAAACGCAGATCTCTCCGCGGGACGCGCTGGGCAAAATGTAATCGCTGGGTGGAATGGGTTAAAAATACTGGAGTGGCTGAATTCAGGTGTAATATTGATAGGAGATGCCTTTTTGCCACACATCACGCGGTTTGAACTGCGAGTTCCCCGAATTGACGGGAGAAACTCGGTGTGACCGCCATCACGTATTTCGCTGCCGAAGTTTGGCAGGCGTTGAGTCTCCGTTATTTTCAAAGTAGATCGCGTTTATGAACGAGGTTATCCGCGAGTTCCTGTTGGAGACGCATGAGAACCTCGCGCAGTTGGATCTCGATCTGGTCCAGTTGGAAAGGGATCCCCGCGGAACGGAAACGATCGCGCGGGTCTTTCGGACGCTGCACACGGTCAAGGGGACGGCGGGCTTCCTGGGATTGCCTAAACTCCAAGCAGTGGCACATGCTGCGGAGAATTTGCTGACCCGACTTCGCTCGGGCGAGATGGTGTACACACCTGTCATCGCCAGCGCGTTGCTCGCGGCGGTCGATGCCGTTCGCAAGATGCTGGACGCGCTCGAGAAGACTGAAACAGAAGGCGCTGACGACTTCGCGGCCGCTATCGCGACGTTGGAGGCACTCTTGGTCGCAGGCAACGCCGGGCCTGCTCATGTACCGGCGCCTCAAGTCGTCCCTGTGGTGATGCCGCCCGTACCTGCCGCACCGATGGTCGTATCGGCTCCTCCACCCGTTGAGGCTCCTACTCCGGCTCCAGTAATTTCGGTTGAGCCCGCGCCGGTAGTGATCGAGAAGTCTCGCAGCCTGAATCCGCCGTCTCTTGTGTCTGCCGTATCGACCGTATCAGCTGAGTCCGCGGAACCACGTTCGGCGGCGGTGTCTGATTCGGCATTGCGCGTGGATGTGGGATTGCTTGACAAATTGATGACTCTGGTCGGCGAACTGGTTCTCGCCCGCAATCAGATCATGCAGTTCAGCACGACTCAGGAAGAATCGGCGTTCCTCGGCACGGTCCAGCGGCTCAATCTGCTGACGACCGAATTGCAGGCGAACGTGATGAAGACCCGGATGCAGCCGATCGGGAACATGTGGAGTAAGTTCCCGCGCGTCGTGCGTGACCTGGCGGTGGCCTGTGGCAAGCAGGTCCACCTCGAGATGGACGGCAAAGAGACCGAGCTCGACAAAACGATTGTCGAGGCAATTCGCGATCCGCTGACGCACCTGGTCCGCAATGCCGTCGATCACGGGATCGAAACTCCCGCAGAACGCATCGCGAAGGGTAAGCCGGCAGAGGGCCGACTCGCGTTACAGGCGTCGCATGAAGGTGGAAAGATTATCATTAAGATCGTGGATGACGGCCGGGGGATCGACCCGGACCGAGTCCGCGAGAAGGCACTCGCCGTCAAACTGATCACTCCCGAGCAAGCCGAACGGATGTCGGAGCGGGAAATCACCGAGTTGATCTTCCTGCCGGGCTTTTCGACCGCCGACAAGGTGACAAATTTTTCCGGCCGCGGCGTCGGCATGGATGTGGTCCGCACGAACGTCGAAAAGATTGGTGGCACGGTCGATATCGATACGCAGCCGGGGCTCGGCACGACGCTGAAAATGAAGATCCCGCTGACCCTGGCGATCATTCCCGCGTTGACCATCACGAGCGGTGGCGATCGCTACGCGATTCCCCAGGTCAGCCTGCTGGAGTTGGTGCGGCTCGAAGGAGAACAGGCCCAGCAGGGAATCGAATGGATTCATAACGCGCCCGTGTACCGTCTCCGGGGGAACCTTCTGCCGCTGGTTTATCTCAATCGGGAACTGCAGGTTGCAGACACGGGAGTTGACGGAGAGGTCAATATTGTCATCCTGCAGGCCGATGACCGGCAATTCGGTCTGATCGTCGATGCGATCCACGACACCGAAGAAATCGTGGTCAAGCCTCTTCAAAAGCAGATCCAGGGAGTCACCGCGTTTTCCGGGGCGACCATCATGGGCGATGGCAGAGTCGCTCTCATTCTGGATGTGCTCGGGCTGGCCCACAAGGCCAACGTGGTCTCGGGTCTGCGCGAACGGGGAATGGTGGAGAAGGCCGCGGCAACTGATGCTGTCCCAAAGGAAACAGTCTTGCTGTTTGCCACCCGTTCGGGGGCGCACATGGCCGTTCCCCTGTCGAGTGTCGCCCGGCTGGAAGAATTCCCTCGATCGGAGCTGGAGCGAGTTGGGAGCCGGTATGTCGTGCAATATCGCGGCCAGATTCTCCCCTTGTTGGATGTCGGCAAGGCACTCGGTCGAAAGAAGAAAACAAGGTCATCCGCCGCACACCAGAAATCGTCGCTGCCCGTGCAAGTCATCGTCTACACCGGCCAGGGTCACGTGCTGGGGCTGATCGTGGGGCAGATCCTGGACATCGTGGAAGAGGCCATCGTGACCAAGTCTCGCGCACGGCGTCGGGGCGTCCTCTATACCGCAGTGTTGCAAGAGAAGGTGACGGAGTTCCTCGACGTCGAGGGGCTCGTCCAGGCTGTCGATCCTGACTTCTTCGATGCGACTCCGGTGGAGGTGTAACCGATGGCCGACACTCATCAATATTGCACGTTTTACGCGGCCGGCCTCTACTTCGGGCTGGATGTGATGCACGTGCAGGAAATCATTCGCTATCAGGAAATGACCCGGGTCCCCCTCGCCCCGCCAGTCGTTCGCGGACTGATCAATCTCCGCGGACAGATCGTCACGGCACTTGACCTGCGCCGGCGGTTGGATCTGCCTGACCGGCGCGACGACCAGTTGCCAGTCAACATCGTGGTGCAGACCGACGATGGTGCCGTCAGCCTGCTTGTCGATGAAATTGGTGACGTTCTCGAGGTCCCTGAAACGGACTTCGAGCGTCCGCCCGACACACTGACTGGCCCGTCCAGAGACCTGATCCTGGGGGCCTATAAACTGCCCCATAGTTTGTTATTGATTCTAAACACTGCGAAGACCGTAAACATTGCCGCCGTCGGCCGCATTTAACCCTGACACAAGATTCTACAGTCGTCCCGGCCACTTCGGGGACCATTCGGAGCCAGCATGAAAAACACGCCAGCCACCAGCGATCCATTAGATTCGCTCGAATTCCTGCGCGCGGGCCTGTCCGCAGTCCAGGCGAACATCTTCATTGCCGATCCGAGTTTGACTTTGATCCATGCCAACGACAGGGCGCTCGATACCTTACGCGGTATGGCCGACCAGATCGAGGAAGTCTTCGGAATCGCCGTCGATGAGATCGTGGGTGCATCGATCCATCGCTTTCATAAAGACAAACGGCGGGTCGAGCGGATCCTGAAGAACGCGTCCGCGCTGCCGCACGAGGCCGAGTTCAGTTTTGGCAATGTCTCGCTGCAGGCCAAGATCAACGCGATCCACGGTGCCGGCAACGAAGTCCTTGGGTACATCGTGAATTGGGAAGATATCAGCGTCTGGAAGGACGAAAAGGCCCGGTTCAATTCGATACTCGATGCCATCGACAGGTCTCAGGCGGTAGTCGAATTCCAGCTCGACGGAACAATTGTTAGTGCCAACGACAACTTCCAGCAGACAATGGGCTATACGCTCGACGAACTCAAGGGCCGGCACCACAGCATGTTTGTCGAGGATGCCGTACGTCAAAGTCATGAGTACAAGGAATTCTGGATCAAGCTGGCCCGCGGCGAGTTTCAGACTGACGAATACAAGCGGATTGCGAAGGGAGGTCGAGAGGTCTGGCTGCAGGCCTCCTATAACCCGATCCTTGATCAAAACGGCCGGCCGCTGAAAGTCATTAAGTATGCGACCGACGTGACCACGCAGGTCAAGCTGCGCCTGGACATTCAGTCCGCCTTCAAGGAAGTCGCCAGCAACGCTACGGCACTCGGAACGGCCTCTACAAAATTGTCCCAGGTGAGCCAGTTGATGTCGGCGAACGCGGAGGAGACCGCAGTTCAATCCAACGTCGCCAGTGCGGCTGCCGAGCAGGTCAGTTCGAACGTGGGGATGGTGGCCACGGCGGCTGAAGAGATGGGGGCCAGCATCAAGGAAATCGCCAAGAGTGCCAATGAAGCGGCTCGCGTTGCGACGACAGCCGTCAAGGTCGCGGAGAGCACCAATGCGAAAGTGGCGAAGCTCGGCGAATCGAGTGCCGAGATTGGTAACGTCATCAAGGTGATTACCTCGATTGCCCAGCAGACGAACTTGCTGGCCCTGAATGCCACGATCGAAGCCGCCCGCGCTGGCGAAGCGGGCAAGGGTTTCGCAGTGGTCGCCAACGAAGTGAAGGAACTCGCCAAGCAAACCGCCAAGGCGACTGAAGACATCAGCCGCAAGATCGAAGCCATCCAGGGCGATACGAAGGGCGCCGTGGAAGCCATCGCGCACATCGGCCAGATCATCAATCAGATCAACGACATTCAAAATACGATCGCCAGTGCGGTGGAAGAGCAAACGGCGACGACCAGCGAAATTGGTCGTAACGTCACCGAGGCGGCCAAGGGCAGCAGCGAAATCGCTCAGAATATCATGGGGGTCGCTCAGGCGGCCCGCAGCACGACGGAAGGGGCGATCAACTCGCAGGCCTCGGCCAACGAACTGGCCGAGATGGCCGCCGCATTGCAGAACATCGTTTCGCAATTCAAGTATTAGGCTTGTGCGAAATTCGAGATGTTTCGACACTAGGCTGTTGGCGGTTGGGAATTGAACCGGTCGCTTGAACCACGAATTCACAAAACTGCGGAGGACAACGATGCAGGTGCTGGTCATCGACGATTCGCGAGCCGTGCGGATGATCATCGGCAACATCCTCCGTGACGCCGGCATGGACGTGATCGAGGCCGGGGACGGACGGCAAGGCATCGACCAGCTCGAAAACAATCCGGACGTCGAGCTCATCCTGGTCGATTGGAATATGCCCGTGATGAATGGGTATGAATTCATTCAGGCCGTTCGTGCTCAACCGGTCTACAATCACATCCGGATCATGATGGTGACGACTGAAGCCGAAAGCGAACAGGTCACCAAGGCCCTCGCCGCCGGTGTGAATGAATACCTGATGAAGCCATTCACCAAAGAAGTCTTGATCGCCAAATTGAGCATGCTGGATGTTTTAGATTATTAGAGTTCGCGCCATCGCAGTTGAAACGGACGTCTCGTAGTGAACAAAGCCCGCATCCTGGTCGTCGACGATTCCGTGGTCGTCCGCCGCACCGTCAGCGACGAACTGGCCCGTGATCCCGCGCTGGAAGTTGTCGGTACCGCGGCGAATGGCAAGATCGCCCTGGCGAAGATCCCCCAGGTCAATCCTGACATCGTGATCCTCGACGTCGAGATGCCCGAGATGGACGGGCTCGAAACGCTTCGCCACTTGCGCAAAAACTATCCCAAGCTGCCCGTCATCATGTTTAGTTCGCTGACGGAACGAGGGGCCATGGTCACGCTCGAAGCCCTCGCACTGGGGGCCAGCGATTACTTTGCCAAACCGTCGAACAGCTTGGGATTGCACGCCTCTCTGCAAGTGATCCGGGAAGAATTGGTCCCGTGTATCAAAGCCCTCTGCAAAGTCAGGCCGGCCGTCTCGACGCCTCCCGGGCTTGCGACGCGTACTGGCGCGAAGAGTAAGATCAACGTCGTGGCCATCGCGACTTCCACAGGTGGCCCCAATGCGCTCACCGAACTGTTCCGTACCATTCCAGCCTCGTTCCCGGTGCCGTTCCTGATCGTGCAGCATATGCCGCCTATGTTCACTAAACTTCTCGCCGAGCGAATGTCGGTTCAATGTCCGATCCGCTTCCACGAAGCCGTGCCCGGCGAAGGGATCAAACCGGGACAAGCCTGGATCGCGCCGGGGAATTACCACATGACCGTATCCCGGGTCGGCGCGTCGGTCCATGTTCAAACCAACCAGAACGAGCTCGAAAATTCGTGCCGTCCGGCAGCCGACGTCCTGTTTCGCTCGGTGGCCGAAGTGTTCGGTCCAGCCACGTTG
The DNA here is from genome assembly GCA_021732415.1 of Planctomycetaceae bacterium. Lineage (GTDB taxonomy): Bacteria > Planctomycetota > Planctomycetia > Planctomycetales > Planctomycetaceae > JAKFVC01. The sequence goes on from JAKFVC010000051.1 coordinate 12,877, forward strand.
GGAGTCGTCCTCACCGGAATGGGTCGCGACGGACTCCGCGGTTGCGAGGCGATCAGCGCAGCGGGCGGGCAGGTCATTGTTCAGGATGAAGCCTCTTCGGTCGTCTGGGGCATGCCGGGATTCGTCGCCCGCGCCGGCCTGGCAGACAGTATCCTTCCGTTATCGCAGATTGCTGAGGAGATCAATCGGCGGGTGACTGGAAAGGCGTCGCCATGACCGACGCCGATTTCGACTACATTCGCAAACTGCTCGTCGACCGCAGCGCGATCGTTCTGGGGGATGACAAGCGATATCTGGTCGAGGCACGCCTCGCGCCCGTGATCGGACAACTCAATCTGCCGTCGATCACCGAACTGGTCTCCAAGCTTCGCAGCGGATCGAACCCGGCGATTGTGACCAAGGTTGTCGAGGCTCTCGTCACGTCCGAGACCTCGTTCTTCCGCGACATTTCGCCCTTCGAAGTGTTACGCAAGCAAGTCCTGCCGGAACTCATTGTCGCGCGCGCCTCCGAGCGGAGGTTGACGTTCTGGTCAGCTGCCTGCTCGACAGGTCAGGAACCCTACACGATCGCCCTCACGCTCCGCGAGTACTTTCCGGAACTCGCCAACTGGCAGATCACGATCCTGGGAACGGATATCTCGACCGAAGTCATCGCCAAAGCGAAACAGGGGATCTATTCTCAGTTTGAGGCCAATCGCGGACTTCCGGCCAAGTTGATGGTCAAGTATTTCAAACAGACCGGAACGACGTGGCAGCTCGATGCCTCCATCCGCGACATGGTCGAGTTCCGGCCCTTCAATCTCGCGACGGCCTGGCCGGCGCTCCCGATGTTCGATGTGGTCCTATTGCGAAACGTGATGATTTACTTCGAAGTGCCGACAAAGCGGGAAATCCTCACACGGATCGAACGCGTGCTACGCCCGGACGGATATCTCGTCCTGGGAGGTTCGGAAACAACATTAAACATTAGTGATACGTTTTGCCGCATGGAGCGAGCGAAAGGCGGCTATTACCAACGCCGGGAGCACGCCTCGCTGAGCCCCGGATAAAACCGGAATGGAGTTCACCCTTCCGGCAGCATGATAAATTGTCAATGAACTGTATCGCGGAACTTTTACGAGATTCCGCTCAGGGAGTCAGTCGATGGCGCAGTTCGATTTACCGGCGGGAGCTCGGCCAGTGGGAGCCGAAATTCTGGACCAATTCCTCGCTTCCTTAACCGAAGCCACAACCATTGCCCTCCGGGAAGTTGCCGCAACTGACGTGTCTCCCGGGCCTGTATTTCTCAGCACTAGTCCAGTCGATGTCGGCCAGCGATCGGAATGGATTGACCTCAACTTTCCATCGGATCCCGGTGCGCTTGTCTTGAGCGTACCAGAAGCCGCTGCAGCCGTCCTCGCGACGCGCGTCCTGACTGGCCAGGATGTTGTCATTGACTCTCTCCTGATCGACGACTGCCTCGGTGAGATTGCGAACGTGATCGCTGGACAGGGAAAAGCCTTGCTCTACGGAACGGAATGGCACTACACATTTGGGACACCGCGGGCTGCCGCAGGACCTGACCGCAGCGCCTCCTTTCAGGGCCGATCAGACTGGTTAGTCTTAAGCTTTCAATGCGAACTCGGGACCATATTTCTGCAGGTCGCGGGGGTTACGCCGGCGACTTGAGCGTTTCGGTGGTGCGGCCGGTTGCTGCGGCGATGGACTGAGCGAGTTGCTTCAGATCGAACGGCTTCATCAAGAGTACCGAGCGTGCGTGGCCCTGCATGGCCGCGGCCTGGCTGGTATCCGATTCGCTGCTCATCAGCACGAACCCGGCTTCGGCACACTCCGGATCCTCCCGCATCAGGCTCGCCAACTGCACCCCAGTCATGTCCGACAGGTACATGGTGCTGATAATGGCGTGAGCCCGGTGGAGTTTGACCAGCGCCAAAGCTTGGGCGCCGGAACCGGTCGAATGGACATTGAGCAATCCGAGACTCGTCAAATAGCCGCGAAAGATCGAACTCTGCGTGCGCGATGGTTCGGCCAGTACGAGCACCAATTCGGCCAGACGGCGAGTGTCGGACAGAGAGGCATTGGCCCCGTCAGCGTTCAACGGGTTCGGCACGACAAACGACGATCCGTCCCCGGAAATGGTCGTCTTGTGAAACATGCCGTCGCCGGCCGCGAGTGCCGCGTCCGATGGAACAGGCCTGGCTGTCAGCCCTTTCACCAGCGGCTTTAACGCCTCCATCAGGCGGATGACCTCGGTCATACTGGCGGGGCGGTCTTCGACTTTTTTGGCGACCATCCGTTCAAATGCTGACACCAGTGCCAGGGGAGCTTCAGGCACCGCGGCCCGCAGATCGGGGATTTTGGCCTCGCGGTGTTGCAGCATCAGGCCCATCAACGATGTTGCGAAAAAGGGCGGCTTGCCCGCCAGCATCAGGTAGAGCGTACAGCCTAGGCTGTAAATATCGGCCCGCTGGTCGATCGTGGTCGAATCGAGGGCCTGCTCGGGCGCCATATAATCGACCGTACCGAGAATGCCCCCCGCCTGGGTGATGGATGAACTGCGTTTCTGAGCCGTCGAGGAAGCCGCGGTCAGTCGCGCCAACCCCAGGTCTGCCACCTTGATGACTCGATCGGCCGTGAGCATCAGGTTCGCGGGCTTGATATCTCGGTGAACGATCCCTTTCGAATGAGCATACTCCAGCCCCGCAGCCGCCTGGGCGATGTAATCGACGGTCTCCGCGATCGAGAGGGGACCATTCTCATCAATCTCAGAGGCCAGGTCTCGGCCGTCCACGAACTCCATCACCAGGAAGTGCCCGAGTTCTGCTTCGTCCGCATCGTACGCCATGACGATATTCGGATGGGCGAGCTGCGCGATCGTCTCGACTTCCCGTTGAAATCTCTGCACGAAAGAGGACTCCTCGGCAATCTCCGGAGCCAGCAGTTTCAGTGCCACGATCCGCTTCATCCGCCGGTGGCGAGCCTTAAAAACGGCCCCCATCCCTCCCGCTCCCAGCTTTGACAGGATGTCGTAATTCCCCGCTCGCAGTCGTTGGAAGTGCCCCCCGGCAATGGCTTCGGCCTGATACTGGGTGAGGACTTGCGAACTGATGAGTCCACGAATTCCCGCCGGCACATCACCCAGTTGCGTGAGGGCGTCGCGGTGTTTGGCGAATTCGTCGGCGGAAAGAATTTCCGAGTCTTCCAGATTACGCAGGAATCTGTTGAGCGGGATCTCGAATGGTGAGCGACTGTCGGCCATGAACTTCTTCTCGATGCCGTCGCGCGACGGCGATGCCGTTCAAATTCTGATGACGCACTCGGTGCAGCGCGGATGTTCCCCACAAATGTATCATTTATTCTACTGGCGATGCCCACTTCAACAACGTCCACGGACTCAATTCGGCAAAATTCACCTCACGACAACGATCTTGCCGAATCACAGCCCCACCCCACTCGAGGAAACATCGCCCCGTAGGATGGCCGCCCCGGCCGTCGTCCTACTGAGTTTCGCTGCGCGCAAATTGTCGCCATCTTTGAAAACTTTGATTTCTTCGATGCGTCTTGAGTCTACTCTCGACTCACTCCCATCAACTCTCTCGCCACAGGCGCTGTGCGCCCTCGAACCGTCGCGTCGCCCAAGCCACGTAGGTCAGGCTGTGCCTGACGTGTGCAACCGATTCCGAATTGTCAGTTCCGAATTTGTTGCCTGGAGTGCGCGAGGAAGTCTCTCAGATTGGGGTCGGGCGTTCAAATTTCAAAATTGGCCAAACGTCAACATGGACTGCGAAGCTCGACCGACCGGCCAATTTTGAAGTTTGAACACCCGACCCCGGCCTGCACACCGCGGCAACCGAGTCGCACCGCGTCGTAGCCGCATCTCGCCAGAGTGCGGGCCTCGCCGGTCGCTCGCCCGCGTTCTGGCGAAACACGGCTACAACAGATCACCTCTGAATCATAAACCAAGGCGTCGATCTCACCAAAATGGCGTTCCCTCCCGTGGCGTCGAAATTTCCTTCACGGCGCAGTTTGCAGGGGCGAACTAAACGGCGGGACGCGTGTCTTTTTCTCATGCGAGATTGCCGAAACACAGAGACCGGCGACAGTGCCGGCGAAACGGATTCAAAAATGGCCAAAGTTTTGGCTCCCGAAGACGTGCGCGCCGGTGACTATGTGGCGGTGCTGCATGTGGTATACGAATTGCCGTCATTCCTCTGGTGCGGCGAGTCCAGCACCGTTCGACTTGATGAACCGGTTCGCGTCCCCTTCATGCCGAAGCAGGGCGGCGTCCCGCTACGGGTCCGTTCCGTCTGCCTCCCGTTCATTCTCGTAAAAACCCCATCCGGCACCCTACGCAACCTCGACGTGCGACGCCACCAACTGGCCCGTCTCGACCGCGACTACGCCCGGATCGTCTGGAAGGCCTGCAAGAAGAGCCGCGCGAAGCAGTCCCGCATCTAAACGCCATGAAGATCTCCGGCGGGGAAATACTCAGGATCTCGGGCCGGCGTTTCACGCATGCCAACCCGCAACCTCGTGCCACTGCTTCGGGGCGGCGCAAACCCACTTGAAATCGAAGTGGACGTCACCGCCGCACCTAAGCAGTGCTCTTGGCGACTCGGAAGCCCACGGAACCACTGCTTAACGCCTGAGTACAGTCGCGAAGCAGTGCCACGTCCTCGCTTCAGGTAACACCCAAACCTGTGCCACAGTGCCGCAAAACCGCCGTGTCCACCCTGTTCTTACGGCTTCATCTTAAAGTCCAGGCCAGGATCCTTCGGGCCGCCGCCGACCATCTGGAAATGGAACTGAGACGGATTGGTGAAGTCGACCTCGGCCAGCATGGTGCCGCCGGCGTCTGGTTCCATCGCGAGATTATTCTGGTCTACGGCAAATACTCCCTTCACCGTTTGCTTGTCCTTGCCTCGGGCGAACGACCAGACAAACTTGCCGTCCTTCGCCAGCTCCAGGTCGAACTTGGCGTCTTTAGTGGACGCTTTCCAGTTGCCCACCATCTTGTCGACCGTCAACACTTTCTCTTCCGGCACGATCTTCTGCACGGCGGGTGGAGTTGTTGCGGTCTTCGCTTCGCCCGGGGGTGTCGTCATCCCCACCAGTTGCACGACGAGTCTGTCATCCGGCAGGAGTTCCTGGACGAGCTTGAACTGCTTGGACGCATTGGCGTTATGGGTGGTCGTCATGTAATGATAGCCCAACAGGAAATGTCCGTCGGACGACTTGGGATTTTGCTTGACGAAGTTTTCCAGCTCACGCAACTGCTGCGTATACGTATCCGCGCTGCCGTACAGCCCAATCATCGTCGTCCAGTCCCAGCCGGGTCCCGCCGCGAGCACTGCATAGATCGCCGCGGCAGATTCCGGATAGCGTTTCAGGGAGAACAGGACCAGGCTGCGGAATTCATGCACGACGGTATCGCGCGGCATGGTCTTGAGAGTCACGTCGAGTTGCTTCAAGGCCCCTTCCGAGTCCCCCTTCGTGAACAAGTCGCGGGCATCATTGAAGGCTTGCATTCCCGGGTCGGCTGGCGCGCCGGTCAAAGGGTCGGTCGGTGGCGTGACTGCCGCCGGATCGGTGGGTGCCGCTGCCGCTGACTCGTCATAAGTGACGAGCGGTTCTGAATAGTTATAGCCGCCGGAACCACTGTCCTCATAGTAGGGATTCGAGTAGTCGGAATAGCCCATGCCGTAACCAAGCCGATTAATGCCCCACGCTGTGACGCCCAAGGCGGCGGCGACGGGATAGTTGTCCCACATGTAGTTCCAACCGTCCCCGGGCTGCCAGTTGTCGTTGTGCCAATCACCGTGGTTCTCTTCGGCAAAATTCTGCCAGTCTTCCCGGTTTTGATCTCGCCATTCCTGACGGTCGTCCTGATTGGCATTCCGATTGTCTTGGCGATCGCTTTGATTTTGATTCCGGTTGTCCTGGCGATCGGATTGATTCTGGTTCCGATTGTCCTGCCGATCGGTCCGTCCCGAGGACATGCGGTCGCTCAGGTTGGCCTGACGATCCTGAGCCGATTGCGGGCGATTCGCCATGCGATCAGACACGCCGGGTCGCGAACCCGCTGCTCCTTGACCCAATCCGGGCAAGGTCGTGGGTCGCTGGCCAGCGCCGGGGCGGCCGCCAATGGCACCCGTCGAGGGTCGCCCGGCCAGGCCGGATCCGGCACCAATTCCCTGGCCAGATCCAATTCCCTGCCCCGAACCAATACCGGGGCGACCCGAGGGCAACGTGGATGGTCGCCCTCCCATCCCGCCGCCGGGTCCGGCGATGTTCGGCCGCGTCCCGGGTTGCAGTCCTGGGCGACCCCCAGCTCCCGAACCAATATTCGGCCGAGAACCCGGTTGCGGTCCCGGACGACTGGCCGCACCACCTCCAGGTCGGGCTCCCCCACCCGGACGAGCACCGCCGCCGGAAGGCCGGGCACCGCCACTCGGGCGACTCATCGACGGAGAACTCCCAAACGACGGACGCGCTCCACCACCATTAAAGCCACCACCCGGACGGCCGCCGCCTTGGAAGCCACCGCCCCCTCCAAAGCCTCCTCCGCCACCGCGACCGCCTCCGCCAAAGCCACCACCGCCACCTCGGCCGCCGCCACCGCCGCGGCCACCAATCCCAAACACACTACTATGCCCCAGTACCGTCAGCATCAATA
>JAKFVC010000119.1 GCA_021732415.1 Planctomycetaceae bacterium
TACACCGGCCGCCCCACACGCAACACGGCAAACCAACGACCCCGAACATGGCGAGAACTTAGGAAAACCACGAAGCTCTGGAAGAAACTCGACTTGGTGAAGGGCAAATTGTAATTTGTCGTACTAGCGTCCGGTTTTCCCTGAAATCTTCTTCGAATATTGCGCGAACCGTGAGCTAGCGCCCAGCGGCTGATTTGCCGAGCTAGCCAAGCGAGTGCTATTTGATCCCAGTCCATTGCCGTCAAAAGGAGTCTGCCATGCCGCAGCGCATTCTGAGCATCTCGGGTCTGCGAGGCATCATTGGCGATGGATTGGAACCCACTTATCTGGTGGAGTTCGCCGCCGCCTTCGGCACGCTGGTTCAAGGAGGAACCGTCGTCGTCAGCCGCGATGGCCGGTCGACCGGGCCACTCGTGAAACACGCGGTCCTCGCCGGTTTGCAGTCGGTCGGGTGTAGCGTTTTAGATGCCGGGATCGCATCGACCCCCACCGCGGGCGTCCTCGTGCAGCATTTTGCAGCAGCCGGCGGCATTCAAATCACGGCCAGTCACAATCCCATCCCGTGGAATGGTCTGAAACCGTTCTCCCCGCAAGGCTCCGTATTCGACGAGGCCACCGGCCAAAAACTGATCGGCTTGCTCGATTCGAAAAAGTTTGCGTATGTCACGTGGGATCGGATTGGAACGCTGGACACTCTGGCTGACCCCAGTGCCCCACATCTCAACCGAGTCCTGCAACTGGTTGATGTCGCTGCCATTCGCAAACGACGCCTGAAAGTGGTTCTCGACTGCAACCACGGCTCCGGCTCCATTCTGGGACCACGACTTTTGGAAGAGCTGGGCTGTGAAGTCCACATTCAGGGAGGCACTCCCGACGGCCAATTCGAACATATTCCCGAACCGACGCGAGACAACTGCGAAGGCCTGTGTGAGGCCGTGCGACAATTGGGTGCGGATGTCGGTTTCGCCCAGGACCCCGACGCCGACCGCCTGGCCATCGTCGATAACACCGGCCGCTACATCGGCGAGGAACTGACCCTTGCGCTGTGTGCGGATTATGTCCTCGCCCGCACTCCCGGCCCGGTGGTCGTCAACGGTTCCACCAGCCGGGTCTCCGCCGACATCGCCGCGAAGTACGGCTGCCCCTTCCATCGCTCCTACGTCGGCGAAGCGCACGTCGTGGCGAAGATGCGGGCCATGAATGCCATCATCGGCGGCGAGGGCAACGGCGGCCTAATTGAACCGCGAGTCGGTTATGTCCGCGACAGCTTCGCCTCCATGGCGTATGTCGCCGCGGGCCTCACGGCACGTGGCGGAGACTTGGCGACGTGGGTCGACGAACTCCCCCGTTACAGCATCGTCAAGGACAAACTGACCTGCCCCCGCGAAAAGGTGACCGCCGCCTGCAACGCGCTGCGACAGCATTACACGTCGGCCACTGCCACCGAAGGCGACGGCTTGCGTCTCGATTGGAACGACCGCTGGGTCCAAGTCCGAGCCAGCAACACAGAACCCATTCTGCGCGTGATCGCCGAAGCCCCCCAAGAAGAGATCGCGGTGACCCTGTGCCAGGATGCCATCAAATTAGTGCGCGATGCGGTTCGCTGAGGGACCGGCCACGTGGCGGACGCTGCCAGCGTCCGTGTCCCCCGTTTTCGAAACAAGCATCCTTTACGGCGTTGGGCCCCGTGGCGCAAAAAAACTTCCGCAATCCAAATGGACTGCGGAAGTTTCAAATCGATCTCTAATCTGTCCGTATCGACTACACGTGCCGGAACATCATCCGATTCGTGTGATGACGATATCCGCCACGGAAGAAGCCGCGTCGAGCCACGCTCGTTTGGAACGATGTCTTCTTGATGATCGCCGGACGATGCATGATCGTCTTGTGTGTCCGGACGCTCTTCTTATGCGGTTTCATGGTCGTTCGTTGAACGGTTGCCCGATTCGTGTTCTTCACGGCAACGGTGCCGGCATCAGCGAATCCCGCGACTCCCAACATCACCCCGCACGCCACAACGGTCAATCCAAGTTTCTTCCACATGATCAAACCCTTTCCCGTGGGATGAGGCGATCTGAATGGGCGAGAAGAGTGTCTTAAGATCAAATTTTGATGAGGTCCGACCATGAATCACATTAGTGTTCTTGTTGTCAGATCCACTCATCGCGTCTTAAGATTCATTCCTCGCGGGTGCTCCCCCGCATCTCGGCCGCCCAGCACAGCTAAGCGACTTAATCGGACTTCAGATCGGTTTAACAGTGCTCATCACTCACACTGGAATTGTATTGCAGGTGCCGTGCCAGCAATCATCGCTGGTGGCGAAACCAGGCAAAACAGGGGTTCTCTGACAGAAATGTCATCTGGATAGGGGCATTGCGAGCCCTTCGTTACAGGAACGCAAGTTTGGAGACCCGGACAGTTTGCAAGGATGTGTCCAAAGTGTGATTCGAAGGATCAGATTGTGGTCACTGTTCGTGTCGTGGGACGGGTCTCCAGGCCCGTCCGTCCCTGAAGTAGAGTCCTCACAAGACCAGCCGGCATGCGCTAGCGTCCGGTTCGACTGCTCATTTGAGTCGATCGTTGCTTCGAACCGTGGGCTAGCGCCCAGCGGCTGATTGACTCATTACCCAATTAATAAGAGGACGGACGGGCCAGGAGACCCGTCCCACGATACGAGCTAACAACCTCGCACCACTTGCCAGCTCTCCAAAGCCGTGACCAGCCCCGTCAAATCCTGTTCGGTACATGCAGCATTCACGGTGATTCGCAAGCGTGATGTGCCTTGAGGGACCGTCGGTGGTCGAATCGCTGCGACCAGGTAGCCTGCCTCGGCCAGATGTGCCGCAGCGTCGAGCGTCCACTCGGGGCTGCCGAGAATCACCGGGACAATCGGCCCGATTCCCGCGGGAACGTCGAATCCACAGTCTCGCAGCCTGGCTCTCAGATCTTCCGCTAAGAGGACTACACTCCGGCGGCGATCAGGTTCGCTAGCCACGATTTCCAATGCGGCGACCGCCGCGGCGCAGATGGGAACGGGCAACGCTGTCGAGAACATCTGCGTGCGCGCTCGATTCCATAACCAGTCGGTCAGGTCCTGCGAACCGACGACAAAACCTCCCAGGGCGCCCAGGGCTTTGCTCAAGGTTCCGATGCGCACCGCGATGCGCGATTCGACATTCAACAGTTCGGCGGCACCCCGGCCCTGTTCTCCCAGCAGACCGAATGCGTGAGCTTCGTCTATGATGATCGACGCCCCGTGGGCCTCAGCGAGATCGCACAGTTCGCCTAATGGCGCGATATCACCTTCCATGCTGAAGACGCTGTCGGTCACGATCCACTTGCGTTGGAAGTCGGTCGCCTTCTGCAATTCAGCGGCCAGCCGGTCGAGTTCCGTGTGACGATAGATCCGCAGCTTCGCACCGCTCAGACGGCAGCCATCCACGAGGCAAGCGTGGTTCATCCGATCGCAAAATATCACATCGTCGGATCCGACTAAGGCCGCAATCGTTCCCAGGTTCGCTGCATAGCCTGTGGGGAATAGCACGGCGGACTCTTCGCCATGGAACCTCGCCAGATCCTCTTCCAGCCGCTGATGCCAGGGAGTCCGTCCCGAAACGAGAGCGCTCGCTGTCACTCCACTGCCTGCGGCTTCCACCGCATCCCGCATGGCAGCAATGACCCGCGGTTCGTGTGCCAGGTTGAGATAGTCATTCCCGGCCAGGTTCTTCAGCTTACGACCCTCGTATTCGCACCACCCATCCGCCAGCGGAGTCACGCAACGACGGTGTCGCCAGAGGCCGCCGGTCTTGAGCGGTTCAATGGCGTCGGGTAACCAATCTAGCGGAACTGACATTGCGTGTTTCCAAAATTCATCATGCGGCATCGCCCCATCATAGAACGCCGACGCTGGCAGCGTCGGCCACGGGGGTTACACCTTGATATGCACCCAACCGCCGCGGCTGTAGCGGTAGGTTGCCAGGCCGGCTTGGATTGAGTTGTCGACGACCATTCCGGTCCAGGCACCAATCAGTCCCCCTTGCATTGCGATTCCACACCAGTACGCGAGGGGAACTCGGATGCAAAGGGTGCAGCAAATCGTGAAGAGCATGGGAGTGCGGGTGTCTCCGGCTCCTCGCAATGAGAAAATGTAGACGATGGCCATCACCAGCGGAATTTGAAAGAAGGCCAGAAACCTCAAGGCCGGAACACCGATCTCACGGACCTGGGCGTCCTGGCTCATCACGCGATAGACGAGATCTGCCCCAAAATAATAGAACAAGCTCGCGAGAATCGTCAGGCCGCCGCACTGCAGCACGGCCAGGTGTCCGATGCGACGAGCTTGGGGAATATTGCCACTGCCCAATGATTGGCCGATCAATGTTGCCGAAGCGGTACCCCAGGCCACTGCCGGTAAGTACGTCAGGGCTTCGACCTCCAGGCCGATATAGTGTGCGGCGAACATCGCCTCTCCGAGGTCTCCGTCGGCGAGATGAGCCACGACTGACAAGAACGTGAAGTGTCCCACCCACTTGCAGGCACTATCGACAACGGCCGGAATGCCAATTCGCAGGATGCGGGCCACAGACTCCCACTGAAACCATAAGTCTTTGAGATGGATTTGGAGTCCGCTGCGGCCACGGATCAGCATCGTCAACATCAATAGGCCGCCGATTACCCGCGACAACACCGTCCCCCAGACGATACCACTGACACCCCAAGGCTCGGCCACTCCCCAGCCAAACACCAGGCACGAGGAAATGATCACATTGAGGACGTTGACGACCAGCATGACCAGCAACGACGAACGCATATCGCCGACCCCGCGCAATGCGGCTCCGCCGACCAAGGTCAAACTGCTGAAGGGATGGCTGAGTGCATCCAAACGCAAATATTCGACGGAGATCCCATGCGCTTCACCCGTCTGATTTTGAAAGGTCGCCAACGCAGGCGCGCCATTCCAGATCAGCCCCAGCGCCAACAAGCCCGTGATCAAGGCCAACGGCACCGCCTGGTTAAACAAATGGTTGCCCGACTCGCGATCCCCCGCGCCCCACGCTCGAGCAACAAGTGCTGTCGCCCCGGTGCCCACCAGCGAGAACAACAAGGTCGCCGCCCAGCCCACATAGGCCGCCACACCGACGGCCGCCGTCGCCTGCTTGCTGATTTGTCCCGCCAGAAAGGTGTCGAACTGGCCGACGCCCAGGATCAGCAGTTGCTCGCCCAGGACCGGCAGGGCTAACCAGAAGAGTTGCCAGCCGGGTCGATTCGAACTGGGATTGAAAGAACTAACATCCGACATGAGCATTCTCGCGAGTTGATCTGCTGCTGGTCCACATGCCGTGCAGGCTCTCGCCGTTCGGATGACTCACGTATGATACAGCGTCTTAACCAATCGATTGCGCAGAGTGAATGTGTGAGAGTTTCGGAGTGCGAGCGTATGAGGGTGATTACAGTTACAGTTATTGGACAGCATTGTGACCCCGTGACTCTCACACACTCATACTCTCACACCCTTTCGATCGCGCAAACTTTATGTGAAAGCGCACTAAGATCAGATACCATTCGGAAACTGAGGACTGGCCCCATGCCCACCGTATTTGTGCCGCCGTTGATGCGTACCTTAACAAACGGAGTAGAACGGGTCGAGGTTCAGGGGACGACCGTGCGGCAAGTGCTGGCGGCCCTGGAGGTGCAATATCCCGGGGTGACGGCGCGCTTGTGCAAAGATAATGAATTGCTGCCCGGGATGGCTGTGGGAATCGACGGTCACTTGAGTACGCTCGGACTCAGACAAAAAGTCCAGCCCACCAGTGAGATCCATTTCTTGCCAGCGATTGGCGGAGGATGAGTGGACCGAAATCAGCCGCTGGGCGCTAGCCCACGGTTCGCAATCACAACCAGGTTAAGTCGCCTGTCCCACGCAGCGCGAACCGGACGCGAACGCGTTCCGGCTGATGGCGTTGCGACCGCGACAGCCGACAGATCCTACTCCAAATTCCGCAATCGCTCTTATCCGGAATCCCCGCAATTGGTCCAGCCGATGAAACACCACGGGCACCATTTCCGACTCTCGTCTTGAACGACACACCTCTCATTGTGATAGACTTGCGTGCAATTCGCCGGGATGGGAACATTCCGTAGTCCGTCATTGTCAATCTGGCGTTGTCCATTCGCTGACGCAGAGGTAACTCGGTATGCAGACTGGCCACTGGCGATTCGCGACATTTTGTGCGGTCGGATACTTGCTCGTCGGCGTCCCCTGCGGATTTGCCCAGGATGCGGCCATCCCCCCCGCAAAATACCTTGGTCCAACGCGTTGTGCAGACTGCCACAACATCCCCAATCCGCTCCGTTTTCGCGATTTCGTCCTGCAGAACGAATCGGGTAAGTTCCTCGCGGAAGACAAGCATGCTCAGGCCTATGAACGGCTGAGCGGCGAACTCGGCCAGGCCATGCTCAAGCGTCTGGCGATTCCCGATATCAACCAGGCTCGGCAGTGTTTGAGTTGCCACTCGGGCTGGCAGTCGCACGAAAAGGAGAAGCCGCCGCACTTCGAATTCGGGGTGACTTGCGAATCGTGCCACGGCCCCAGTTCCAATTGGGATACACCACATAGCGAACCTCCCTGGCGACTGAAGACTCCGGCTGACAAATTGAAGCTGGGCCTGGTCAATGTCAGAAGCCCTGTCGCGCGGGCCGAGCAATGTTTTTCCTGCCACATCGGCAACGTCGAACAGGGAAAAGTCATCACTCATGAAATGTACGCCGCGGGACATCCGCCTCTGCCGAGCATCGAAATCGAATCCTTCGTCGACCAGATGCCCGCCCATTGGCGGTACCTTCCCGAAAAGGGTCCGTTCGAATCGCGCGCCGAGTACATCAAGCTGAACTATCCGGAGCATCCCCACGATCCGGGCCTCGATTTGCCGCGCACACGATCGGCGGTCGTAGGTGGGCTGGTGGCGCTGCGTGAGTCGCTGGAGCTGTTTGCCAGCCAAGCCAAACCTGACAATCCGCATTGGCCCGAGCTGGCCTTGTTCGATTGCCAGGCTTGCCACCACGACCTGCGTTCCCCGAGTTGGCGCCAGCAGCGTGACGTTCAGTTTGCCCCCGGTCGCCCGACTCTGCCCGAGTGGCCGTTTGCTTTGGTGAATGTCAGCCTGCGTCAAATCGCGGGTGACGATGAAGCCCAATTCACAAAGCTCACCGCGGAATTCGCCGCACAGAGACAGCAGTTATACGCCGCCATCCAGAAGCAACCGTTCGGCGACAAGCAAGCGGCAACTCGCGCGATTGAATTCGTCAAATGGCTCGAACCACACATCGAAACGTTGTCGACCAGCCGGTTCGATAAAACCGCGGCGACCCGTTCCATTCTCGAACTGTCGACACTTGGTCCCAAGGAATTTCCCGACTTTCATTCGGCACGACAACGCGTCTGGGCTCTCGGTATCATCCAGCGGGAACGTGACATCCCCTACCCCACCTGGCCTGCTGAGGAACCCAAGACGACAGCCGCAGCACGCCGCGCAGCCGAAGCGGCCAACATCGCACTGTTCGAGAAATGGCGCGACGACGAATTCGCTCCGCAACGTCAGGCGTGGGCCGATCGCTGGAAAGTTCAGCAACCGAAATTCGAACTACCCCTGCTGCTGCCTGCAGGACAAAAGAAAATCATCGAACAGGACTTACCGCAATCACTGCAGGCCATTTCGAACTATGACGCAGCGGCATTTAAGACGCTTCTGGAAAAGCTCAAGGCGGCAGCGAATTAATAGAGGCCGCGCGAATGCATGCGCGGGGCTTCGACTCGGTGATCGAGTTTTAACCAAATACTAGGCGGGGAGAGTGTGAGAGTATCGGAGTCTGAGAGTGTGAGGGGTAAGACACGCCAATCATGCCTAGACTGCACTTCTACTCCGTTACTCTCACACACTCATACTCTCAAACGCTGGCCACGAAGAAACGCTAAGTGGAACCATCTTAGCCGTCCAGAATCCTACGGAATCCTCCCCATTCGCGGTCTCCTTTAATTCGCTGCCTATACTCCGTCAGGCCACGGCCTTTGTCTTCTTCCACAATTCATACCCAAAATGCGACAGATTTGGTTATGCTAATACCAGTCGCCTCGTCCCGTTCCAGGGAAATCAAACAGTCGATCCATTAAATCACTCAGGAAGTCGTCATGCGCAGATTGTGCGGGCCGTTGTTGTTTGTCGTAGCGTGTTTGAGTTGCGGGCTAAACCAGCAGGCTTGGGCGGGGCCCTTTGAGGCCCAGGTCCGCCTCGCCCCCGAATCCACCAATTTGATCGTTCTCGTCAATGTGCAGGCCCTGCACAACACGCCGCTGGCCAAGTCAGAAGACTGGCATGCAAAAATCAAGGACGCGTTCCTCGCCGGTCATGCCCTGGTGCCGCCCACCGCCGATCGGCTGGTGATGCTGGCCGAAGTCGACCCGCTGGACACACTGCGACCCATCTGGGACCTGAGTATCATCGATTTGTACAAGGCTCCCGATGTCCTGGGATTTGCCAAGCAAGAGCAAGCCACCATCGAACATCTCGACGGTCATCGTCTCGTTCAAACCCACACCGGAGCCCTGGTGCTGGAAATCAAAACGCAACGCATGATGTCATCGGCCATGGCCACGCGGCAGATGTATTCGCGCTGCTTAAAGGGTGCCGCTCCCGATGCGCCGCTCCGCTTGTCACCCTACCTCAAGAAGGCCGCGGATGTCCTGCCCGACGAAGGCCAGGTCGTGATTGCCTTGGACTTGGAGAATGTTTTCACCCATCAAGTTGCCCAGGATGTCCTCGGCAAGGATGCCTCCTTCCGCGCCGTGGAATGCCTGACTTCGCTGAAAGGTCTGACCTGCACGATGCTGGTCGACACGACTCGCAAGATTACGATTAAACTCGATTTCGGCCAGAAGGTCGAAGCCCTGGGCAAGAGCCCCCGCGTGACGCTGCAACCAGTCCTGAGTCTCTTAGGTTTCTCCGATGAGAAGCTGGAAATCATCCGCCCGACGGGGCACACCGAACCGAACGCGGTCATCATCAAGGGCGAATTGCTGCCCGATCGCTTGCTGGAGCTCTTCCGCAAATTCGAAGCAACCGGAGCCAACCACGACTATGGTTCCACACCCGCGCCCCCGGAAACGGCTGATCCGAAACAACTGACCATTATCGCCACTCAGAAGTACCTGGCCTCGGTCCAATCGATGCTGGCGGAACTCAAGGGGGCCATGCGGCGTGACACGATTGCCGAGATGAGCGAAAAATACGCATCCAAGATCGATGCGCTGCCCATGTTGAATGTTGATCCCGACATGTTGACCTTCTCAGCCAACGTTTCCGGTTCGTTACGCTATCAAGGTCAGGTCAAGCGCGAAGCCGGTCTGCGAACCGGTGTTCGGGCCACGATTCCGACGTATACCGAGCGAACCGTCAATGCCGGGTCGTACGGGCGGGCGTACTCGGGTTATGGTAGCCCGTATTATGGAAGATACGGTTCCTATACCTCGTATCGCCGAGAAATCCCTGACACCTTGAGCATTGAAATGCAGGAGCAGGCACCGGCGACTCAAATCCGGATTTCGGAATGGAAGCAGATTAACGACGGGCTGGTGGCACTCCGCAGGACGCTTACCGAACGGTATATGGTGAATTTCTAGATTCGGTTCCCAGACTGGTGTAGCGGAATCTCGTGAGAGTTCCGCTGCAAAGTCTGGAGACTACGGCGGAACTCTCACGAGATTCCGCTACAGATTAGTGATTCAGGCGAGCCCGGCGGCGTAAGCCCCGGGATTCTTCGGGCATACACCACAACCTATGCCGATTAAACCCCCGACCTCATGGGGCTGTTGATTTAATCGGCATGTAAACACAATGGCAGTGTAACTACTCTGAACGGCGATGCGATTTAAGCATCCAAACCTATGTTCAACGGGTAACAACTGCCGCGAAAACGAAAATACACGATTGGGACTTGATTAAATCAACTAGCCCTCATGGGACGGGGCTCACCAGTCTGGATTCGTTAGCACATTTCCTCAACCACCCAGCGATCGTCGCAGTTCGTGGAATTCATCCCCAAGCTTGCGGAAGTCATCTCGCAGTGCGGCGAGCGTTGCCGTCAACGAGGCGTTCTCGGCCCGTAAGTCCTGGCACGTGGACTCCAACTCAGAGACCCGGTTCGCTAAACCGGGATCGACCACCGGAGCAGGACTCGACCCTGAGAACGACGAACGGCTCGGCGGTGCATCGCTCTCCGTCGAGGCCCGGGCGCGCATCGGCTGTTTTTCGCTGGCCGGGTAGAGGTTATGATCAACCTCGACGCCGCGTCGGTCCAATGGTCCATCAGATCGAACGAGACCTGCCGCCGCGAGACCTTCCAGTTCCGACCGCAACTGTTCCAACGTTTCAATCGGAGCCATCCGACTGGCTCGAGTCCGCAATTCACCCACCGCCTGCTGACCGCGTAACAGCAATTCGGTCAGGATCGCCAGTTGAGGTTCCGTGACCGTGAAGCGTTTGCGCAGGTAATGCCGATACCGCGGCGTCCGGCCCGATTCGGTATAGACCATTGCGATGAGACCCAGCTCTCGCAATTCTTCCAGCACGGCCTCGACACGATCTTCGTCATAGTTGGCAATGGGGTCACGGTTGCTCTTCTGATTACAGCCGGTCGTCACCGACTTCAGCGTCAGGGGATAAACCTCAGGAGTCGTGATCCCCTTTTCCACCAGCACTCCCAGGACGCGCCGCTGCGCACGAGACAAGTCGGTAATCGGCGGCAACGAGGAAACGTCAACATCTGACATGAATCGCTAATCCTCTGGCAAACACTCGCGTACAAAGTTCAAGCAAGACTTGAGTGAGTCTTATCAATCCGTGCGAAACTCGGCAACCCAAATCTGGACTGGAGCCGTGGTGGCCACGACTGGACGCGAGCGAGTAACCGCTCCATTTCGGCATATGACCACATCAGCCGGCACGCGTTAGCGTCCGGTTCGGCTGGAAATTCGAGTCGATTGTTGATCGAACCGTGGGCTAGCGCCCAGCGGCTGATTTGCCCAATGGCTATAGAGAGTACCACTGGGCTTACGCTTCGGGGTTCTGACAGGTTTGTTTTGTTGGCACGACGAAAAGATCCGTATGATAGACAGGATCTCATCTCATTTTTTCATTCATGAAGGCTCACCCATGCTCTATCCATTCCCACCTCCTGACTGGTTCGAAACCGGATCAACTTCCCTTCCCATTCTGATCATTATTCTGTGGGGGATTGTGATCGGGCTACCCGGCAGCGCACTGTTCTTTTGGATCTTTCTACCACGATCACGCTGGATGTGGATCTTGGCGGAATCGTTCTGGGCCGTGTTGTCATTCGCTTCGGTGTTGGCTTTTTTCTCCAGTACCCAGTTCAGCTTTTTGAATGATGTCCCATCATATCTATCCTTACCGGCAGTTGTCTTAATGATGCTCATCCCGATTCCGGCAGCCGTTGCCGGTTCGGCTGTACTACGAGACCAAACGCTGAATCTGGATGCGTTTCGTTCCATTCCCCCCTGGGGCTGCCTGATGACCACGATCGTGCTGTTTTATCTCATTGCGTTCCCGGCCCTCATTACTCCACGAGAGGTTTCCCGTCGCAGCGAATGTAAGAATAGTCTGAAACAAATTGGACTTGCATTTCACAACTACCTGGACACTTACGAACACTTTGCGGATTCTCAGACCAATGGAGAGGGAGTCCCCCCGCATAGCTGGCGAGTCACTTTGCTGCCCTACCTGGATCATCAGACGGAATTCGAAGCCTACAATCAGACCGAGAATTGGAATTCCAACAACAATTACAAGTTGGCTCTGTTGCGCCTGCGAGAATTCACCTGTCCCTCGGTGCGACCGGCCTACGCACAGGACTCTGACGCCCGCTGGCTGACTGCCTACGCGACGTTGAATAGCCCTCAATCGGCATTTCCAGGAGGCAAAGGGAGATCGATCAAGGAGTTCCCGGATTGGACGTCCCACACCGTCTTGGTCGTGGAAGCCTGCGGCCAGCAAATTGTGTGGACTGAGCCGCGCGATATCGAACTGACAGACAAGAACCTGGGCATCAATCTGCCGGGCAACAAGCCTGGCCAATCCAGCGGCAGCTGGTCCTCTTATCATCGGGACGGAGCGCAGACCCTGATGGCAGACGGATCAGTCCGTTTCATGAGCGTAACCACCGATCCCAAGGTGTTGCGGGCAATCACGACTGCGAATGGTGGAGAAGAGGTCGGTAGCTACTAACATAGCGGAGAACGAAGCTCAACAACTTCCCGCTGTGATTTCGATGCCTTCAATTCTGTACAATATGCGACTACAGAAGGATCTCATTTCTTCAATCCATTCGTCTGTCAAAGTGCTCCAACATGATCTACCAATTCCCACCACCGACAGTATTCGAGTCTGGCACGACTTCGCACATCATTGTGGCGGTGGCCCTGTGGAGCATCGCCATTGGGTTGCCCGCCAGTGTGTTCGCCTGCTTGATTCGCCCAACTCGATCGCGATCGGTCCTACTCATCGGAATGGCTTTTTGGGCGTTAGCACTGCTCCTACCATGGACCTTGCTGTTTTCCAGAAGAATCGACTTTCTGTTACTCGGTCAATCACCTCTGGCCATCTTCGCAGTGATCGCGTTTGTGGCAATTCTGCCACTTCCGGCGATCGCTACGGGCTGGCAAGAACTTGAGCGGCGACGTGGAAGAGAGTTTGGGTTCAGCGACTTCCCAGCATGGGGCTGTGCGCTTCCGGTCGGGTTCCTGTTGGCCGCGGCACCAGTAGTCCTTTCCACAGCACACCATCCACACGACAATCGTGCGCCGAGTTGCAAGAACCAACTGGAAGAGATCGGGCTGGCAATGCACAATTTCCATGATCAGCACGGAAAGCTGCCCGATTCTCAGGTTCGCCCAGACGCGCTGCCGGCTCGCAGCTGGCGAGTCGAATTGCTGCCATTCCTGGACCATCAGGCCCTGTTCGACACTTACGATCAGAAATCATCCTGGGATGCAGCGAGTAACTTGCCGCTCGCGAAGACGGACGTCCGTTCGTACGTGTGCCCGGCCGTTCCACCGAGGGCCCGTCAGGATTCTTCCAGTCGCTTGTTTTCGGCATATGCCGCACTGATCGGCCCCGACAGTCCCTTCCCAAATGGGAAGGGACTGTCATTCAAACAGTTCTCAGATGGAGCCTCCAACACGGCGATTGTGGCGGAGGCGTGTGGTCAGCAGATCGTTTGGACGGAGCCCAAGGATCTCGATATTTCCACCACCCCGATCGGCGTGAATCTGGCGGGAAACCAGCCGGATCGGTCTCCCGGACTCTGGTCGTCCTATCACCAAGGTCGCACCTTCACCTTGCTCGCAGATGGATCGGTACGAGCCATAAATGCGGACACGGATCCTCGCATACTGAGAGCGATCTCGACTGCGACTGGCGGAGAAGAGATGGGAGGCTTTTGAATTGCCGGGACAAAAACCGAAGGACCACAAGTTGCTTGTTGTCTGCTAACCGATTCGCGAAACTCTACCGGAGAAACTCAACGGATTGATCATTGACCGCGCCCGCTCGATGACCTGACTGCCAGAGAGTCTGTCGGATACAGCTTTAAGGGACATCCATGATCGAACAATATCGGCTCAACCAGAAGTCCATTTTCGCGTCTATTTCGATCCTGTTGGCTGGAATGCTTGCAGGCTTAGCAGTCCAGAATGATTCTCCGTTGCTGGCCGCCGATCCACCCGCCAAATTGTTTCGCGCTGGAGCGGTGTCGATTGATGTCACGCCGATCAAGCTCCCCGTCGTCATCAATGGCAACATGAACGAGGTCGTCACGAGTGAAATCGTTGACCGGCTGCATGCCCGAGCTCTGGTACTGGACGATGGGAAGACTCAAGTCGCCATCGTCATCGTCGATAGCTGCATGATGCCGCGGGACCTGCTGGATCGAGCAAAAGGTCTCGCTCGAGAGGCCACCGGTATCCCGACCAGCCACATGCTGATCGCTGCGACTCATACGCATTCCGCCCCTGCAGTTCACGCCTGCCTGGGAGTGGACGCGGATGTTGAATACACCAAGTTCCTGCCGGGAAAAATTGCCGAAGCCATTATTACGGCCCACAAGCGATTGGTGCCGGCTCGCATTGGGTTTGGAGTCGGCCGCGACGAGAAGAATGTCGGCTGCCGCCGCTGGCTGATGCGACCGGGGGTGGCTCCGACCAATCCGTTCAGCGGGAAGCAAAACGATCTCGTGCAGATGCACCCTGGGTTTAACAACCCCAAAGCGCTGCGGCCGACCGGACCGACTGATCCTGATGTGCCAGTGCTGGCAGTGCAGACTCGCGAGGGCAAGCCGCTGGCGACGCTGACCAATTTCTCCATGCATTATGTCGGCGCAAAGCCGATTTCTGCCGATTACTTTCCAGTCGTGTGCGACAAACTGCAGGCACTGCTGAAGGCGGATGGAGACTACGTTGGACTCCACTCCAATGGGACGAGCGGCGACCAATGGCTGATGGACTACACCCTGCCCTCTCGCAGGATGTACACGATCGACAGCGTGGCAACCGACGTCGCTCAAGCCGCGTACGAGGCCTACCAGAAGATCACGTTTCATGACTGGGTACCGTTGGTCATGGAAGAACAACTGCTGGAGGTCGGCGTGCGGATGCCGACTGCTGATGAAGTCCGTGCCGCTCGAGTGATCGTGGATGCGATCGCCTTAAAAAAGCCTCTCAACGGGAACGAAATCTATGCTCGCGAAACGGTCCTGCTCAACGACATGCCCCCGACGCGAGAGCTCAAACTGCAAGCCCTGCGGATCGGCGAATTGGGCATCACTGGCATTCCCAACGAGGTCTTCGCGATCAGTGGCGTGACGATCAAGCGCCGCAGTCCGTTGAAGTCGACCTTCACCATCGAACTGGCAAATGGCTGTGAAGGCTACATCCCTCCTGTGGAACAGCACGCATTGGGCGGCTATGAAACGTGGCGGGCGCGGACGAGTTGCCTCGAAGAGACCGCAGAATTGAAGATCGTGGGAACGATTCTGGATTTGTTGGGCAAGGTTACCGCGGCTCGTGCGGACGAACTGCCGGTGGCCAGAGGGAACTCCAAATAGCGAATTCCCATAAGTCCCATCCGTCCTATAAGTCCCATTGGTCCCATTCAAAATGCATGGGACTTATAGGACAAATGGGACCGATGGGACTTATGAAAAATGCGGCCTGCATTCATCACGTTTTGACAATCTTCCACGGCGGGACTTCCGGCAGATAAGCATCGAATTCAGCGATCAGTTCATGCTCATAAGCACCGGCATAAGTCCCCGCGAAGAACCGCGCCAGAGCCTCATTGTAGAAGCGTTCCCAACTGCGTTCCTCTGAGCCTGGATTGATCGGGTAATAACGACAGTAGTTGGCGAGTGCGGCCGCCTTATCGCCGGGAGCATCGCCGATCATCACGATGTTCTCGGCCTTCCAGCCCTTGGCAATTGCGGCGGCGAGAATCTCTTTCTTCGAGCCGACTTCCTGACCGCAGATCGCACCGACATACTTCGCGATATCGTGCTCTTCCCATTCCTTCTGCAGGGCGCCGGTCGGAGTCGCCGAACAGACGATGATGTCGGCTTGCGGCAGCGCCTTGTCCAGACTTTCCCGCAACAGCGGAAACGGCGGCACGCCGTGGACGATGGCCTTCACCGTGTCGTCCACATCCTGCGACCACTTGGCTCCCAATTGCAAATCGGGATCTCCGGTCTTTTCGGCTTCAGGAATGATCGTCTTCGTCCCCAGCTTGGATTCGCGCTTCACCCAGTCGCGGATGCCCTGCAGAGCCGGAATCTTGGCTCCACGCGATTTGACTTCCGGCCGTTCCGCCAGGAAATCGAGCGCCTTCAAATAAGCCGGAAAGCGATTCGCACCGCGGTCCTTCGAGTACAGGTTCACGAACTCACACGCTTCGCGGGCGTACTTGGAGACCGCCTGCAAACCCATGTGCTTGATGAACGTGGGAATGAAGCATTCCTTGTGCTTGATCTCCATCGAATCAAACGCGCAGCCATCCGAATCAATGGCAACCAGGAACTCATGTTTCTTGCTCAACGTTTCGAGCGGATTGCTGGACACTTCAACGAACTCCTCAGTGAGAGATTTTTCTATTTTTCAGCGGCTTGAACTCAACCCGCCGAATGTCATGACGACTTACGTTTTTTGCGACCTTGTGATTTCAGCGTCTTCGCGAATTCGATGTACTCTGGTGATTCCATCCCGCTCTTCGCCGTGGCGAGGAATTTGGGCCAATTGTTGGCCAGCATGCCCTTGGTATCTAACCACAATCCTGGGAAAACTCGGCTCTTGATGATGCCGTTGCGAGGTTGTGCCAATTCCACATAGCCTGTTGATTCGAGGGCAAACCACACAAACCTGCGTTCATGGACCACCCACACCAGGTATTCCTGAACGCCATTTTCTCGATAACGTTGTTTCTTATCGAACAGATCGTACGAAGCACTGCTGGCAGCGATCTCGACAACGAATTCGGGAGCGCCGTGCAATTCATTATCGACCAGGTGACTTGTTCCCCCAAACCGATCTTTGATTCGCAAGATCGCATCCGGTTGCGGAAGATCCTGGGGACCGAAATGCACACTGCTCTCAGGAATGTACTCGACGCCGTCAGTAGTCGCCGAATAGTGCCCGAGCCAATACAAGATTTGTCCGTGAGGGATACCATGGGACCCAGCG
This sequence comes from Planctomycetaceae bacterium, assembly GCA_021732415.1. GTDB lineage: Bacteria > Planctomycetota > Planctomycetia > Planctomycetales > Planctomycetaceae > JAKFVC01. The sequence goes on from JAKFVC010000119.1 coordinate 16,796, forward strand.
CTGACCGGCGGATTCATATAGACTTGTCCCCCGATCAATTCTGCACGTTTGAGATTCGGCATCGCCTCCCAACGGCGGCAAAATTCCGCCGCATTCAAGCGATCCCCATTATTCAATGGTGGAAGTCTTTCCGCGACTTTCGACGAACCACTAGCAATCATGGAGATTCTCCTAATCCTGCTTGACGGTTCTTTAGCAACTGAATGAACGACTGATGCTCGGACGATGCGATTCCCAGGTTCAGAACTTCCATCACCCGCAGCTTATCGCCTCGGATCATGGCGGCTGGATCGAACCATAATCCAGGCAAAACGCAACTTTTCAAAATCCCATTCGAGTCTGGCGCGGATTCAATATAGCTGCCTTCGACCCAACGAAATAACACAATTCGCTCGTCGAGGACGCTCCAATTCAAGTATTCTTGAATTCCAGCGCGTAGATAGAGTTCCTTCTTGATCCCCAAATCGTGCTTCTCTGTACTCGCACTGATTTCGGTGACGAATTCGGGCCCGCCCACGACGTAGCCTTGTTCGATCCGCGAACGACCGCCGCATTCTTCTGCAATTCGCAAGACCACATCGGGTTGAGGCATACTCAATGGCTCCATCCGAACTGATGGCTCTGAGCCGCATCGGACTCCTGTGGTAAATGCGGAATACATCGACATGGCAAATATTGCCAACGTGTGAGGCTCGGCGTGCCAATCCCAGCGCAATGCAGCCGCATTCATATAGACCCGCCCTTCGATCAACTCGGCGTGCTTCAAGTTTGGCATGGCTTCCCACCGCCGCTCAAATTCCTCCACGGTGAGGCGGTCACCATCCCGCAATGGCGGGACGGCGGCGTCTTTCGGCTGATACATCGGGGAAATCATGATAGCCTCATCTTTCGACACATCGGCGGGTCCCAATCGACCTACTTTGCTCGATCCGCTTGCGGCACGTAGCTCGGCAGCTTCTTATTCGCAAAAATCGGCTTCAGGCGTGCCAAACGAATCCGGCCGTCGATGATCGGCAAGGTCACCATATCGTCGCCAATCAGCGGTCGGGCGTACTTAATAAAATCGTCGGTGACGTCGGTTCCACAGGGCGTAATCCAGTTGTCGGGGAATTTTCGATCTTTCTCGGCGACTTCGGCCAGCGGGGCCTTGTCGTATCGCACTTGATAATTGTCGCGGTCGGCTCGCAGGATGGTCGCCATGTAGCCGTGCTCGCCGGCTGCGGCGAGTAAGGCGGCCTTCTGACCCACGTAGTACGCTTCATCCAGGTCGACCACCGAGGCATACGCCATGCTGTGACGTTGATCGGTACCGGGGACATTGCAGCGAGCCGAGCCCTTCACTGCCAGGCCGGCCTTGTTCAAGTAGTTCGTCACGATCTGTGCTACGGTCAATTCTGAAGAACTGAATTGAGCGTGCCCGAACGAATCCTTCCGCACGCCGATATCGCCGACGTCCAGACCTTCGCTCAGCACTACGATGGCCCGTCCATCCTTCTTCAGGCTTTCGTTGACGTTGTGATGAATCTGCTCGAGGGTCGTCTTGCGTTCGGCCAGATAAATCTGCAACGGCAATTCACGACGCGGATCAGCGAGACGCGCGGCTGCGGGGATGTAGCCAATCTTGCGGCCCATCGCCTGCAACACCAGGACCGGGTCTGCGGGGCAACTGCCGTTGTTCTCTTCGTTGGCACATTGAATGTAGTGCGTCCAATACCGGGCCGTGCTGCCGTAGCCGGGGGTGTGATCGACCAGCTTGAATTCGCTGTCGCCGACATCGTTGTCGATCGTCTTGGGTCCGCCAATCCCGACGACATCCAAACCACGGGCCCGAGCCATACTCGCCACTTTGTTGGCGGTGTCCATCGAATCGTTGCCGCCGATGTAGATGAAGTACCCAATGTCGTGGGCCTTGAAGACTTCCATCACGCGGTCGAAATCTTCGGTCTGCTTTTCCTTCAGCTTGTACCGGCAGGTACCAATCGAGCCGGCCCCCGGGGTCGTTCGCAACAAGGCGATCTCATCGCGGCACTGAGCCGACAGGTCGATCAGCTCCTCTTTGAGCACGCCTTCGATACCGTGCCAGCCGCCATAGACCGTCCCGATTTCGGACAACTGTCGAGCCGTCTCCACGATACCGCGGAGAGTGTTATTGATTACCGGAGACGGCCCACCAGATTGGGCAACGAGCATGTTCTTGGCCATGATGCGCGACGGATTCCTTGAGTCAAAACGGGAAACCACGAAATTCCTGATTCAGCGAGCCTCGTGGAGGACGAGACCGAATCAATTATTTTCGCGAGAATCCGCCGCCATTGCAATGCGGACACAAACCTATCGACAGCCGACAGTTACAACCAATCCCGCATCACATGGAAGAGTTAACCGCGTCTGACGCATCCATTACCGAACACTGCCCCCTTCTGATTCTTCGAACTCTTTGATTCGACCTCTTCGAGACCTTTGTGACCTTCTGTTCCGAATCTTTTTAACAGAAGGACACAAAGGTCACGAAGACGAACACGGTGCGCTGCCCCCTTGCGCTCTTTGATCCCTTCGACTTCTTCGATCACCTTCGACTTCTTTGATCCCTTCGAACTTCTTTGATCCCTTCGACTTCTTTGATCCCTTCGACTTCTTCGATCACCTTCGACTTCTTTGATCCCTTCGACTTCTTCGATCACCTTCGACTTCTTTGATCCCTTCGACCTTCTTTGATCCCTTCGAACTTCTTTGATCCCTTCGAC
>JAKFVC010000156.1 GCA_021732415.1 Planctomycetaceae bacterium
AGATTAAGGCTTGGGAAAACACTCGAAATAAAGAACGTCGTTGCATTCATTGGACATTCACCATCGCAGCGGCCCGAGTCAAATTAAAGAAACAATACCCGTCAATCGACGATTGATGGGGTACTAGTGCTCCGTCTTAGGCGCGGGCACCTCTTGTGGGATTCCTGCTCCCTGTGGTGCAGGTGTGGCTTGCGGTTTGTACCAGTTCCCCTGCATCCAATCGACCAGCAAACGCAGCTCTTCGGCGTTCATTCGCTTTTCGAAGGCCGGCATCCGGTTGCGCTTGCCGTAGTGCTCTTTGGCCCCGGGGTTGTTGACGAAGCTGGTCAACCATTTGCCAGAACCATAACCCGTCAAGTCGGGTCCGCTACCGCCACCATCGAGGGGCTTTTCGGCACCGCGGGGATGCATGGCATGGCATGTCGCGCAGGACTCACTGATCTCGTCATTGCCCACTTCGAAGAATTCCAGACCTTTGTCAATCAGATCCTTGGAAAGTGGGGGAGTGAATTCACGGCCCGATTGATCCGCCAGGAATTCGGTCACGGCATTCACATCTTCCACCTTCATCTTCGCGCCATGAGTTGTCGACCATTCGGCCATGCTGCCTTCGGTGAAATGCTTACCTAACGGCTTGCCCTCAAAGCTCGCCGTTTCGGTGGGCGCGAAGAGCTTGGGGAAATCTGTAATGACCGACTTGATCCATTCACGCGTTCCATAGTTGCCCAGGTCCGACGCGGTGCCCGGCACGATCTGCTCAACACCGTTCACCATTTGAACGGTATCTTTTCCCATCCCGTCCTTGCCGTTGTGGCGGTGGCAAGTGGCACAATTCTTGGCAAACAGCCGAGGCCCTTGAGTATACGGATCCGCTTTGAGCAGCGCTAATGCGCCTGTGGGGCCAATCCCATTGGGCGACTGCGCCAGGGCCACGACTCGCTGGGCATCTCGGTGCGCCTGCTCTACAGCAGCTTTGTAGCCGGCATTCTTCCAATCTGCATCCAAGGCGATTCCCGTCAGGGTCAAACAGGCCACCAGCAAGACTGAGACGAACCCAATATTGGCCCGATGTCCGAACTTCGTTCGTCCGATGAACGGCATCAAGAACAATGCACCCAAGACCAGACCTGGCAGCACCATCGCGCCGATAACTTCGTATTTTCCCGGGAAGTACTTGAGCATTTGGAATAGGAACAGGAAGTACCATTCCGGCCGCGCCGCCGAATAATTCTCAGACGGATCAGCCGGAGCTCCCAGTTCGGCGCCTTGCCGGAAGACAAACAGCAGGACCACTGCCAGGATCGCCAGGCACGCGACGGCATCTTTCAAAACTTGATCCGGCCAGAAGTAGGCTTCCGGGGCACGATTGGGATTGGGGACCGTGATGCCGTGGCGGCGGAAACACCAGATGTGCAGCGCCAGGAAGGCAATCAGCAGAAACGGCAGCAGTCCGGCATGCAGGGCGAAGAAGCGGGTCAGCGTGTGGTGACCATAGGCCGGTCCACCCGCCGCCAGCTTTTGAACTTCCGCACCAACGACTGGAGTACCACCGGCGATGTTGGTGGCCACCTGTGTGGCCCAATACCCCTTCTGATCCCAGGGCAACAGATAGCCGGTCAGCGACAGGCCCAGCACGATCAACATCAAGATCAACCCCAGCCAGAAGTTCACTTCGCGCGGGGCTTTATAGGCGCCATCGATGATGACCTGCATCAGATGGAGCGCGAGCAACACAATCATCGCCTGGGCAGTAAAGTGGTGCAGACCTCGAACCAGCCAGCCATACTGCATGACGTGTTCGATGTAGTAGACACTTTCCCATGCCGTCTGGGTGCTGGGGCTATACGCCATCCACAGGAACATTCCCGTAATCATCTGGATGGAAAACGTAAAGACGAGAGTACTGCCCCAGACGTATCTCCAGCGGGCACCGCCGGGGATTCGTTCGTAGAGAGCCTCGTGCATCAATTCTCGAAAGCCGGTTCGTTCTTCCAGCCAATTGAGCATAGTGTGCATGATTGGTGCGGTCCCAGCAAAATGGCCATTCGGCCAGGTCATGGTTCAATTGCAGATGGGTACGAGAAGGTGATGACGCGAACTCCATTCAAAGTCCGCACCGAGCAATGTTCCACTCAGGTCTTAACGACCTTATGCTCTTCACCCGTGCGGAAGTCCTGATACTTGACCCAGACTTCGCCGATCTTGAGCTTCTCTTTGTCGACTTCCAGAGTATCCAAATCCCGCGGGGGCGTTTGATTCAATCGCGTACCGTCGATCTTGAACGAGCTGTCATGGCACGGGCAGAGGTAGGTCTTGGGCCCGGGCATATAGTCCACCGCACATCCCAGATGAGGGCAGGTCACGTTGAAGGCGATCACGTTTTTCTTCTCGTCCTTGCGAACGTAGACCGCTCCGATGGCGACATTCAAATACGTCGTCCAGGCGTCTTCTTTTCGATCCACGACGACTGTAAAGCGTGCCGGCGTGCCGTCATCAGGCACGGCATCCAATTGGCCGACTTTGATGAAGCCCCCGGTCGCGCTGCTTCTGCGCAACGGATCCAGGAAGAACAGCAGGCCGGAGACGGCCGGGAATAACCCGACGAACCCTGCGATGGCCGCCGTAAAGGCCCGGTACAGGAAACTCCGGCGAGAAGGCTCGCTGGTTGTCGATGGTGTGGCCGGAACTGGTTCGGTCATTGTGAGGACTCCTCGCCAGCAATGTGGATCAACGGTCGCGGAAATCTTCCGAGACCCAAGGGTAAACAAACAATAGTCGCAATCAATTGCTGAATTGAGGCCTCAGGATCGTCTCGCGTGAGTCGAAGTCACCAACTGGCGGGGCAAGCAGGCAGGCAATTCAGGCGGGATGCCATAGCTGGGGCCATGACATATGTTTCATTGTTTCTGAAACGGAGACCTCGCACAAGTGAAACTGCGGAAATGTCGATGCAATAAAATGGCATTCAGTCGGGGAAGACGAGGCGTTATCAAAAAGTTTGAAGCACAGAGGCACAGAGATCACAGAGAAATGCGGACAGAGGCTACCTCTGTGATCTCTGTGCCTCTGCGTTTCAAATTCTTGGGCTATTTCCACGCCCCGTTCAAGCCGATGCTCATGCCACTTGATCCAGAATCGAATCATCCACGAAGATCGGCAGCGCCGGCGTAAACTGCACGGCCAGGGCAATGGCATCGCTGGGACGACTATCGATTTCGATAATCTCACCATCCTTCATCACCCGGATCACCGCATAGTAGGTGTGATCGATCAAGTTATTGATAACCACATCTTGCGCATGAGCCCCCAGTTCGTCGAGCATCCCCTTCATCAACGCGTGGGTGGGCGGGCGAGGCTGCGCGACCTGCCGCACGCGGCGGTCGATGCTGGTGGCCTCAAACAGACCGATCAGAATCGGAAACGAGCGATCCCCGTTGATCTCTCGCAGATAAACCACCTGCTGATCGCGGATATCACTGATGATAATCCGGTGTAGTTCCATCGACACAAGCACGCGAAACCCTCCGGGGAGGAACGACTGACATTAAATCGGCGCAAACCAGTACGTTCCAATTTGCGTCGAATCTTGAAACATTGTCATTGCGGTTCATGGGAGGGTGAGGCTCCTGCCGAACCGGATAGTCTTTCGATACTCAGCAGACATTGCGGTTCGGCAGGAGCCTCACCCTCCCATCGACCCGATGTAGATTGCCTTACTCACCCGCCAAGGCCTGAATCATCGCTTCCACGCTGTCGAGTTGCTTGGTCAAGGTCGCGATGTGCTCTTTGACCTGTTCCACAACTTCCGGCGGCGCTTTCGCGATGAAACCGGCATTGTTCAGTTTCTTCTCGTTCGATGCAATGTGACCCCGCAGCTTTTCCGCCTCCTTCAACTGCCGCTTCCGTTCGGCCTCGCGGTCGATGATCCCCTCCAGCGGGATGAAACCGTCAGCGTCACTCAGCGAAAACGCGGCCGCTCCGATCGGACGGGCAACGTCCAGACCCGCCTGCTCGAGCATCGTCTTGGCGAGATTCTCAAACTGGGACGAGACCGCCTGCAGTTGTTCTGCGACCTGAGTTTCACAGCGGACATGCAGTTTCAACGGGACACCAGAGCCAATCCCATAGACCGCCCGAATGTTTCGGACCGCAACAATCGTCTCCTGTAGCCGATTGAAGCGGCCCTCCAGTTCGGCATCGCGCAACGTTCGCGGCAAGACGGGCCACGGAGCATGCATGACGGTGTCTGTCGTCGGCAAGGGCTCGGGGAATCCACGCTGCGGAGCAATCTCATTCAATCGCTGCCACAATTCTTCGGTGATAAACGGCGACCACGGAGCCAGCATCCGCACGATGACATCGAGCACACTGACCAGCAGGCGTTGCGCCGCCGGCCGCAGGTTTTCGTCCCGCAACCGTGGCTTGATCATTTCGAGGTACCAGTCACAGAACTCGTTCCACGTGAAATCGCGGATCGCCTTGGTGGCGAAGTCGAATTCATAGACATTCAGGTGGCCAGTCACTTCACCCGTGACGGTCGTCAATCGGCTGAGAATCCAGCGGTCTTCCAGGAAGAGTTCGCTGTCCGCGACGGGACCGGGCGTGTAGCCTTCCAGATTGAGCATCGCGAAGCGGGCCGCGTTCCACAACTTGTTGCAAAAATTGCGACCATATTCGAACCGTTCGCTGACCACCCGCGCGACTTGCTCACCGGGATCGGGTTCGAACCACGGACTCGTGTATTGCGATTCCTTCTTGCAGCCCGCGCACTTAACACGTGGCTTCGCCCCACCACCGGGGACGGCCTTCTGGTGTTCCAGCGTTTGCGGGATGACCTCACCGCAATGCGGGCATTCGTAACCAACCGGCAGCCGGACATCCTGGTTTTCACCAGCCAGCGACGCAATCGTGAACCGAACGGCATCCGTTCCGTATTTGTCGATGAGGTCCATCGGATCGACGCCGTTCCCCTTCGACTTCGACATCGTCTGACCGAAGCCGTCGAGGATCTTGGGATGCACACAAACATGGGCGAAGGGAACATCCCCCATGTTATAGAGCCCCATGATCACCATGCGGGCCACCCACAACGTGATGATGTCGCGGCTGGTGACGAGCACATTCCCCGGATAGAAGAACTTAAGAACGGTGTTCTCGCCGTTGCCCGACGGATCAGGCTGATTGTTGAGGGGCGGGTTGTGATCCAAGTCAGGCCAGCCGAGTGTCGCATGTGGCCACAACGCCGAACTGAACCATGTATCCAGAACGTCTCCATCACGCTGCAAGACGTGAGCGGCGCCGAGAACATCCGGAGCCAAATCCGTTTCACTGCAGATCAGCCAGCTCTTGTCTTTCGCGTCACGACGATAGAAGACATCCGAGCGCGTGCCGAATGCCGCTTTGAGCTCATCCTCAGTGCAAGTCTCACAGTACCAAATCGGAATCTGATGTCCCCACCACAACTGGCGGCTGATGCACCAGTCACGTTTCTCGCTCAGCCAATCCATATAGGTGCGCGAGTAACGGCCGGGATAGAACTTGACTCGTCCCTGCTGGGCGGCATCCATCGCCGACTGGGCCAGCGAGTCCATTTTGACGAACCATTGTTCGGACAGATACGGCTCAACAGAGGTCTTGGAACGATCGCTGTGTTTGACTTCGATGTCGCGATCTTCAACCTTAACGAGATGCCCCATCGCCTCCATGTCGGCGACGACTTGCTTGCGGGCATCATAGCGATCCAGGCCGGCATACTTCCCGCCGTTCTCATTCAGCGTTCCGTTCTGATTGAGAATATTGATCATCGGCAGCTTGTTGCGTAAGCCACACGAGTAGTCATTCGGATCATGGGCCGGCGTGACCTTAACGACGCCCGTTCCGAGCTCTTTATCAACCAGAATCCCATCCGCAATAATCGGGATCTCACGCCCCGAAACGGGAATCGTGACGAACTTCCCAACGAGGTGCTCATAGCGTTCATCACTCGGATGAACGGCAACGGCCGTATCACCCAGCATCGTCTCGGGACGCGTCGTCGAGAACGCAATCGTCTCGCTCGTGCCAACGATGGGATAGGTAAAGGTCCAGAAGTTGCCCTTGACCGTTTCCGCGGTGACTTCATCATCGGCAACGGCCGTCTGGAGATACGTATCCCAATTGACGAGACGCTGCCCGCGATAAATCAGCCCATCCTTGAAGAGCTTGTAAAACGTCTTACGAACGGCCTTCGAGCAAACATCATCCAGCGTAAATCGAGTCCGCCGCCAATCACAACTGGCACCCAGTTCCCGCAGTTGCCCAAGAATACGGGCCTCGTAAGTATCCTTCCACTTCCAGATGCGCTTCACGAGGGCCTCGCGACCAATGTCATGGCGAGTCAGCTTCTCTTCTTCGAGCATCCGTCGTTCAACAACGGCCTGCGTTGCAATACCGGCATGATCGGTCCCCGGCATCCACAGAGCCTCGCGCCCCTGCATCCGCCGCCAGCGAGTCAGCAAGTCCTGCAACGTGCCATTCAGCGCATGCCCCATATGCAACGCCCCGGTCACATTGGGGAGCGGAATCATAATGGTATGCGGCGTCTTGCCCGGAGTCGGATTGGCCTGAAAGTAGCCTTTCTCATTCCACGCCGTGAGCCAGTAAGCTTGAATGTCTTTGGGTTCGTATTGTTTAGCGAGCATGTTCTCGTGTTCTAAAGTCTGCGTTGCGTATTTGATCTAGCTTAATTAATTCTGAATGCGCAATCATATGGTTCCATCAAGCATGGACTGCACAGACAGAGTGAGGACCGGAAGTCCTGGAACCCGGAGTGCCACAGTGTCACTCGCCTGATGGAGTGTGCAATTCAGGTATTCTGCCTGCCCACAATCAGGGTTTTCAAAAACTTCGATCAATTGCTCTCGAATATTAACGATCCAATAAGTGGGGATTCCATTGAGAGCGTACTTGGCACGTTTGGTAATTCGATCCTCTTCGACAGAACTGTCAGCAACTTCAATAATAAGTACGATTGCTTCGGGACCGGGATAACTTGCAGCGTAATCAACGGCGCGTCCGCGAATGATTGAAAAGTCAGGCAGAACTAAATTCGAGTCGTTTAACTTAATTGCTGTTTGGCATTTAAGGCTCCAACTCGAGCCAGAGAGATAACCCGCAAGAAAGCCATTGAGGCTGTCGACAACGAAAGTATGCCGCGAGCCCATATTCATAGGATCTTCTCCGGTGGCAGCGCTGTCCCTGATAACGGGATATCCGTCCAGCAATTCGCAGACGACATTTTCGCCTGCCAGACCGCTGGCCATATATCTCTCAAATTGCTCAACATTCATGCGAGGGATTCCCCGAAGATGTCCAGCAACAATCTCTTCCAAAATTCCGGCGCTCATAACTGGCACCTCATCTTTACATCAAGTTTAAGTTGAATCTATGAACGATCACGAGCGTGGGGATGTCTCTGCTTCTCCCAAATAGTCCACTACATTCAGTTGAATCGGATTGTTTTGGGGACCGGTTAGAGTCACAAGGTCGCCAGTTCTGAGAGTTCGTTGGAATTGAAAGACGCCAGCGTTCGTGTCAGGCTGCTGATAAACTTCCAACTGTTGATCCGCAAGATTCACAATCCAGTATTCCGGGATTCCTGCGCGCGCATAGATTGAAAGTTTTACTTCGCGATCTCGCTTCAATGAACTTAATGCGACCTCCACCACCAGGCAGACTTCACTCGGGCCGGGATGTCTGTCTTCTGCGTCTGAGGGAAGAGGAATTACGAGTGAGAAATCAGGCTCCGGTGCATCGTGCGGATTGACCTGCAACGGCAACTGGCAATAGAGATCAACCCCTAAAGACTCTGCCGCACGACTCAGAATTGGAGTCAACTTCGCCAAGCGTCGGGAATGTCGCGGGCTGTGAATCATTTCGTCCGCCCCCAAGTCCGCGCGGTTCTTGTGAAAGATGTATCCGTCCAGCAGTTCGTATTGGCTACCGTCAGCCAATACGCCGTCTTCCGCCAGTCTCTGATACTGGTCCACAGTGAAGCGCACCAGGCTCGAGTCAGGATGACTGATGACTTCTTCGAGTAAGACTTGATTCATAACGCGAATCCTCGAACTTCCACCAACAGGCAGCAGAATCACTCTCTCAATTCTGTACTTCGCCCGCGTCTTTGTACAACTTGTAATCGACACTGTCGACCAGCGCCAACCAACTGGCCTCGATCACGTTTTCACTGACGCCCACCGTGCTCCAGACGTCGGCATTGTCCCGGCTTTCGATGACGACCCGCACCCGGGCTGCCGTCCCTTCCGTGGAATTGATCACGCGCACCTTATAGTCGACGAGGTGCATTTCCGCCAGCCGGGGGTAGGCGGGCAGCAGGGCCTTGCGTAAGGCGTTGTCCAGCGCGTTGACCGGGCCGTCGCCTTCGCCCGCGACGAGTTCCGTGCGGCCCTGGACGTTGAGTTTCAGGATCGCTTCGGTCGTGGGGGACTCGGTGCTGTTCGCTTCCACGTTGACGCGGTAGTGCAGGCGTTCGAACCACGGTTCGTAGTGGCCGGTGACTTTCTTGACGAGAATATCGAAGGATGCCTCTGCGGCTTCGAATTGATAGCCTTCGTTTTCGAGATCCTGGACTCGCTTGAGGATCTTGGTCATCAGCTCGTTGTCTTGTTCGATGCGATACTTGGTCGTCTTGGCGACAATGTTCGACCGCCCCGAGAGCTCACTGACCAGCACCCGTCGCACATTGCCCACGACTTCCGGATTGGTGTGCTCGTAGCTGTGCGAGATCCGGTTGACGGCGTGGACGTGCATCCCGCCCTTGTGGGCGAAGGCACTCGCACCGACGTACGGCTGGCCGTTGCGGAAATTCATATTGGCGATTTCATAGACGTAGCGCGAGAGCTCGGTCAGATGGCTGATGCCACCTTCTGCCAGGACCGAATATCCCTTCTTGAGCGACAAGTTGGCCGCCATGCTGATCAGATCGACGTTGCCGCAACGTTCGCCAATGCCATTGATCGTGCCTTGAACCTGGATGGCGCCGTTGTCGACGGCCGCCAGCGAATTCGCAACCGCTAATTCACAGTCGTTGTGACAATGGATGCCGACGGGGATGCCGAGGACGCGCTGAGCTTCCTTGATCGCCTCGACGATTTCTTCTGGCATCGTCCCGCCATTGGTGTCGCATGGGACGACCAGCGAAGCACCGGCTTCTTGGGCCGCGCGGATGGTCTTCAGCGCGAACTCGGGATTGGCTTTGAAGCCGTCGAAAAAGTGTTCGGCGTCGTAGATCACTTCGCGGCCGAGTGATTTCATGTAGGCAACCGAATCGCGGATCATGGCCAGATTCTCGGCCTCATCCACGCGCAAGACTTCGAAGACGTGCAAGTCCCATGTCTTACCGACGATGGTGATGACCTTGGCCTGAGATTCCGCTAAGGCCTGCATGCCGATGTCTTCGGCCGCAGAGACTCCACGGCGGCGGGTCATGCCGAATGCCGCAACCTTGGCATGCTTCAACGGCAGCTTGGCCGCGCGTTGAAAGTACTCATGGTCCTTGGGATTCGAAAGGGGATAACCACCCTCAACGTAATCAAAGCCCAGCTCATCGAGCTTAATGGTAATGGCCAGTTTGTCCTCCAGCGAGAAATTGACTCCCTCACCCTGACTGCCATCGCGCAGGGTCGTATCGTAGAGCTGGATCCGTGACATGCTGGAGCACCTTACTGGCGTGTCGGCCAGGGACTAAACCTGACCGACAACTGGGACAAACAACGGGTACAAACGCCGGGTAAAAGCAACGGGCCGTAAAACGAAAAAACCCTCAGGCCAAGGCGACCTGAGGGTGGGCTGGATCGTATCTATTACGCCGGGCCTCAAGGTCGCGTGTGACTGCTAATAATAATCGAAATACCCACCACCGTTCGGGGGCGAGCCACTGCGATCAAATTAGAGTCGACGACTGACATTGATTTACCCAGGAATTGCAAACAATTACTCAACGTAGAGGATTCTAAATCTGAATCGGACTGATGTCAAATCCAATTATCGCATTTTTGACGAGGCGACATCCAAGAATTCGCGAGAATTCCCGTAGGATGGCCGCCCCGGCCGTCGCCTTCGTCACTCCCTGCTGAATAACGCCGCGAAGTGAATTACGACGTCATGGGAGGGTGAGGCTCCTGCCGAACCGCAGGCGTCATTTGACCCTCGCCAGACTATCCGGTTCGGCGGGAGCCTCACCCTCCCATCGAGTCGAATCACGTCCGGGTGGAAGTCTTACGAAGTTCCGCAACCCCTTATTTCGCTGCCACCGGCGCATCACCAATACAAAACACCTTCGTCCGAGTGCGAACGAACAATTGCCCGTCCGCAATCGCTGGCGTGGCCACGATGCTTTCGCCCATGTCGTTGATGGCCAGCTCTTCATATTCCGCATTGTTCTTCAGGACGGTGACTTTGCCGTTGTCTCCGCAAAGATAAATCTTGCCGTCACCGATCACCGGCGAGGCGTAAAAACTCCCTGTCGCGCCGAGTCGCTTGGCGGCCCGGACCGGTTCACCATTCTTGGTATCGAAGACCGTGCTGATGCCCCCTTCCTTCAGCAGGAACATGCGGCCGTCCGAAATCAACGGCGAAACGACATGGTCGGTGTGCTTCGTCGGATGGCGCCACAAGACGTGCGTCTTGGTGACGTCTCCTTCACCGCCCCCCCGAACGGCCATGATGTATTGTTCGGCCGCCTTCTCACCGAGTTGCGTGTATGACGCGCCGGCAAAATTGTCCGGATGCAGGAATGCCAGATCGATCTCGCGGCCTTCGAGAACTCCGTCCTTGTTGAGATCGCCGCGATCAAACGTCCGTTTATAGAAGGCGTCAGGCACTGGGGTCTTGCCCACAAACGCCTGGATCTCTGCCTTCTGAACCTTGCCGTCATTGTTGCCCGTTTTGATTTGATCGACCGACGCCAGCCATTGATTGGCAATGCCCCCGCTCTGCAGCGAGACATAAACAATGCCATCCAGGCACACCGGAGTCGTTTTGATATTGCGCAGCAACGTCTTCGCGAACCAGCGCCGTTTCCCCGTCGCGGGGTCATATCCAATCAGCATGCCCGTACCGGCAACGACGATATCATCTCGCCCGTCGGTGGTGCAGACGACTGGATGCGAGTAATTCACCGCCATATCGAACCGCACGTCTTGCCAGGCCAATTTGCCGGTCTTCTTGTCGAAGGCGTAGATCGCGGGATGCAGATCATCGTCCTGGCAGAAGATGACCAAATCGCGATACAGCACGGGAGAGATTCCCGGGCCCCACTTCATCACGAAAAACGGCGTCGGCAACGGGGCCTGCCAGACATCCTTGCCGGTTGCCGCGTCCACCGAGACCAATCCGAGAGTGCTGAAGTAGAAGTAGACGCGTTCCGCATCCGCGGCGGGCGACGCACTGGCCTGGCTATTGGTCTCATGAATTTCAGGCAACTCGCCCGCAGGCCAGTCGCGCTGCCAGAGTTTCTTGCCGGTGGCTTCCTCAAACGCGAACAGACTGACGATCTCTTTCGAGGTCATGCCGCTCACAAAAACCCTGCCGGCAGCGATCGCAGGACTGCCGACGCCGTCACCGATCGCTGCCGACCATTTGACGTTTTCCGTTGGCGAGAACTTGACCGGCAGTGGTTTGGTCGACGCCGAAATCCCTGTGGAGTTCGGTCCGCGGAACTGCGGCCAGTCTTCGGCCTGCGTCCGGGACAATGTGCCCTCGAGCATCAGAATGGAAACAACAAGCATCAGACCAGAGATGCGTCCACGGTGTTCGGACAGGGGATTCCGCAGCATGATTGGGCGTCCTTCGGTTTGAGGATCGAAAGGTTCGGACCTGAGATCGTACGAATTCGGTGAGACGCTGCCTTAAATCTTGGAATATCACACACGCTCGTCACTTACAAGCAGATCACGTCAGCCGGGCAAATCCGCTATGCCGGACCGGACTGCCGAGTCGCGCCTCGGCATTACCGGCTTGAATGGCTTCTGCGATCTCTGGGAAAATCTTCGTGGCAGCCGCCAGGCAAGCATCGACGTGACGCTCCTCGTGGGCCAGGCTGGGATAGAAGCCGCTGCCGATCAAGAATCCCTGGTCGAGCATTCGCGAGGTAAACAGCGTGCCGAGTGCTGCGGCCTCGGGATGCTCAAAGCCGAACGTCATAATCGGAGCATGGCCTGCAGTTTTGATGGGGACGCCGTGGACTCGGCCGAGTTCCACCCAGCCAGCGCGGAAGCGGTTTCCAATGCGGCTGATGTGTCCGAGAACATCGACACGCTGCATCTTCCGTAACGTGGCCAGTGCGGCGGTGGGGCCGACCCCTTCCGTCCAATACGTGCTGGAAATAAACGAATTCTGACAGGCTTCCATCACGCTGGCCCGGCCAATGATGGCCCCCATCGGATGCCCGTTGCCCAGTGCTTTGGCGAACACTGCCAGATCTGGGGTCACGCCATACTTAAGATGGGCCCCACCCAAAGCCAACCGCCAGCCCACGGAAATCTCGTCCAGGACGAACACCGCGCCGCACTCGTTACACAGTTCGCGGACCCCTTCCAGGAACCCGGGATCGGGATCGGTGGCCCGTGTGGGCTCCATCACGACCGCCGCCAGTTCCTTCCCGCGCTCGCGAACGTGGCGTTTGAGCTCATCCAGCTTGTTGTAGGTAAAGGGGAGCATGGTTCCTGCCAGTCCTGCGGGGACGCCAGCCGGGGCGAGACCTGGCAAGAGATGACCACGAAGCTGATCGCCGTTGCCGGATGACTCGTGTTCGTGACGCGGCAGATTGGCTGCCAGGTACCAGTCTGACCAGCCGTGATACCCGCAGAAGGCAATCCGGTCGCGTCCGGTCGCGGCGCGAGCGATACGTACTGCCGTCGCCATGGATTCGCCACCCGTCCGGCAGAATCTCGCTCGTTCGGCCCACGGATGAAGTTCCAGCAGGGTCTCCGCGAGTTCCACTTCTTCGACCGCGTTCAACGTACACATCGAGCCCAATTGCACGCGGCGTACGACGGCGTCGGTCACATCCGGGTCGGCATAGCCCAGCAGGCAGGAGCCGATCCCTGATGTCGTCATATCGGTAAAACGCCGGCCATCGAGGTCAATGACTTCGCAGCCGCGCGCTTCACGGTAATAGGCGGGCCAGCGATCGGGGGCGTACATCTCCGGGCGCTTGCTGAGGAGCTGCGTCCCCCCCGGAATGATCTCGCGGGCACGCTCGTAGGCGGCTTGTGTCTTGTTGGTCGTCGGAGACGTGATTCCCAGCATTTCGCGAGCATTCGTCGAGAAAATCCGCTCCACGTCATCGTCACGCAACCGTAGTGTGCGGCACGCCTGCTGCACTGCCAGCAGGCACTCCAGGCCAATAAATTGGGGCTTGGCGAATCGTGATGCTTTCCAGTCCAGCGTGTCTTCGTACAGCCATTGGAATCCGTCCCCGATACTCACGCAGCGGCCTTTGAACTCGCTGACGGGGAAGTCGGCGCCGTACAACAGCCGGCCCGTTCCGAACTCACGCAGGATGGCCTCCATCGGGGCTGCTTCACAGACGGCCGACGTATCGAAGAAGACGTTGTCGAGCCCGCGCAACGATGCGATCCCCTCGACGGTGTGTCCGCCACAGAATCCTCGTGCAGCGTGCGCCAAGATCAACCTGGCATTGGGATAGTCGAGACAATGCTGGCGAATGTAGGACTGATTGGAGGGATCCGCCAGGGCTCGGGCTTTGACCATGTGCAACATGATCGAGAGCCCGTATTTCTGGGACAGTTCCCACGCCCATTCTGGGATAAAGGCTTCGGTGGGGGCTTCGAAGGTGTCAGCTTGATTGGCGAACACATGGTACACCTTGAACCCGACAAATCCGTCGGCGCGCAGTGTGGACTCGACCTGTGCCGGGTCATCCTGCGGGCGAATCATCATCAACGCCCGTGATCCGGGCAGGCGTTTGACCTCATCCGCGACGAAGCGGTTCGCTCCGACGACATCCAGGCCGACTTTTGGAATCGTAAAAATCAGCCCACCGGTCGGCCGCCGGTCTCCCATCCACCGTTCTACGGCCCAGCGGTATGCCGACCAGCCAATGTTCCCTTGCGGGTCGATCAACTCGCGCGGCATCGCTGCGGTCGCGTCCTGTTCGCGATAGAGATGCAGGTGAGCGTCGAAGCTGTCGGGCGGCACGAATGAACGCAGAAATTTATCAAAGAAGCCCAGCGGAGAATCGGTGCCCACGGCGTTACTCCCGTTGATATTTGTGCGTCGAGCAGAAAATCTGAGGGTGTGTTTGATATGGCCTTGTTTTGGGAGGGCGAGGCTCCTGCCGAGCCTAAGACGACCGCAGGTCGGCGTCCGCCGGAGGCCCGGCACGATGCCTCCGGCGGACTCCGAGCTAAAGCTCGTCTTAGGCTCGGCGGGAGCCTCGCCCTCCCATTTCAAACACGCTCTGAGTTGATTCCAAACCGGTCGTCAGGGGAATCTGACCAGCGGTTTGGAAGTGGTATGGTAATAGGTACGTATGACTTTCACAACCAGGCCGGTGGCCTTGATCTGCGATATTTTGTGGAAAAGCGAACCAAATGCCGATTAAATGATTGACGGCGTGAATCTGGAGTGGTATACCGTGGATCGTACCATTTCAGAACCACTTGGGGATTCTCTCCCAATAGCGTCTCTATTTATGTGATCGTACTTATGAGTGTGACTCTGGAAAATTTAGAGCTGCTGCCTGCCCTCGCCGAGCCGCTGCCGGTCAGTGATGCCCCCGCAAATGATGACGGTGCTCACGGTCCGAAATACGAGCAGCTCAAGCAGCAGATTATTGAGCAGATCACGTCGGGTAAGTTGAAACCCGGCGATGCACTGCCGACGGAACGCTGGTGGTCCGAGCAAAACAAGCTCGCCCGCAGCACTGTGCGTCAGGCGATGTCGTCGCTCGAACGCGATGGCCTGATTCGGCGGTTGCAGGGAAAAGGTACCTTCGTACACGAACAGGCTCTGGAGCGGTTCAGCCAGGGTTTGGCCGTCTTCGCACTGATGCTGCCGGAAACTCAGACCGGCTTTTATCCATCATTGCAACGGAACTTCGACGAAGCCGCGGTCGCCGTTCATCATCAATTACTCATCTGCAACACCGGCAACAACGTCGACCGGCAGGGAAATATCATCCTGCAACTGCTCGACAAGCAGGTCGCCGGTGTCGCACTGGTCCCGGTCACCCAGGCGCCAACCCCGGTGTATCAGGTCCGGCAGTTGCAGAAGGCGGGGATTCCCGTCGTGTTTTGCCATCGTCGGGTCGAGGGGATTAACGCTCCGCTGCTGGCCATTCCGTTCCACGACATCGGACGGTTTGTGGCTCGGAATCTGGTAGAGCTTGGTCATCGTCGAGTGGCCTTTTTCGCCCCGCATCGAACTCCTGGTTCGGTGGGGTATGAGTCTGGTTTGCGGGCGGGCTTGTCGGAAGGGCGAGCTCAGGTGCCGGATGGTTGCACCTTCTACGGATTCGACGGCATGGTCAATCCAGCCGAATACGAATCGGAAATCGCGTCGGCACTCGAACACATGCTCGAGCGTGAAGACCGTCCGACGGCGATTTTTGCCAGCTTCGACTCACTGGCCGAATTGATTTATCTGTTGCTCGAACGCTTTGGATTGCGGGTTCCGGATGATATTTCGATCGTTGGTTTAGGCGGGATTTCCCGTTCGACCCCGATGATGCGGCGCTTGACTTCGGCCACTGTGGATGAAGTTCAAATTGGTCGGCGAGCGGCCGAATTGCTGGATCGGATGCGGCGCGGCGAAATGCCGATCGACAGCAATGTGACCCATGTCGCGCCGATCGGAATGTCCGACGGGCAGACACTCGGGCAAGTGCCGCAGGTGGTACGTAGTCTGCAAATGGCGCGAAATGATTGATGTTGTAGGTCAGGCTGTGCCTGACGATGGCGACTTACATCAGGAATGTTAGAGCGGGATTGGTGAGAGGTCGGGCATGCGAAATGCGGTGTCGCGGCTGGCAGGACGTCAGGCACAGCCTGACCTACAGGCAGAGGAAATTCGAAACAAGCGTTGTTGATTGCGGTGAGATCAGGCTTCATTGGGAAAATCGGCAGGCCATGCACATTTTCGTCACGCCAAGTACAGTACACACTTCTGGACTCTCTGCCTCACGGCGGGGCCGGGATTGTGCTGCGCAACAAGGCAGCGGTGATTGACGAAATGGCTGGCGTTGCGGACGCCTTTTAGAAGCTGGAGCAGAATGTATGTCCGGTCCTTCTCGGTTTCCTGTTAAAGGTGTTTTGCCGGTCTTTCAGACGCCGTTTCATGATGATGAAACGGTCGACTTTGGGGTCTTGCAACGCGAGATTGAATGGCTGTTTGAATGTGGTGTGGATGGCATCGTCATGGCGATGGTCTCGGAAGTTCTGAGACTCTCCACCGATGAACGCGAGGACGTCGCGGCTAAGGTGTGCCGGTATGCCGAGGGGCACGGTGCGGCGGTGATCAGTGTCGGTGCCGAAAGTACTGTTGTGGCGGAACGCCTCGCGCGACATGCCGAGGCCAACGGGGCGACAGCCGTAATGGCGATTCCCCCGATTGCCGTTGCACTGGGTGAAGAGGAATTACTGAAATACTACGAGCGAATTGTCCGGTCCATTTCGATCCCGGTGGTTGTGCAGGATGCCAGCGGATACGTGGGACGGCCCATGTCGATCGAACTGCAGGCGGGATTGTTGAAGACGTTTGGTGATCGCGTATTGTTCAAGCCGGAAGCCTCGCCCATTGGCCCCCGCTTGACGCAACTGCGTGAGGCAACTGGCGGAAAAGCGCGTGTTTTTGAAGGTTCTGGTGGCGCGGCGCTGCTGGATAGTTACCAACGGGGAGTCATTGGCACGATGCCCGGTGCGGAAGTGATCAAGGCGATCGTGGCGTTGTGGAAGGCGTTGGAAAGTGGTGACGAGGCCCGTGCCCAACGGATTTCGCTACCCATCGTGGCGCTAGTGGCCATCCAGTGCAATCTGGACGGTTACCTGGCAGTTGAGAAACACCTGCTCGTGAGGCAAGGAATTTTCAAAAGCACAAAAACGCGAGGGCCGGTCGGATTCTTTCTGGATGCGGAAACACGCCGCGCGGTCGATCGTTTGTACGACATATTGATGCTCGAAGTGGACACGCCCGCTGTGGCCTCCAAATCGACGCTGTCATGATCAAGAGGAGCTACGAATGACGGATCAAGAATTGAAGGCGACCTACGTTCGGGACGGGTTTGTCATCGTGCGTCAGCCTTTGAAAGCCGCTGATTTTGCCGAGTTGACCAGCAACCTGGATCGCTACATTCGCGACATCGTCCCCGGGCTGCCCCCCAGCGACGCCTTCTATCACGTCGATCGATCGAAGCCCGAGTCTCTGAAGCAAATGCAGCGGATGGAGCAGGACGCGTTCTTTGACAAGTACCGCTTCAATCCGGTCTGGAAAAAACTCGCGGAAACGATCCTCGGTGAGGAAGCTCATGTCAGTGGCGTCGAATGGTTCAACAAACCGCCGGAGACCGACCACATCACTCCGGCGCATCAGGACAATTACTATTTCTGCTTGAATCCGCCGCAAGTCTTAACGATCTGGATGGCGCTCGATCGGGTCGATGAGGCCAATGGCTGTCTGCGTTACGTGAAGGGCTCGCATCTACGCGGAATTCGTCCCCACGGCCGCACGCAGACACTGGGATTCTCGCAAGGCATTGTGGACTACGGTACCGACGAGGACCTCGCGAACGAGGTTACCACGTCATTGCAGCCAGGTGACATCACGATTCATCACGGCAATACCATCCATCGGGCCGACGCGAATCAGACGGCCAACCGCCAGCGACGCAGTTTTGCGATGGTGTTTCAGGGAGTCAGTTGTGTTCGAGACGAGGTCGCATTTGCCCGATACAAGGCCTCTTCCAAGGCGCATGAAGAACGGTTGGTTAAGACGTAGGATTATGTCGTAGCCCGACTCGCCGAGTCGGGTGTCCCCAGTTCTAAAGCACTCGACTCAGCGAGTCGGGCTACGGTGAGTGCGGCGGTGAGAATCAGACCTATGCAATCAAGTGCCCATCTCACGTCAGAATTATCCCGCCGCGCATTTGTCGTGGCGTCCGCTTGCGGACTGGCGGGTGTCGGGCCGGCGCGCGTGACGACTTCTTTGCAGGCGGCATCGGAACAGACGACCGGTGGTAAGGCCAAGTCAACCATCCTGTTCTTCCTGTGCGGTGGTGCGTCGCACATGGATATGTGGGACCTCAAGCCGGATGCCCCACTGGAGTACCGCGGCCCGTTCCAACCCATCGCGACCTCGGCGCCTGGCGTACGACTGAGCGAACATCTGCCGCTGCTGGCTCAACAGGCACATCATCTGGCCGTCGTGAATTCGGTCGGGGCGAAGGTCAACACGAACGATCATCACGCCGGCTACTACTACAATTTGACGGGCCATGTTCCCGATCAGACGTTCTTGTCGATGGGCAATAATCGGACTCCGTTCCCTGACGACTGGCCCTTTATGGGTTCGGTCGCGGCGGCGAAATTGCCGTCGCGTACCAATCTGCCCAGCCTGATCACTCTGCCGCACAAACCGAGCGAAGCACCGTATACCCGCCCGGGCCAGTTTGCCGCGCGGCTGGGTTTGGAGTACGACCCGCTCTATGTCGATGGCAGTCTCAAGACGCCCCTGAAGTTCCAGGTGCCGTCACTGGTCTTGGAAGGCAATAACTCGCCGCAACGGCTCGATCAGCGTCGCGAACTGTTGGGCAGTCTCGATGGGGCTCGGCGAAACTTCGAACAAGTCGCCTCGACGCAGACTTGGACCCGCCAGCAGTCGCGTGCGTTTTCATTGCTGTTGTCCGCGCAGACAACAGCGGCCTTCGATGTCACCCGCGAGTCCCCGGAAACACGACTCCGTTACGGCGAAACCGTGAATGGGATGAGTCTGCTGCTGGCTCGCCGTCTAGTTGAAGTGGGAGTGCCATTCGTCACCGTGTTCTGGAAAGAGGACAACCCGAAGCTCGGGAAAAAATGTGCCAGTGCGGGTGGTTGGGACACTCACGGCAACAATTTCAGTTGCCTGAAGGAAGACTTACTGCCTGAGTTCGATCGTGGTTTTTCGGCGTTGATTGAAGATCTGGCGCAACGCGGAATGCTGGATTCCACGAGCGTCATGGTCACCAGTGAGATGGGGCGGACTCCGAAGATCGGCGATCCGCGGAGTGGGGGAGTGAAGGGGGCCGGTCGGGATCATTGGACG
>JAKFVC010000059.1 GCA_021732415.1 Planctomycetaceae bacterium
CCCCCAACCCCTCTCCCCGGCGTACCGGGGCGAGGGGAGAAACTGTCGCTGCGCTCCATTGGGGTGAGGCATATACTAACCAGCCTTGGACAAGGCTTCTGAAATCCGCTTCGCATCCGTGGCCAGCGGGCTTTCCGGGTAGTCCGAAATCAACTGGTCAAACTGCTTGCGAGCATCTGCCCGGCGTTCCATGCGATACAGGCAACGCCCGTAGTTGAACAGAATGACGTCCAGGAACCGGGCATCAGGATGATCATTCAGCACGGTTTCGAAGACATCCACCGCGCGGGAATAGTCCTTCTGCTTGTAATAGTGCTCGGCCATCTTGGCGACCGCTTCACCCACGCGACCGCTTTCCGGGAAGCTCTCAAAAACCTTCTTATATTCCTGGAAGGCCCGATCTGCGAGTTGCGTGGCACCAGCCCCCTGGGCAGCCTTGGACATCTCTTCGTAGCATTCGGCGATACCGTATTGAGCTTCACCGCGCAACTGGCTCTTGTCCATTGCGACCAGGCGGCTGTAGATGCCGATGGCTCGTTGCAGGTCACCCTGCTTGCGGCTGACGTCGGCCAGCTTCAGCAAGGCGTCGTCCACGAATTCGCTGTTTGGGAAATCTCGTTGCAAACGCTGTGACATGGCCGCGGCCAGTTCCAGCTTGCCCATTTCGTAGTAGATCTTCCACAGTTGCACGTAGGTCTCTTCCAGCAACCGACCACCCAGCTTCTGAGCGTCTTCGCTGATATCTTCGCAGACTTGCAACGCCTGGTCGTACTTGTCGTTGGCGTTCTTCTGCAAGCCGAATTCTTTGTAGCGGCTACCGATGTTGGTCAAGGCATCAGCCGTACCGAGCTGTGTCTTGATTCGCAGTTCCTGGTCAGAAATCTGAGACCGTGTGACGCGCACGCCACCGAGGTTGCCTTCGATGCAACGGACCTGAGTGATCGAGTTACGAATGCCTTCGATGCTGCTTTTCTCGTCGATATAGGTGACCCGGATAAAGTCACCGGGAACCGCCTGCAACGTGTCGTCAGCAGCGACGACTTCCGACTTGGCACTCAACGGAACAGTAATCCGGAAAATCCCGGAGTGAATCGTACCGTCATCGGGCGGAGGAGGCGGTTCGACAAACTGCTGCTTGGCAGTCGCCGGAGGAGCCTTCTTCTCGGCTGTCGTCTTCTCAGCGACCTTCGGATCAGCCTTCCCGTCTCCAGCAGCTTTCGCAGTAGCACCCTTTTCGGTGGCTCCCTTCTCAGCAGCCCCCTTGGTGGCTGGTGCGGTCTTCGTTGTCGCCGTCTTGGACTCAGCCTTGTCGGCTGTTTTCGCTGCCGGCTTAGTGGTTTCTTTCGGGGCCGCCTTGGGAGTCTCCGTCGCTTCGCCCTTCTTGGCAGGCAAAGCATCGGGCTTGGAAACTTCAGTCGGATTCGTTGCCCCCGGCGCCTTCGCCGCAGCCGGTTCATCCGCCTCTGATTCCTTGCCGCTGGGAGCCTTCACTGCCTGGCGGACGGCCTTGATTTCAGTCAGCTCGACTTCCACTTTGTCGATCAGTTTGTACTTGCGGCTTTCTTCTTCTGCGGCCAGCTTGGCCACTTCCGCACTGTCTACGGGCTTCTCGGGGACCTCGGTCGTGGTGACTTTGGCCGCGGCCGCAGCCGTTTCAACTTCTAGTTCTTCGTGGGTCTTTTCCCGATAGACTTCGACGACAGCCTTAATCTTATCAGCCGCATCGGTCAGATCGCGATCAGGATCGTTGATCTGAACATTGACGCCACGATCCAGAACGACGCCCTTCAATACTTCGCTGAAGGCCCCGTCGGTGATTTCGACGACACCATCGCCGACCACCAGAATTTCCTTCTTGCGTTCTTTATCGAACTGACGGTCAGAAGTGTGCTGGTCGACGTATTCGACGCGGACGTAGTCATCGCCTTTGACTTCCAGGCGGCCGTTATTCTTGTAGGGACGTCCGAGTGATGTCACGATCGAGCCCAGCACGATGCGGACGTTGCGTCCGACGGCGAAGCATTCGACGATTTCTTCGTCACCCTGCAGTGAGCTGCACTTGATGCGCACCGACTTGCCCACTTCCAATGCCGCGAGGTCGGCATCCTCAATCTTGATAAAGAGCCGCTTGCCCGCTTCTACCTTCTCGACCTTGCCCTCTTCGACCGACAGCGCTGTGCCGACCTTTTCCAGGGCTTCAATCGCGCGGCTGTAATGGCCGAGTTGGAAGTGGCCGAGGCCGATGTAGTAATAGGCCTGGTTCACGTGCGGGCTGACGGGGAATTTCTCGATGACATCGCGCATCACTTTGAACGACTTGCCAAAGTTGCGGGCTTCGTAGAAGCAGATGCCCATCTTCAACGTCGCTTCCGCGCGTTGCTCTTCATCGGTGTTGATTTCTTCCGAGGCCGATTCGAAGTGTGTCCGAGCCCGGTCGTAAGCACGCTCGCGGTCGAGCAGCAACGAGCCCAACTTCATGTGAGCATCAAACCGCACGCGGCTGCGCGGATAGCGTTCGATGATCGACTGCCAGATCTCGACCGCCTTGGTGTATTCTTCCGCTTCGAAGCGGGCATCACCGGCCTCGATCAGCTTGCGGGCGGCGCGGTCTTCGACCAGCGAACCACGGGCAGCCTCATCGCCAGCGGGGGCGGCGGCTTTCGGCTCTTGAGCCACCGTGACCTGGGCCACACCAATCAGGGCGCCCCAACCAGAACCTAACGCACCCAAAACCAGCAGACGCCGAACGGTCGATTTCATAGAGCGAGTCGATTTCATGGAGTGACCTGTGCGGAGAAGAGACATTAATCCACAGGCTTTCACGCTACGCCCACCTCCAGGCGACTGTCAACCAGTATCATCCCTGACTGGTATGGGTTCTTAAGAATCCGCATCACACGTGCGAGGCATTTGTTTTGAGCCGAAGGCGTGAATTCCATCACGCGGTTGAATTTCGGCAGCGTGCCCGAGCATGGGAGATCGCGACAACTATACTTGCGTCGTAAACGGCCTGCGTTACGTAGGACGAATAATCCTGTCCGTCGGCCCTGTCGGTTGGCCCTAGTGTCAGGCAGGATTATCCGGCCTGCATCACCTGTAACTTCTGGCTGCTTATTCTGACGCAGTTCAAAACTGCAAGCAACCTGTAAACGAAATTAATCGTTGGCAATTGCAACCTCCTGATACGCGAAACCGCCAGAGACAGATCACTCTATCTCCAGCGGTTCCGTAATCAGATACTGCCCCCGATAGTCGTCGGGGGGGGCAGTCACTAAGCAAACAATTCCGTCACGAACGATCCCTTGTCGACCAACTTCATCGGGCGTTGCAACGGGGTCATGACTTCCTTGGCCGGGTTAATTCCCAGAGCATGGCAGACGGTAGCGTGGATATCGGGCACCTGGACCGGACGATCCTTCGGCTGATAGCCGTCTTCATCGGACGAACCGATGACCTGGCCACCCTTGACGCCGCCACCAGCCATAAAGCAGCTGAAGACCGACGCCCAGTGATCGCGACCGGCATCCTTGTTGATGACCGGGGTACGGCCGAATTCGCTGAGCATGATGATCATCGTCTTCTTCAGCATGCCGCTTTCAGCGAGATCCTGAACCAACGACGCCAAGGCGGGATCCATGACCGAGCCATGAGCTTCCATCGCCGGGAAGTTGGCAGTGTGGGTATCGAACCCGCCACGATTGACCTGCACGAACCGGACACCGGTTTCGACCAGGCGCTTGGCGAGGATACAGCCACGGCCGAACGAGGTATCGCCGTAGCGATTCAACGTGGTCGTCGGGACCTTGTTCAGATCGAAGGCTTCCAAGGCCGGGCTGCGCATCAGCTTGACGGCGTCGTTGATCGCCGTTTGAGTGGCGTCCAACTTGGAATTCTTCTGCACGTCGGTGAAGCGTTGGTTGAACTTGCCCAGGACTTCCAGGCGCTTGTTGCCGCGAACTTCGGCAATGCCCGACGGGAAGGCGAGGTAAGGATCTTGCTCACCGGGTTCAGCGACGAAGTAAGCTTCGCACTTCTGACCCATGTAGCCAGCACGAGGGGCCTGACCGCTGATGGAGATGTAAGCGGGCAGATCACCGAGTTGGTTGCGTTCGTGAACGACAACCGAACCCAGACCGGGGTGCTGCAGGTTCGAAGAAGCCTGGTAGCTGGTCTGCAACTGATAGGTCGCACGGCCGTGGTCACCGTTGGTGCCGGCGATCGAGCGGATCAGCGAGCAGTGGTGCATTTGCTTGGCGAGTTCCGGGAAAATCTCGGAGATTTCCATGCCGGGAACCGAGGTCTTGATCGGCTTGAGTTCGCCGCCGGTCGGACGACCAGGCTTGGGATCCCAGGTGTCGATGTGGGTCATACCGCCGCCATTCCAGAACAGAATGACGTGTTCGGCAGTTTGAGCGTGGCTCTTGCCTTCGTTGGCGAGCAGATCGCGGATTTGCCAACCGAGCAACGTCGCTCCGGTCGCACCCAACATCGATCGACGGGTCATCTTGTAGTCAAGACAGGACATGTGACGGTTCCTCGGAGACAGATTTTTAAATCTTAAAACGACAACTTCAAAACATTTCCCGCAAATTCGACCCTCACACCCACCGTATGAGGCTTGCGTAGCAGACATCAGTCAAGCGGCAGCCAGACAGATTAATCACTTCTTGTTATTCACATCCCGTGGCGGACGCTGCTAGCGTCCGCGTGTTCTTTTAATGCCAATCAACTTCACTCGTTCAATCCAACTCGGTCCTGCAAGACACCGACGCTAGCAGCGTCGGCCACGGGGGTCTTACGGAATGAACCGGAATTCATTGCAATTCAACAATACCCAGCGGAAGTCAGCATACCCGGCGAGGGGCGTCTGACCGGCCTCGATCAATTCAATGCCTTCCTTGACCTCTTGCTCAGTTGCTTCCCGAGTCAGAAGATCACGGTAAGCCAACTTCACAGCGCTCGCATAGTCCTTCTTCTTCCCCACCAACAAGGCGTAGGCAGGTTCCAATTCACCGACTCGTGACGCTTCATGAATCAGGCGGCCATTCATGATCAACAAGGCCTGACGCATGGTCGGGCTGTGGTCACGGAACTCACCCAACGCCTCACGCGTCGACTGTCCGAAGACGCGGAGGAAGTGGGTCGGCGGGGCGGGGGTCTCCATCCGCAACGCCGTCGTGAATCGGGGATTGTCGTCGAAGATCACCTTGACGTATTTGTCGATGTATTCCACACCCGGGCGACCAATTTGCTTGGCCATCGCCTGAGCTTCAATTTCTTCCTTCGACATCATCTTCATTTGTTCGACTTCCGGTGCATCGTCCTTCTTGGCGAGCACCGCGTTGAAGTCGAGTTCAAACGCGTCTTCCACTGAGTAAGCGCCCGAAGTCGGAACGGCTTCAGCCGCAGGCTTAGCTTCCATTCCGGGCTTCGTCATCTTCACGGCAGATGCCAGATTGGAAGTCGCGATTTCTTCTGACTTCTTATCTTTGACAACTTGCTGATGCCGCCAGGCGGTCGTCAGGTTCTTGCCATTCTCGTGCTTGACGTCAAACAACCGGCCACCGACCACGATGCTGTCGTAGAGAGCTTCGCTGATCATGCGGCGAGGAGTCGTAGCCAGGAAGGCCGTTTCAATCGTCGTGCGGGTCGCTTCATCAACGTTGATCAGGTGCTCGCGTTGATACGCCTGGCTGGTGACGATGATGCGGACGATGTTCTTCAGATCGTAGCCACCGGCCACGAATTCGTCGGCGAGATAGTCGAGGGTCTTGGGATGGCTGGGCTTGTTGTTCTGGCTGAAGTCGTCAACCGGATCCACAATTCCACGCCCCATCAACTCGGCCCAGACGCGATTTACATGGTTCTTGGCGAAGTAGCGGTTGCGAGGATCAGTGACCAGCTTGGCCAAGTCGGTTCGCATTTCGCTATTGCGATAGCGACCCTGAGCCAACTTCAACTTGTCAACTTCGCTCTGATTCTCAGCCAGCACGCCAGTCGCGTCGACAGGCTTCGGCGTCGTGATCTTTTCGAGAGCCTTGTCAGCTTCCGCCAGCAGGTCGTCGACCTTATTCTGCTTGGCATCCTTAGCGGCGAGTTTGCGTTGTTCTTGAGCAGCCCGCAGTTCCTTCAACCGAACGATGTATTCCGGTTCCGCCGAGCCATCAGCCAGCTTGAACGGGAACTTGGGCACCATCGGCTTGCGATCAGCTTCCTTACCCACACCTTCGGGCGGCCAGAGAACGGTCGTCGCGTCGGTCTCGGTCGTGTAGATCGTGTTGGTGAAGTCATTCTCAAACCGGCGAGTCTTACCGAAGTATGCGGCCAAGCCGTAGAAGTCTTCGCGGGTCCAGACGTCGAACGGATGGTCGTGGCACTGGGCACAAGCAATCCGGATTCCCATGAACGTTTGCGAGGTCACACCGGCCATGGCCATCGGATCAGCACCGTCGCCGAGGATGAAACCCACTTCCGGGGTGTAGTTGGCCTTGCCGTTCGCGATCAACAGATTGCGAACCATTTCGTCGTAGGGCATGTTGGCTTCAACAGCCTTGTGGACGAAGGCCAAGAAGGCCTGGCCACCTTCAGCATTGGTTCGCAGGCGAAGCAAGTCTGAGTAGAAGACAGTCCAGCGATCGGCGAAACGGCCGTCAGCCAGCAACTTGTCGATGGCGTTGGTGCGTCGTTCTGCGGACGACCAAGCCAGGAATTCATCAATTTCGGTTGCGGTGGGAATACGGCCAATCAGGTCGACCGTGATCCGGCGGAGAAACGCCAGATCGTTGACGATGGGAGCAGCCTGGGCTTTGACACCGGCATTTTCACTCGCCAGCAATTGATCGAGAGGGCTGAGTGCCGCCGTTTCGGCCCCGATTGCCTGATTGATACCGACTACCTGATTAATGGCGAGAGGAGCGAAACTCCCCAAACTGATTAACAGGGCAACACCAAGTGCAACTCGAGCTGTCACGATGCCAGACCTCCGGGACCCAGATGCAGGTTGTGAACCCACTGTTCAAGTGCAGGTGTCAGATTTGACCCCCGCGGTGTATGCCGCCACGAATTTTGAGTCAGCAAACCCGGTGAATTCGTAGAACGAACCCAATCGGAGAAATACCTACTGTTTAGAATTGTCGGATTTTGAGACCGGTTACACTGAAATACCCTACTAAAATCTCATTTTCAATCCCAAATATGTAATTTGGCCTCTGCGACACACCAACTTCGGAGCAACGTGAGGTGAAAATCGTGTCAGAACTGTACATTGTCTGACAAGTGCAGGCCCTGTAGCCTGGCTCTCCAGAGTCGGGACGGTCCGAGGAGGTATTCCGACTCGGACGCCAGTTGAGAGAGTTGCGTACGAGCTGCTATCGAAATCTCGACTCTGGCGAGGCAGGCGACAAAAAGACTTCCGGAGCAAGAGCTTACGGAAAGGGGTCAGGCGCTTTCGCCAGTTCTGTTTCGCGAACGAGCAGCTTCTTAAGCCCCAAAGGGGCGAACAAGGCCAGCCCAGGGCATCGCCCTGGGTTACAGGGCAAATTAATGAATGAGAGCCCTGAAGGGGCGTACTAGGCCGATGCTAGTACGCCCCTTCAGGGCTTTGAATACTCTTGGCGACTCTACCCAGGGCGAATGCCCTGGGCTGGCCTAGTTCGCCCCTTTGGGGCTGAAAACCACTGATCGTTGCGCAACAAAATTCGGAAGAACACCAAACCCTGTCAATGCCCAATTCTCGCCGACCTAGCCGCCGTCTACATCCATTCCTTAATGACACGACCCTCATTGAGCGTCATCGGCCGTCCATCGAGCGGATTCGTGAGCATCATGTCGTGCTCGATGCCAACTTTTTCGTAAATCGTCGCCGCGATGTCCTGTGACAAGTATTCGTCCTTGATCGGACGGCCCCCTTCGTCATCGGTGACACCCAGAACCGCCCCGCCCGGAACTCCCGCCCCGGCCATAATGGCAAATCCGGCGGTCGACCAGTGATCGCGTCCGCTGGCGGAGTTGATTTTCGGAGTCCGGCCGAAGTCGGTCAGCCAGACAACCAGGGTGTTGTCCAGCATGCCGCGTTCTTCCAGATCGATCAGCAACTCGGGGATGCCTTGATCAAAGCGCGGAATCAAATTGTTCTTCAGTGACTCGAAATTGTTCGCGTGCGTATCCCAGCCACCATCGGTGACGGTGACAAACCGGACACCGGCTTCCAGCATGCGGCGGCCAAGCAGCAGGCTCTGGCCGAACTTGTTGCGGCCGTAGCGGTCTCGCAGGCGGGGATCTTCTTTTTCCAGATCAAACGCACGCTTGGTTTCCGGTGCGGTGATCATATTCAGAGCGGCCTGGTAGTGTTCATCCAAGGCTCCGAACGCTTCCGGCTGCAGATCGGCCTTCTTTTGCAGACCGTCGATGGCCGACAGCATTTGCTTGCGTCGCGAAACGCGATCCATCGAGATTCCCGCGGGCGGCGTGATATCTCGGACATTAAATTGAGCGGCACCCGGATCGGCCATGATCTCGAACGGGTTGTGTTCCATTCCCAGATATCCGGCCACTCCTCCACCGAAGCGATGGTCGATATTGCCACCGAGTTGCACGAACGGAGGCAAGGCCGTTTTGAAGCCGTGTTGCTGGCTAACTACTGAGCCATACGTGGGATAGATCACGGCCGGATTGAACGGACGACCTGACATTACCCAAGCGTCTGCAGTGCCGTGACTGCCGTTAAGGGGATTCCAACCACGCAGGACGGCAAATCGATTCAGCTCTTTGGCCATCCGGGGAACGATTTCGGTGAATTGCACACCGGGAACGGCGGTATTCACGAAGCCATAACTGCCGCGCACATTGGCGGGAGCTTCGGGCTTGGGGTCGAATGTATCGTGATGACTGGTGCCCCCTTGGGCCCAGATCAGGATGACATTGGTGTCTTTACGCTTGGCAGGAGCCGCTTTGGCCTGCTGTTGCATGACGAACGGCAGGTTAAGGCCTAACGCTCCCAAGCCACCCAGTTGCAGGAATTCACGACGGCGAAAGTTTTCGCAGTCTGAGTCTTGACCAGTCAGAAAGCTGAGCATGGAAGGTACTCCTCAACAGGGGGCAGGCGTAAAACAGGCGGATCGCAGGGCAGGCCTAACTACCTTATCGTAGCCGACGAGCGGATCAGATCAAAGAACATTTACATGATTTTTCGTCCTGCGCCAAGTTGGAGCCAATTCTTTGGTTTGGCAAACTTTGGCGGCGAAACGCGGCTCTGAATGAATTGATTGAAGAATTCGGAATATCTCACGCAAAGGCGCGAAGGCGCAAAGAAGAACAAGATTCTGCTCGGTTGAGCATTGGAACTTTGCGTCTTGGCGCCTTTGCGTGAGATTATTCCGAAAAGATGGTGTCGAGAATTTTATTGAGTCACCCCTACCTCCGCTCGGAGTTCTTCCGAATTTCGTCCTTGTTCGCGAAGTGTTCGCAGCGACAATGCCTGGTTTCGCTTGGCAAGGCGGACTCCTTGTGCATCGCGCACGAGCGGGCAGTGAAAAAACGAGGGCGGCTGCCAGCCGAGGGCCCGATACAGCAGCAACTGCCGGGCGGTGGAGGTCAGCAGATCTTCGCCGCGGACGACTTCTGTGATCTCCATTGCGTGGTCGTCGGTGACTACGGCGAGTTCATAGGAAGGGAATCCATCCTTGCGCCAGACCAGAAAATCGCCAAAGTCGACTCCGCAGATCCGTCGGACCTCGCCGTAGTGACCGTCGAGGAATGTGATTTCTTCGCCGTCTGGAACGCGGAACCGCCAGTTGACGCCGGCTGGATCGGTGGTGGGGTGTCGGGTGCCGGGTGATGGGCGAAATTCAACGGGAAAGATGGGTTCGGCATCTTCTTCGTGCGGGGCGCTGAGTGCCTGCTGCACATCCTTGCGTGATTGCGGACTGGGGTAGATGCATCCCAGCTCCGCCAGGTTTTTCCAGACTTCTAAATACTGCGGGAGACGTTCGCTTTGACGGTACGGTGAGTGCGGCCCGCCGCAATCGGGGCCTTCCTGCCATCTCAGGCCGAACCAGTAGAGATCTTCTAACATGGCGATCGCAAACTCGGGACGGCAGCGGTCTTGGTCGAGGTCTTCGTCGCGCAGGATGAGAGTGCCGTTGGCCTGTTGGGCTCGTTGTTGCGCGATCCAGAAAGTCCGGGCGTGGCCCAGATGGAGGTGGCCTGTGGGAGTCGGGGCGATTCTTCCGCGGTACGGCATGTTCGATTAGAAAGGTATTGGGGCGCGTAGGATGGCCGCCTCGGCCGTCGTATTCGTTATGTCACGTCGCGAGGTGAAAGCTCATGGCTGGACTCCGAGTCGGCGTACCTCCTCGGGGGGACCCGACTCTGGAGAGTCGGGCTACGGGCTGGCTGCCGCCTCGCGTAAAAACTCACCTTATCAGTTGCGTCTCTTCTGGGAAATCCCCAGACTCGGTTGGTCAAGACTATCGGCTCGTCCCTCAGCAATGAGAGTTTTTATTTACCATGAGCAAACAACCTTTCCTGACGGCTCCGGTTCCTTCGACCAAGATGCCGCCGGGGATTCCGTATATTGTCGGGAATGAAGCGGCCGAGCGTTTCAGCTATTACGGCATGAAGGCGATTCTCGTCGTCTATATGACGGGATATCTGCAAAACTCGGCGGGGCAGCCGGCTCCGATGAAAAACGAAGAGGCGAACGTCTATTACCATTTATTTACGGCGGCGAATTATGCGTTTCCCCTGTTTGGGGCACTGCTGGCCGACTTATGGTGGGGCAAGTACCGCACCATCATGTGGCTGTCGCTGCTGTATTGTTTCGGACACTTCGCGCTCGCCATTGATGAGACTCGAGTCGGCCTGTTCGTTGGGCTGGCGTTGATTGCGCTGGGGTCGGGGGGGATCAAGCCGTGTGTGTCGGCCCACGTGGGAGATCAATTCAGTGAGACCAATAAGCATCTGCTGGAGCGGGTCTACGGCTGGTTCTATTTTTCAATCAATTTTGGTTCGACGTTCTCGACGCTGCTGACGCCACTCCTGTTGGAAAGCAAACAGTTTGGGCCGAGCTTCGCGTTTGGATTGCCGGCAGTGTTGATGGCGATCGCGACCGCCGTGTTCTGGTGGGGCCGCTATCGCTATGTGCATATTCCGGCACGCGGAGTGGGATTTCTGAAAGAAGCGACCAGTCTCGAGGGCCGTCGCATCTTACTCCGGCTATCGGTCGTCTTCCTATTTCTGTCGGTGTTCTGGTCGCTCTATGATCAGACCGGTTCGAAGTGGGTCCAGCAGGCGGAACAGATGGACCTGCAAGTCATTGGCCCGGACTCGTTTTTGCCCTTCGAATGGACGATCAGTCCCGCGCAGGTCCAGGCGGTGAATCCCATCCTGGTGATGATCTTCATTCCGTTGTTTACGTATTTGATTTATCCGTTTTGCGAGCGTTACTTCAAGGTCACCGCATTGGGCAAGATGAGTGCCGGCCTCTTTTTTGGAGTCGCCGCGTTCGCGTTGTCAGGCTGGATTGAAGTGCGTCTGCTGGCGGGTGAGAAGGTCGGGATCTCCTGGCAGTTGTGGGCCTATGTCCTGATGACCACTGGCGAGATTCTGGCCTACTTCAGCAGTCTGGAATTTTCGTATTCACAGGCTCCGCCCACGATGAAATCGCTGATCATGGCGTTGAATCTGCTCTCGATTTCGTTGGGCAACGCCATTACCTCGGGGACCAATTACCTGATTCTGAAGAACGAGAGCGTCAAGGACGCTTTGGTCGGAGCCAATTACTACTGGTTTTTCACCAGCCTGATGCTGCTGACCGCCGTGTGTTTTATTCCACTGGCCTGGAGCTATAAGAGTCAGACTTACATGCAGGATTCCGCGGGATTGGTGGATGGCAGTCCGGCGAACGAATAGCCGGTGCGGATCGATGCGGGTTGCGGTTTAACTCGAGAATCGACGGCCGGGGCGGCCATCCTACGGCCTACAGGGCAATTGCTGTACAATCTCCCGCGAAGTTGCCAGTTTCTCGGCAACTTCCAGCCACTGTCCTTAACGCTCAAGATCAATTGGCCCAAAGAGGTTACGCATGAATCGCATGTTGCGTCTGTCGTGTCGATGGTGTGTTGTCGTTGCCGGTTTGCTGGTGGCGCCCCTGTTTCAGTCGTCGATCTCAGGTGCCGAGCCCCCTGCCCTGGAACCCGTCCGGTTGATCTTCGACACCGATATGGGGAACGACATTGATGATGCGTTGGCGCTCGGCGTGATTCATGCCTTGCAGAGTCGCGGCGAGTGCCAGTTGCTGGCCGTGACCGTCAGTAAGGACAACGAATTTGCCGGACCGTTTTGCGATCTCGTCAACACGTTTTATGGACGAGGCAAGATCCCAGTCGGAGTTGTCCGTAAAGGTGTCACGCCGGAAGACAGCCGCTACATCAAGGAGTCGTCGCTCGCTCAGGACGAGGGGAAGTTGCGCTATCCGCATGCCTTGCTAAGTGGGAAAGATGCTCCCGAGGCCACCGGGTTATTGCGCAAGGTCTTGAGCGAACAACCGGATGGTTCGGTGGTGATGATCGTCGTCGGGTTTTCGACGAACGCCTCTCGCTTGTTGGATTCGCCGGCTGATGACCATTCACCGCTGACGGGTCGCGAACTGATTGCCAAGAAGTGCAAATTGCTATCCATGATGGCAGGCAATTTCGCCGCAGAAGGCCGCAGCAAAGAGTACAACGTCCATGTCGATATCCCCTCGGCAACCAACGTCTTCACCAACTGGCCGACACCGATCGTGGCCAGTGGCTTTGAAATCGGCAACGCCATTACCTATCCCGCCAAGAGTATCGAGAACGATTATCGTTACGTGAAACATCATCCTCTGCGAGAGGCCTATGGCCTGTACCAGAAGATGCCTTATGATCGACAGACGTGGGATCTGACGAGCGTCCTGTATGCCGTCCGTCCGGACCGCGATTACTTCGGCCTGTCCGCGACAGGTACAATTACCGTCGACGACAAACAGGTCACACAGTTCGCTGCCGGGCCGACCGGACGGCATCGCTATCTGACGGTCAATCCCGAGCAAATTGCCCGCGTCCGCGAAGCATTGGTGCAACTCGCCAGTCAGCCGCCGATGCGGTAGGACCATCGAAATCAGCCGCTGGAATTTCGAGCATGCTTGAAAACGGTATTTTGGGAGGGCGAGGGACCCAGAGGGTACCCCGCCGAGCCTAAGACGACCGCAGGTCGGCGTCCGCCGGAGGCCGATTCGTGGAAATGCCTCCGGCGGACGCCGAGCTAAAGCTCGTATTAGGCTCGGCGGGGTACCCTCTGGGTCCCTCGCCCTCCCATCTTAAACACGGACTTAGCCGAACAGCGGGATCGGCGGCGCCTCTTCGGCCAGGCTGAAGGGGCGTCCTTCACGATCGCGGAAGATCAAGTTGTCGCGAATGCCGAGGGCCTCGTAAACCGTGGCTGCGACGTGTTCCGGATGCACGGGTTTGGCCGCGGGATAACCGGCAACGGGATCCGAAGCCCCGTAGACTTGCCCGCCGCGAATTCCTCCTCCGGCGAACAGGACCGACAGGCAATTCACCCAGTGATCGCGACCGGCTGCACCGCCAGCACGCGGGTCGCCGACCTTGGGAGTGCGGCCCATTTCGGCGTTGACGACGACCAGCGTGTCGTCCAGCATGCCACGCTCTTCCAGATCGGTCAGCAACGCGGAGAATCCCGAATCAAACGGGGGCAACAAGGCCGTCTTCAACTGGTTGAAATTGTCGCTGTGCGTATCCCAACTCAAACCGGCACCGACGACTTTGCCCACCCAATGGACACTGACGACCGGCACACCCGCTTCGACCAGGCGGCGCGCCATCAGCATGCTTTGACTGTTGATGTTATTGCCGTACCGGGCCCGAACCGCTTCAGGTTCCAGACTGAGATCGAACGCCCGTTTCGCCTTTTGCGAGGTCAACAGCGAAAAGGCCCGCTTCTCATGTGACAGGTAGCTGTCGAGCAACGCTCCCGAATGTTCGATGCCGGCCTGCCAGCGGTCGATCGAGCCTAGCAAATTCTGGCGGCGTCCCAGTCGATCGGCGCTCAGATCGGCTGGCATGGCGAATTGCGGCACGCTGAGGTTACGCGGCTGATCCAGGACGCCTCGCACCATGACCGGCTCGAAGTTCGGACCGAGGACTCCCGCAAACTGGCCGGGGTTGATGTAGTTCGTCACTTCTCCCGACCGAGCGGGCAATTGCACGACCGGCGGCAGTTCGGGGTCACGCGTCATCCGCGAGGCCGCGGTCGATCCAACGTAAGGCCAATCGTCGGCGTGGGGTTTCCGATTGATCCCTTCGATAAAGAAGGAGCGATCAGGGCGGTGACCGGTCAGCGAGTAATAGGTATCGGCATGGTGGTCTCCATTGCCGATGACGAGCCCATTCATCGTGACCGAACGCACGACAGCCACATGCTGCATCTGGCGCGCCGTCAGCGGCAGGTGTTCGCACAAATCGATTCCCGGTACCGTCGTTGCGATCGGCTTGAATTCACCGCGGCATTCGACGGGGGCCTCGGGCTTCATGTCCCAGGTATCGATCTGGCTGGGCCCGCCGAACAGGAAGATCATGATGCAGGCTTTCGCCCGACCAGCCACAGCACCCGCGGCCGAAATGTCAGACGCGGCCAGTACCTGGGGCAAACCCGCACCTAAAACGCCAACACCCAGCCCGCGGACAAAGTCCCGGCGAGTGAATGTGGGTGAAGCGTTATGCCGGAATCCTTGAGACACGCGACGTCTCCCCAGTTGCGGAATTGAGCGCCGCCGAGATCGTGGATGAAGACTATCCTACTACGTCGCAAAGTATTGACAAGGCGAATCGACGAGTCATCGTCTGTGCCAGAAATCCTGAGGCAATGGTACCTACCAGCCTTTCGTCGTCTCTTGCTGTCAGCACCGTCGTCCGCCGCGACCGCCGACTCTCGTCAGAGACCGGCGGACGATAGCCTGAGTCAACTTGAATTTGGGATAAAACTCATCGGACCAGCCTCCCCGCAATCGAGCAAGAGTTCCCGATACCGCGATTCCGTTTTCGTTCCAGGTCCAAGTTTGTCCGGGGGGAAGTTCAACCACGATCTTGTCACTCGTTTTGCTGTAAATGTCGCCATTGACTGACAAGACAAACTCGTTCGTCGCCTTGGGGCCTTTTTGATAGCATGCAAATCCTTTCAGAGTCACGTTCTCTTCGACGTAGTCCTCCAAGGTCACCTTGGCGTCTTTTCGGGTGAGATCTGAGAGACTGAGCCGCAAGTAGCCATCGGGGGCTTCGAGCCGAAATGCGACAAATTGCCACAGCGGTCCAGCGGCGGCAAACACCACCGACGTCACCAGCCCCAAGCGAGCCAATCGGGCGCCGCCGACTTCATAACGGCGGATGGCAATCAGCGCCGCAACACCGGTGATGATGCCGATGATCGAGAGCAATCCCAAGGGCGGAACCAGTATCGATAGAGAAGTGGCGATTCCGGCGGCGGCCGAAGTGACCGCGAACGGGGAGACACGAGAATAGGAGATTTCGGGCATCATCGAGCCACATTCGACCAGGACGAGTCTGCATCACTCACTACTCATACGTATCGTCGTTCTCTTTTTGCTAAGTTGAATGGCAGAAAAAGTGCTGCCAATTGGCCAAAATGCCCAAAGAGTTGATTGTAAAGCCGGATGCTGGGAGGGCGAGGCTGGGGTGGCGAAAATTGGAGATTGACTAGGTTTGATGTTCTTCCAATTTTGTTGCGCCCAAATCGTCGGTTCTCAGCCCCAACGGGGCGAACTAGGCCAGCCCAGGGCATCGCCCTGGGTTACAGATTCCAGTTGATAGAATGGAAGCCCTGAAGGGGCGTACTAATCAAATCGCAATCCCAAGCGAGCTAGTACGCCCCTTCAGGGCTTTGAACGTTTTCGGGCGAGTTTACCCAGGGCTGGCCTAGTTCGCCCCGTTGGGGCTGAGCAGACACCTCGCCCACCCATTTCGAATACGCTCTGAATTATTTCCCCTGCGGCAGCTCCATCAAAATGGGAGCCTTCGCATTTTCGATCACGAGCAGCGCCGTATCGCAGGGCAAATTGCGGAATGTCTGCACTGTCCCTGACGGCCAGTGAATGACGAGTTGAGTGACTTGATCGAAATCATTCAGGCCAAACGTCAACTGACGTTCATTGCTGGCTTGAAATCCGTCCCCCGCGGTCAACTGGCCCACCATTTGACTGGTTTCGCAAACAACGACAACAGTCGCACCGACTGCGTCGCGCGATGAGGTCACTCCACGTAATCGCAGGGTTAAGAAGTGGTTGGCCGACTTGGTGCGATTGGTGAGCAGTGCGACTGGCTCTTCCAGGTGACTCACTGCGATGTCGTCTTTTCCGTCGCGGTTCCAATCCAGGCGAGCCAGCCCGCGGCCCAGATGTTTCTGCTGGAAGAACGGGCCTAGCTGGCTGGCGGGGACCTCGTCGAACTGGGCCGTTCCGTTGTTGCGGAAGACTTGCGTCGGCATCTGGTACGGGACGCCGGTATGGCTGAGATCCCCGACGTGGCCGTTCGTAATGATCAGGTCGAGGTCTCCGTCGAGATCCGCATCAACGAATTGCGTGCCGAACCCCAACTGGGCGAAGCTGGGCTGATACAAGCCGGCCGAACGCGTGGCATCGGTGAAGATGGAACCCGGTTGCTGGAGATAGAGCGTGTTGGCTTCGAGGTGAAAATTCGTCACGAACATGTCCAGCAACCCATCGCCGTTGGCGTCTCCACAGGCGACCCCCATGCAGGCCTGCGACTGGCCGGCCGCGTCGACGGCGACTCCGGTTGTGAAGCCCTGTTCCTCGAACTGGGGTGTGGCGCCTGGCTGTTTCGTCTGGTTGCGAAAGTAGAAATTGGGCGTGGTGTCGTTGGCGACGAACAGGCTGATTTTCCCCGAGTTATCGAAATCGGCCGCCACAACTCCCAACCCCTTACCGTCCGGCACAAGAATACCCGCGTCAGATGAGACGTCACGAAAGCTTCCATCGCCGAGATTCTGGTAGACCCGGTCGTCGGTCGCGTCGAACTCATACGGCGTGCAGAGACGCACCTGACCATTGGGCAGCAGACAGGGACGATCAAACATCCCCTGACCGTGGACATAGTTCACGACGTAAATGTCGGGGAGGGAATCTCCGTTGAAATCCGCGATGGCACAACTGGTTGACCACGCATTTCCAGCGACTCCTGTTGCCTCTGCAATTTCAGTAAACGTACCATCCCCATTGTTATGAAACAGTCGGTTGCCCCCGATGTTGGCGACATAAACTTCCGGGAAGCCGTCATTGTCGAGATCCCCGACGGCGATTCCCTGACTGAAGCGGTCTTCGATCAACCGGGCGTTGAGTGTCACGTCGGCGAACCGTTCGCCTTGAACGTTGCGGTACAACCGGTCGAGATGTGGCGCTTGCTCAGAAGCTTGTTTAGCAGACGGCGGGGGCCAGTGGGTGCCCTGGGTGAAATGGAG
Organism: Planctomycetaceae bacterium; assembly: GCA_021732415.1. Taxonomy (GTDB): domain Bacteria; phylum Planctomycetota; class Planctomycetia; order Planctomycetales; family Planctomycetaceae; genus JAKFVC01. Next base: position 17,533 of record JAKFVC010000059.1, read on the forward strand.
ATCGGGCCAGCCGTCGAGGTCATAGTCGAGAACGCCGACTCCGCCCCCCGTGGCTTCGTACATGTGTTCGCCCGCAGTTTCCGGGCGGCTGCCATTCACATAGGTGAAGTTGAGTCCGGCTGACGGCCCGTCGTTGTCAAAGTGGATCTCGCTGCCCGTTGAGGCCACATCCTTGGACGGCTTCTCGCTCCCCGCGAATTCTCCGGATTTTGGTAACGGATAATTTGTGAAATCCCAGTTGGCAATGCTTTCGAAAGTCTGAGTTTGCCGTGCTGCGCGATACGCCTGCAGCACGGTGTCCAGCTCAACTGCGGACTTCAAGCTAGAGGTCTGTGTCAGTATCTTGGGAAGAGTGGGCGGGGGCGGATTTGTTGGCGATCCCGAGGGGTTGAGCAACCGTTGCCAGCCCCACGCTTCCCAACCCAACCCGAGTTCTGCCGTGAGCTTGGCGGCCCGTGTGAAGGGCTCTTGCTGGGCGTGCGAAAGCTGCCACATCCGGATCGCCACGACCAGTTCTTCCAAATGCCGGGCCCGCCTGACGAATGGCAGGGCACGTTCGGTTTCTCCCAGCGACTGCAGGGTACCGGCCAGTTGGAAATTTGCGGCCTGATAGTTCGGCTCGCCTTTCACCGCCTCGGCAAAGCAACGGACAGCGGTCCGCGGGTCATTCCGTTGCCGCGCCAGTGTGCCTCGTACGAACCAGATTTCGGGATTGGACAACACAGACTTGAGCAGCGCTGCTTCCCATTGAGTTGTCCGTGCGACATCCGGCCTTTGTGACAGGAGCTCGCCATACCAGGCCTGCGGTTCGGGCCATTCGGGATGATCGGCGATGACGGATTGCAGAATCTCCAACGCCGCATCTTTGCGGTCTTCGCGAATCTCCAGCCGCGCCATCGCACAACAGGCGAAGGGGTCTTGCGGATCGGCGGCATAAAACCTCCGAATGGAGTCCGCGTTTTCATCCTGATTGGGTCCCAGTGCGAGGAGCATCAGATGCACGCTCTCGAACTGATTTCGGCACAGCATGGCCACGCGATGTGGCACAGCCCGCCACGGCAGGCCGGCAATTCCATAGATGTAAGAAAGTCGCTCATGCACTTGAGCCGTATGTGGGGCAATCCTCAAGGCCCGCTGAAAGCACTCTGTGGCGGCCGACAGGCGGTGGCTACGAAACAACAACAATTCGCCGCCGCTGATTCGGGCCGCGAGACCGTACTGGGGATGGTTATCCGGAATCTGCTCGAACAGTTGGATGGCCTCGGTCGCGTCGTCCTGATGCGAGAGCGACTTCGCGATGATGAAGCAGCCGTCGCTCTCTTGCCCGCTACGACCCAGCAGCGTTTGCCCGATTTTTCTCGCAGCAACATAGTCACGGCGTCCGAGTGCTCGTTTGGCCTGCTCAATTAAGAGCTTACTCGGACGAAAATCGGCGTAGAGGAAATACCACGTGACGAAAACCACCACGAACAGCAGCGGGACCGCGAGCAAGAGAATTCTATGACGCGGCATCAAGATCACGCTGATGAGTTTCCTCGCTCCTGCGATTGGGTTTCGGGAACAGAATTGTAGTCCTAAGCAAGGGGCCAAAATAAACGGCGTAAGGTCAGCCCCGTCCCGTAGGAGTATTGGTATC
>JAKFVC010000321.1 GCA_021732415.1 Planctomycetaceae bacterium
CGGCAACAACATCGACAAGTCCAATCATGAGCTCACTCGCCGCTACAGTCAGTCAGAAGGTCCTCCAGTGCATGGATATCTGGAGTGGAAACCGTTCCGTCGAAAATGAAGTGACGACACCCGGATTGGAAATCTTCGTTTTCAGCGAGCCCTTCCGCGGGGAAAGTACCGGGGGGGATATCCATTACGTTTCGCTGTGCGTCGGGGGAGTCGTCACGCGACTGATTCTGGCGGATGTGTCTGGCCACGGAACTGCAGTGGCTGAATCGGCCCTGATGTTGCGGTCGCTGATGCGGCGTTTCATGAATGCCAAGACTCAGGAGAGTCTCGTTCGAGATCTGAATCGTGAGTTCTCTCGACTGGAGCAAACGGGGCGATTCGCCACGGCAGTCGTCGCCACCTACCTCAGCCAGCGTAACCGCTTTACGATTTGCAACGCCGGTCATCCGCGGCCATTGTGGTATCGGCGAGCATCGAACTCATGGTCCTACCTGAGTGACGATCTGGTCGGTGCCGAACAGGCGTCGAACTTGCCACTCGGCTTGGACGAAGCCACCGAGTACCAGCAGTTCAACCTGGACGTCAGTGAAGGCGACTTGCTGATCCTCTACACCGACGCCTTGACCGAGGCTCACAGCCCCGCAGACCAACTCCTGGGCGAAGAGGGTCTCTTAAAAATCGTGTCGAGTACCCCCACCGGTTACGTTCGCGAATTCGGCCGGACCGTGCTCCAGCGGATCAACGAATATACGGGTAATCAGCCAGCGGAAGACGATGTGACGATTTTAGTCCTGAAGTTCTCCAGCAAAACACGGCGGTTTCCCGGGTTACTGGAGAAGCTGAATGCCTATGCAAAGTTCATCGGGCTGAAGCCGGCTTGATAATTGAGGGTCTGCACTGCATCGGCCTATCAGCCGGCACGCGTTAGCGTCCGGTTCTTTTCGTAGGACAGGCAAGATGCCTATCCTACGGTTTACATATCTGCGGCGAATGATGCTCCGAACCGTGGGCTAACGCCCAGCGGCTGATTGGTCGAACATGTTCAGTTCTGCGGAGCCAATTTTTCGCGCAGATAGCTGGCCCGCGCCACGTTGCGTTCGCCGGAATCCAGCGACGTGTGCCGCAGCTTTTGCAGGTGTGCCGGCTGGGTGAAAATGAAGAGTTCATTCACCGTCGGGATGGGCAAGTCTTCAATCAGCCCCAGGTTGATTCCCATCCGCAGGCTCGACAAGTGCTGCATCGTTTCTTCTGAAGTAATCGTCTGAGCCGACTTCAGAATGCCATAAGCCCGCGAGACCTGGTCGTGCAATCCCTGGCGGTTTTCCTTGACCAATGCGGTCCGAACGCGGCGTTCGTAGCCGATGATATTCGGGATCACATCCTTCAGATTCTTGATCAACTGCTCTTCGCTTTTGCCCAGCGTCGTCTGGTTCGAGATCTGATAGAAGTCGCCCATCGCCTGGCTGCCTTCTCCGTACAAGCCGCGGACGGCGAGGCCGATTTTATGCAGTGCCTGGAAGACTTTTTGGATCTCTTTGGTTTGAACGAGTGCCGGCAGATGCAGCATCACGCTGACGCGAATTCCCGTCCCGCAATTGGTCGGACAAGCCGTCAAATAGCCGAGTTGTTCGTTGAAGGCAAAGCAGACTTGTTCTTCGAGCAGATCATCAATCTGATTGATTTCCTGCCAGCACGATTCCAACGCCAGACCGCTCCGCAAGACCTGGATTCGCAGGTGGTCTTCCTCGTTGACCATCAGGCTGACGTTCTCTGCCGTGCTGAAGCCGACGCCGCGCGGCCCCTGCCCTTCGGAGAGTTCACGGCTGATGAGTTGCCGCTCCACCAGAAACTGCCGGTCGAGCCGTTGCAGCGAGGTCACGTCGAAATAGTTCAGCGACTTGCGCGCGGCCAGACGGGAAATCTGACCGCTCAGGATCCGTTCGATCTCGATCCGAGCCCCTTCGTCGGCGCGCGTCAAGAAGGGGAACTGCGAGAGATTTCGCGCCAGTCGGATGCGGGTGGATATCACAATATCCGCCTCCGGGCCCTCTCCCCGCAGCCACTCGCCGCTCGACTGAATCAACTCGTCCAATTTCACTGGATGTCCTTGCCTGCCAAATTCAGTTGCTACTCTGGTCCAATTTGTGATTCGAGTCGATGGGAGGGTGAGGCTCCTGCTGAACCGCAAGCGTCATTCGCCACTCGCTAGACTATCCGGTTCGGCGGGAGCCTCACCCTCCCATCAGGTCGAAACTATCTTTCGCGGCAGGCCGCAGCATACCCGATTTTGGTTCCTCTTCCGAGTCGTGTTCTTATTCCTCGTCCGCGGGGGCCACTGGTGTTTCCTGTTCGAGCCGTTGAATCTCATCGCGCAGCTTCGCCGCCTGCTCGTATGATTCTTCGGCGATGGCCACCTTCAATTCCCCCCGCAGCTTGATCAACCGATATTGTTTGCGACTATCGTCCGGGGTCCGCTTGGGCACTTTGCCGAAATGCTGGGTCTCACCGTGGATGTTTTCCAGGAGCGGGATCAGTTCTTCCTGAAACGCGATATAGTCGTGCGGACAACCGAGCCGTCCCTGTTTCCGAAACTCTCTAAACGTGATCCCGCAATTCGGGCAGGCCAGCTGGTCGAGTTCCTTGAGCTTCGATTCGCCCTCTTCGTCCGCCACGACACCGGCGGGCAGGTCGTTCCCTTTGGCTTCAGCCTGAGACAGGTACTGCTGAGCACATTCCTCACAGAAGTGATGCTCGGCCGCGACCCCTTTGACAATCTCAGTGATGTGCAGGGTCGCGGGACTGGGGCAGGTTTGACATTTCATGACACGGACCTCGCCGGCGATTCCTTGCCGTTCATCAATTTAAGACACCTGGCGATATGAATCATTCAAATCGCCGCAATATTGGACGTAGTCGGGGGCGACGGCGGCACTGTTCTGTCCACTTTGACACGGAGGGCCCTCGATTGAGCCAGCGCGCGAATTCTAACGCCGAGCCCCCTTGTGTCAAGTTGGGTAAATCGATGTCTGAGACGACCTTACATTCAATGGAAGGATCCCCGACGTCGTTCGTTGATTAATCAACGTCGGACGGTGACGCCTGTAGAATCCTTTCTCCAACGGGAATTACCAACAAAGCACAGGCCGTGTTTGTTGAACCATCCACGATGCGATTTCACCACGGAGACACGGCGAACTCAAACATTTATAAAGAAGGGTTTTTAGCCACAGAAGGACACAGAAGAAACACAGAAATGAGGAAATTGAACTCGACTTCTCATTCTGTGTTTCTTCTGTGTCCTTCTGTGGCTAAAAACCTCCTTCGAAATCGTCTCTCCTAATTCGGCGCGAAACTGTTCGCACGCTAATCAATACGGCACGTCAAGACTTGCCCGAATTAACCCTCAAGATTGATTTCTCGTTGCCCTCAGCCATGACGGATGTTAACATCAACAATTGCTTATCGTTTTGGCGAATGATGCTATTACGTATGAGATCTGTTCGTTTTTGACCGCTGATGATTTTGGAACGGCTGGAATATCGCGAAACAGATTTCAAACGTTTGATCGATGGGAAGCTCGAATGCGCTCTGTGAGACTCATCGTTGGTTTGGGTTTGCTGTGTAGTTTCTGGTCAGTGGGTACTGTCCCAGCCGCCGAAGGTACGGTCGCAGCCACCTTTAATCCACCGATTGCCCGCCTGACCGTTGAGCCCGCCAACATCACTCTCGACGGCTTGGGCAGCCTTGTGACGCCGTTGATTACAGGCGAAAACACGGCCTCTGATACCGTCGATCTCACCAGTTATGCGACGCTCGAATCCCTTTCTCCAGAACTCTTTACAGTCGACGCTCATGGTCGCCTGCGTGGTCTGAAAGACGGGACCGGGATGCTCCGTATGGCCGTCGCGGGGAAGGTCGAGACCGTCCCCGTCGTCGTGAAGAACATGCAGTTGCCCCGGCAATTCCACTTTGATAACGACATTCTGCCGATTCTCAGCAAATTCTCCTGCAATATGTCAGGCTGCCACGGTAAGGCCGAGGGGCAAAACGGATTTAAGCTGTCGGTGTTTGGCTTCGATCCGCGAGCCGATCACCAGGCTCTGACCCAGGAAAGCCGCGGCCGACGGATCAATCCACTCGTGCCGGCGGCGAGTTTGCTGCTGACCAAAGCGTCGGGCGGAATTCCGCATGGCGGCGGTGTGCGGATTGCCAAGACGTCCGAAGAATATCGTACTCTCTACGACTGGATCGTCGCCGGAATGCCCTATGGCAGCGCCGAAACGCCGCGAGTCGTGGCGGTTAAGGTGACTCCGCAGGAACGCACATTGACGATGCGGGGAGTTCAACAACTCCGCGTGATGGCTCGTTATTCGAACGGCGTCGAAGCGGATATCACGCATCATGCGCGGTATCAGTCGAACAACGAAGCGGTGGCCAAGGTCGATGAACTCGGCTTAGTCACTGCCGGCGATGTCCCCGGTGATGTGGCCATCATGGCGGCCTACCTGGGTGAAGTCGACATCTTTCGCGCTCTGGTACCGCGGTCGGAACCGTTGACCGCTCAAGCCGGTCCGCCGGTGCTGAATTTCATTGACGGGCACATCGATTCCAAGCTGAAAAAGCTGAGGATTGAAGCATCTCCCCTCTGCAGTGATGCCGATTTCGTGCGACGAGTTTACCTCGACCTGATCGGTACTCTGCCGACTGCAACCGAGGCACGCGACTTTCTCGCCAGCCAGGATCCCGATCGACGGATGAAGCTGGTCGACACGTTGTTTCAGCGACCCGAATTTGCCGACTACTGGGCTCTGAAATGGTCCGACTGGTTGCGAGTAGACCGCCAGGCCTTGGGGCATGACGGAGCCTATCGCTATTACAAATGGATCCACGACAGTTTCGCGAAGAACCTCGGTCTCGATCAGTTCGCCAAGGAACTGGTGGCCGGACAAGGTTTATTGTCTGAACATCCGGCGGGGCACTTCTTCAAGGTCGTGAAAGATCCGGGAGAGATGTCGAGTACCCTGTCGCAGTCACTCCTGGGCATCCGGATTGACTGTGCCAAGTGCCATCACCATCCGTTTGATCGCTGGAGCCAGGACGACTACTACGGCATGCAGGCCTACTTCACCGGGGTTCGGTTCAAGCCGACTCCGCGTGGTGAAATGCTGCTGGCCAGTACTGGTGGGGTGTCTCAAAATCCTCGTAGCGGTCTCAAGATTTATGCCCATCCCTTGGGAACATCCAATCCCGAAGCCGCCCCGACTGGGGATCCGCGGTTGTCGTTCGCCAATTGGCTGGTAGCGGCGGACAATCCCTTTTTTGCCCGTAACGTTGTCAATCGCGCCTGGGCTCATTTGCTGGGGCGCGGGATCGTGGAACCGCTCGATGATGTGCGGTTGACGAATCCTCCGAGCCATCCGGAACTGCTGACGGCCCTGTCGAAGGATTTCATCGACCACAAGTTTGATTTCCGCTATTTGCTGAAGACGATCATCGCCTCGCGAACTTATCAGTTGTCTGCGGCGGTCACCCCAACGAACACCAACGACGAACAGAATTTTTCTCGATCTGTCTTGCGGCGTCTCGATGCTGAAGTATTGCTCGACGCGATCTGCCAGACGACCAAGATCCCTGAAAAATTTGACGGCGTTCCAGCCGGCTCCCGAGCCATCCAGTTGTGGGACAGCCTGGTTCCGCACTACTTCCTGGGGATCTTCGGACGCCCGGTCCGCAGTACTCCGTGTGATTGCGAGCGTGCTGGGGCACCAAACGTCTCACAAGTGCTGCATGTGCTGAATTCGCCGGAAATCCAAGCCAAACTGACTCACGAAGCCGGGTTCCTTGCCGAATTGGGGCGACGCCCGGGCCTCACCGACAAGCAGTTGATTGATGAACTGTACCTGACGTTCTTCAGTCGCTATCCCAGCGATCAAGAACGAGTGAACGCGGAAAAGTATCTCCAAACTCAAGCCGCCAATCGCCAATCAGCGATCGAAGATTTGGCTTGGAGCATGCTCAATTCCTTGGAATTTGTGTTTAACCATTAGTGAAGGCGCGGTACATTACATGTTGGAGTTTACACGTTTGGATTGGTATGAGGGTATGAGTGTGTGAGAGTGACGGAGTAAAAGAGCAAGTTTGGACTTGTCTTTACTCTCACACTCTCCAACTCTCACACCCTCATCCTGATCAGTTTTTGAACTGACGTGAAATAGAAGTCACCTGCCAGCAACAACAACGACAGTCACCCTCCCTACCTCTGCCAGCTTGCCAGGAGTGGAACATGCCCGGACGAAACTACTGCGATCGGCTTTCGCGACGTGACTGTCTTCAAGTGGGAGCGGCGATGCTTCCCATGGGGATGGGCATGTCGCTCTCCAGTCTGCTGCAACAGCAGGCGATCGCGGCCGACGGTGGACCGGCGAAGGAAGATGTTTCACTCATCGTCCTGTTCCTTAAGGGCGGTTTGAGTACCATCGACACGCTGGACTTGAAGCCGAATGCTCCCAGTGAGTTCCGCGGCGACTTTAACCCGATCTCGACCAACGTCCCGGGGATTGAAGTTTGCGAACACTTGCCGCTGCTCTCACGGCATGCCGACAAGTTTGCGTTGCTGCGCAACTTCGCCCACACTGATTCAGGACACGGCCCCGCCGATCACTGGATGCTGACGGGGTATGCTCCCCGGGCTGGCTTCAATCCCAGCGCTAAGCCGAACAATCAGTTTCCGGCCTACGGATCTGTGATCGCCAAGAAACTGGGCCCCCGTGGTTCCGTGCCGCCGTATGTCTGTTTGCCCCGCATGCACAATTCCGGCGGAGCAGCCTATCTGGGAGCTGGCGCCGCGCCGTTCGTGGTTGAAGCTGATCCCAACGCCCCGAACTTCGCCGTACCCGATCTCGTCCCGCCGCTGAGCGTCCCGTCAGACCGACTGGGCAATCGACGTGAGCTGTTGGCGACGGTCGACCGCTTCCGCAAATCGGCCGAGTCACAAGCCAATCAGGCTGCGAAATCGTTGGGAACTTTCCAAGAGAAAGCCTTCCAATTGATGACTTCGCCGGAGACCAAGGCGGCGTTTGATATTGCTCGCGAACCCGATGCTCTGCGAGACCGCTACGGTCGCCATTCACTCGGTCAGTCGTGCCTGATGGCTCGTCGATTGATTGAATCGGGTGTCCGTTGCGTCACCATTGACCATACGAATTGGGATACCCACTACGATAATTTCAACGTGTTGAAGAATGATCTGCTGCCGCATCTCGACACCGGCTTGACGACGCTGCTGCAGGATCTCAATGAACGCGGAATGCAACGCAAAACGTTGCTCGTGGTGATGGGCGAATTCGGCCGGACACCGCGCGTCAACAAAGACGCCGGCCGCGATCACTGGGGCCCCTCGAACTGCATCCTGTTAAGCGGCGGCGGCATCAAGGGTGGCCTGGTTGTTGGAGCCACCAACGAACGTGGTGAGAAGCCTGCCGAGAACCCCGTTGGTCCTGCTGACCTCGCCGCGACGATGTTCGATTGCCTGGGAATCAACGCTCAGGATGAATTCCATACTCCCGAAGGCCGCCCGGTCAAGATTGCCGCCGACGGTCGGGTTCTACGCGAGTTGTATGTTTAGCAGCCCCCGTGGCAGACGCTGCTAGCGTCTGCGACAAACCGGAGATACGCGGCCGAATTAGCCTCGGGACTCTTCTGGTTTTTCTGAAATAAAACGATAGACGCAGACGCTAGCAGCGTCTGCCACGGGGGTCGCAGGGCTCACCGATAGTTTAGAGACTTCCCACCCGATACTGACCTACCGAGCAACTGAAACATGCCCAGGCGCTCTTTCGCATCACTGCTGCTGCTCAATCTGGTACTGACTACATCGCTGGTCCAGGCCGACCCACCGGATGCCAAGTACATCTTTCCGGCGGGTGGTCGTCGAGGAACGTCGGTGCCGGTGCGGATCGGTGGCTGCAATTTTCACGACAAAGCCCAGTTCCAGTTGATGGGCTCGGGCATTCGTGCCGCCGCGGAAATTACTCGGATGCAAACGTTGTGGTTTGAAGGTCCGGTCATCCCGCAGCCCGCGTCGCAGGCGAAAGAAGACTATCCGCTCGACTATTCCAACTTGATGGAAATCGCCGCTGACGCTCCGCGAGGCGAACACTTCTGGAAGGCGACCACTTCACAAGGTGTGACCGGCAGTTTGCCATTCATTGTGGGAGACCTCCCCGAAGTCGTCGAAGAGGAAGTGCTCGGACTGCCGAATCCGGTGGATGTCACATTGCCGGTCACCGCGAATGGTCGTATTTTTCCTCGTGAAGACGTCGATCTCTGGCGTTTTACCGTTCAAGCCGGCCAGACTGTCACGTGTGCGGTCGATGCGTCGCGTTTGAAGTCGCCGCTGGAAGCTCGTCTGGAATTGTTCGATCCGCAGGGGCAATCGATCGCCGAAAGTCTTTCGGTACCCGGGTCAGAGGCCGTGATCCGATTCACTGCTCCGACAGCGGGGCAATATTCGATCAAGATTCACGACATTCAATTCGGCGGACTGCAGGATTATGTCTATCGCCTGACGATGACCGCGGGACCGCATATTGACTTCGTCTATCCCCTTGGCGGACAGCGCGGGGCCGATGTAACGCTCGAGCTGGCTGGGGCCAATTTGGCAACGCCGAAGCCCACGATCAAGCTGCCGGCGACTCCCGAACTTCACTACGACTATCGCGTGGAAACACCCGAAGTCATCAGTAATGCTGTTGCCCTCGAACTGGATGATCTGCCCGAGGTCCGCGAACCCGAGGCTGGTGCCATGGCGACTCGGGTTACCTTCCCTGCGAATCTGAATGGCCGAATTCAGCGTCCCGGTGAAATTGACGACTGGACGTTCGAAGCCAAAAAGGGAGACGAGTTCGATCTGGAAGTGCGTGCCGCACGGTTGGGTTCGCCGCTCGATGCGGTACTCCAGATTGTTGATGCTCAGCAAAAGGTCGTTGTCGAGAACGATGATCAGGCCAACGGCCAGACCGACTCGCGGCTGCGTTTTCAAGCACCTGCCGATGGTGTCTATTCGATCCGCCTGAGCGACCGCTTGCCCGATCGCGGCGGGGTCCAGTTTGCGTATCGCGTGCGAGTGATCACTGCGGCCAAGCCTGAGTTCGAATTGAGTCTCGCGACGGATGTCGTGACGATCGAACGCGGCAAGCCGACCCCCATGAAGCTTGTGGCCGATCGTGGTCCGGGCGTCAAAGAAGAGATCGCTCTGCAAGTCGAGGGACTGCCTGCAGGGGTCACGGTGACGCCGTTGGTCATCAAGGCCGATCAGAAGGAAGTGTCGCTCAGTTTCGTGGCGGCGGACGGCACCAAGGTTCAAGCGGCCTCGCTGAAAATTACTGGGAAGATTTCCAAAGACGGTAAGGAACTGGTCCAGCAGGCGGTCGTCGTCAACAAGCTGGGTGTTCGTCGTCTAGACCCCGTCTGGGTGGCTGTCGCCTTGCCGACACCGTTCCGCTTTGTCGGGATTTTCGAGACGAAATTCATGCCGCGTGGCTCGCAGTATGTGCGGCACTATGCGATTCAACGGAATGGTTTCGACGGTCCACTGGAGGCCCGCCTGGCTGATCAGCAAGGCCGGCATCTACAGGGTGTGACCGGCGTACCCGTCTCGATCTCGCCCACTCAAAACGAGTTTGACTTCACTGTCAAACTGCAGCCGTTCATGGAAATCGGTCGCACCAGCCGGACGACGTTGTCCGTCATGGGAGTCGTCACGGATAAAGACGGCAGCCGGCATGTGGTGAGCTATAGCTCGAATGCTCAAAACGATCAGATGATCTCGATTGTGGATCCCGGCCGTCTGGCCATTACACTGGATCGACGTTCGTTGTCGGTCAATCCGGGGCAGTCTGGAAAAATCTCGTTCCGCTTGCAACGCAGCATGGGATTGAATCAGGCAACGCAGGTGGAACTACTCGTTCCGCAAGGAATTCGCGGGGTGAAGTCGCAGCCTGTGACCATCGCTCCTAATGAGCAATCCGGTACCATTGAGGTCACCTTCGACGCGGATGCAGCGGGGCCATTCCTGGCACCGTTGACGGTCCGCGCGACGACGATTGATGATCGCAAATTGTCGGTCATCAATGATGCGAGCTTGGAGTTAGTGGCTCGGCCGGTGAAGTGACGTGGTATCGTGGGACGGGTCTCCAGGCCCGTCCCACGGACCGATCACGATGGCGCACAACGCTACACTTCTCTCGGAATTTCTTTCCTAAAACGCCTCACTTGAATCAAAATTGCGGGAAACTCGGCTTTCCGAGATTCGGGAATTCTGCAAAACTCCCGCCCGCTTGGAGACGATGTTGGGGATCAACGGTCCCTCCAGGCTAGCAGCGTCAGGCAGCTGATGCTCGGGGTAACCTCACCACGGATGGTGAGAATTCGCAATGAGTTGCTGACTTGGAATAAGAGAGCCAAATCAGTGGCAAACTGCGGCACGGTGACTCGAATTGAGTCGCGGTGTTGAACAGGCAGGGAGGCCTGGTTGATGGGGGAAAGAGTGTCTCAGGGCGTTGCGCAGATGAGCTCGGCTGAGCAACTGCTGCGCGGTCGGCTGATTTCAGTCGCGCTCGTCGACGCACTCCAACTCAATCGCCTGGTCCAGGTAATCGGCCGTACGCCGGGTTACTGGTATCCAACAATTTTCTGTACGTGAGGCTATCCCTCTGCCCAGTGAACCGGTTCGCGGTTCGTGGATGGAGGACCTGACTTGCGGCAGAAATGACCATGCGGGGGAGTTGTTTATGCATGTCCTCACGGCCGTTTTTCTGGCGACATGTGCGATCGGCACGGCTCCACAAGGAGAACTGCTCGATTTTACCGCCACCTGGTGTGGTCCCTGTCAGCAGATGGGGCCCATCGTCGATCGTTTGCATCGACAAGGCTATGCCGTGCGGAAAGTCGATATCGATCAGAATCGCCAACTGGCCCAACAATACGGCATCTCGTCGATCCCCGCCTTCGTGCTGGTGGTCAACGGCAAAGTGGTCGAGCAAACGGTCGGCATGCAGTCCGAGCAAAAGCTCCTGCAAATGCTGGCGAAAATCCCCAAGCCGGTCGAGGCTCCGAACTTCTCAAGCCAAAAGTCTGACGCACCGTTATTCGTTGAAGGACGGCCCAATACTCCGTCCACTCCTCCCACCAATTGGAAGCCTGCCGAGCAACCCAAGAAATCGATCTTTGGGCTGCCGGCATTAGGAGGGAACCGGATTGGTCCGGCTCCAGTTGCCAAGACTGGTAAGAGCGAGAACAAAGCTGTCGTGCGAGCGAAACTGGATGATCAACCGATGCTCGAAGGTGAGATCCTCACCCGAGATCCCATGGTTGCCAGCACCCGGATCCGTATCACCGACAACGGTGGCGTGAACTTGGGGTCGGGGACGATTGTCGAAAGCAAAGTGGGACAGACGTTGATCCTCACTTGCGGCCATGTCTTCCGTAATTATCAGGACGACTCGCTGATTGAAGTTGACGTCTTCAACGGTGGCAAGAAAGAGACATTTGTTGGCAAACACGTGAAGCACGACTTAAAGTCGGACCTGGGCATCATCTCGATCGCGACCGATAACCCGCTGCCGTATGCCCGTGTGGCGAGCGGCTCGTATCAAGTGGAAAAAGGGGCGCCGGTGCAAAGTGTCGGCTGCGGACAGGGCAACAATCCTACTCTGCAGAAGCACCTCGTCACTCAACTGAATCGTTACAACGGACCGGCAAATATCGAATGCACCGGGGTTCCGGTTCAGGGCCGTTCGGGTGGTGGCCTGTTTAATTTGCAGGGCGAAGTTGTGGGGATCTGCATGGCGGCCGACCCTAAAGAACGACGCGGCCTGTATGTTGGCTTGCCAGCAGTGCAAGCGTTCTTGAAACAATGCGGACTGGTCCGTTTGTTGAAGGATGGGATCTCACCGGATGCCAACTTTGATGATCACGAAGATCCGATGATCGTCAGCCATGAAGAGGCCGGTGCAGCTCAACCGAAGGCTGGCCCGCGTGGCCTGGCAGCGTTGAAACTTGCGTTGGGCGATGACGCCGAGGGTGTCGTCTGCCTCGTCCTGTCTGACAAGAGTGCTCAAAAGAAGCGGATGTTTGTCATCTCCAGCAAGCCGGTCTCGACCGAACGATTTGCGGAAAGTCGCAGTAATCAGCAAGCCAGCAAACTGCGTTTGACGACTGCCCAGGAATAGGCATCGTGGGACGGGTCTCCAGGCCCGTCCGTCCCGCCGTCATTCGGCCCAACAAATCGTTTAATAGGACGGCGCTGGCAGACTCATGCGCGTCGACAATTCCGACCGCATCGCATAGTGTGATTCAAAAGATGCTGTCGTTTCCCGGCGATCATGCTGGACGGACGGGCCTGGAGACCCGTCCCACGATACGCGGCCATTGAACTCACCAACGCTTCCTCATCATGCCGCGACGTTTTTTCTCTGCTGTCGATGTCTCGGCGGAATCCCTGGAATTGACTGGGCGGGAAGCGCATCACCTGCAACGTGTGTTGCGCATGCAACCCGGTGATTCGGTCTGGTTATTCGATGGGCAGGGACACGAAGTCCTCGCCGAGATCGTGGCCATTGACCGTGATGTGATTCGTTTGCAGGTGGTCGAGCGCCGCGAGCTCGCACAGTCCGCGACGCTTCCCGTGACAATCGCCACGGGCGTTCCCAAAGGTGACCGCTTCCGTTGGTTGATAGAGAAGGCGACCGAACTTGGCGTGCAGCGGATCGTGCCACTGGTCACTCAGAGGAGCATCGTCGACCCGGGACAGGGGAAGCTCGACAAGCTGCGGCAAACCATTGTCGAAGCGTGTAAGCAATGCGGCCGGACGCGGTTGATGGAGCTGACCGAACCGCTCAGCTGGCGAGATTGTCTCACGACAGAATTCCCCGGCCGCGACGTCTGGATTGCCCATCCACATGGGGAACCGGTCACGGTGCAATCGTTGGCGCCAACTCTGCCGCCCCTCTTTCTGATCGGGCCGGAAGGAGGCTTCACCGATGCGGAGGTCGAGGAAGCAGTCGCGGCTGGTGCACGGCGGATGCAATTGGGACCACGGATCCTGCGGATTGAAACAGCCGCGGTGGCGATTGCGACGCTGGCTTGTTTGCAGTCTCCGTGACCGCGATGAGTTTTCAGTTGCCTAGGCGAGCCGGGCGGCGTAAGCCAAATGGCACTCAATTTGTGGCAGGACAAATCCGCCGCTGGGCGTTAGACCCCGGTTCAGGGCAACAATCGACTCGAATTTCCGAAGGAACCGGACGCTAACGCGTGCCGGCTGATTGGCCAAGTCACAAAGCGAGTGCCATTTGGCTTACGCCGCCGGGCTCGCATGGAGTCCGTTTTTGGGCGAGCCTATCTGGGAAACCGCCCTACATTTTGCTGCGACAAACTCTCTACAATGCCGGCTCAATGTTTCCGAGACTTCTCAGTATTCATACGGACCACCACCCATGCAGCTCTTCATCGTACGTCATGCCCCGGCCGAAGAACTTTCGGGTAGCGTCCAATCGGATTTCGATCGCGAGCTGACCTCGAAGGGAAAGAAGCTGTTTCGCGAGTTTGCGTTGAAAATGATCAAACCCGATCACGCTCCCCAGCTGATCCTCCACAGCCCTCTGATTCGTGCCATTCAGACTGCAGAAATCCTGTGCGAAGTTATTGGACTGAATCGCGACCAGATGCGCGTCGAATCGCGGCTCAGTCCCGGGATGACGGCCACGCAACTGGCCAATGCCACACAGGGGTTGAGCGTGGAACGCATTGCTGTCGTGGGCCACAATCCCGATGTCAGCCACTGCGCATCGCAGTTGATCGGCGGCGGCTCGATTGAATTCAAGAAGGGCAGCATCGCCTGTATCGATTTCTTCGACGAGGTCTTGCCCCCGCATGGACGACTCGTTTGGTACATGTCTCCCAAGGTGCTCATTGAAGATTGAAGCGGGCGGCTCTTCCACGTCCCGCGAGCACAGTCAGCAGCCGATTTTTACATTTGGCCCAGATTTATCTTCAAATGGGTGACTTATCTTATCGGCCATCGGGCGAGTCACAGTTCGCGACAGTGCAACTCGCGCTGACAAGACGATCATATCCGTCTCAATCCGACTTCCAAAGTCAGTGAAACGCCTGATGTACATTCGATTCATTCGGTCATAACAATGACTGCCACCGTGGTTTACATCGATCGAAGGCAATTCATCGCGAATTCACAGACTTGCAAACAGCCCGGTGTGTGGTAGCATGAAATTCGCGATACTGTCTGTCCTGCCAATCCTTCCTGAGCTAACTTTCAAGTGGATTTGCCGCGTGATGACCTCCGACGATCCGGGATCGTCGTGGCGAAGGCAGGCATTGTCTTGATTCATTCCGCAGGTGGCGGGCGACTTAGTGGTCGGCTTTTGACGGTGTTGACTGATAGAATGAGCATTGCGGCTTGGAAAGAACCTTTCCAGCAAGTGGTGCCATTTGCCACATGCGCCGATAATTGATTTACGAACGACGCTCGAAGCAGTCTCCTGATCCCGTCGTGTGAGGAAATAGACCGTCATATGGCAAGCGCTGAAGTCAACCAGATATGCCAGACCTTGCTGAAACTCAGGCTCGTCGATCAGCGCCAAATGGACGATTGCCTGGTGGGCCCAGCAGCCGGTTCCGCTGAAATTTTCCTGCAAACCCTCGAACGCAAGGGATTGATCACTTCGTATCAATCTTCACAGCTCACGAAGAAGGGTGGAGAAACTTCGGGGCTGGTCCTGGGGCACTATGCGCTCCTTTATCACAATGCCTCGGGCAGTTTCGCGCGGGTCTTTCGAGCGAAGGATCTCAATACCGGCCAGATGCTCGGATTGAAGGTGTTGCGTTCGCGATACACCAAAAATCCCAAGTCGATCGCCGAGTTCAAGCGTGAAGCCGAACTCGGTAAGACGCTGAAGCACGACAATATCGTCCCGATCTATGAAGTGGGTCAGGACCAGGGTGAGTATTACCTGTCGATGGAATTCGTCGAAGGGGGCAATCTCCGCGACTTCGTCAATATCCGCAAAAAGCTGTCGGTCGCCGAGGCCACCAAAGCCACCTTTGAAATGGCTACGGCACTGCAGTATGCGCTTGAACGTGGGTTGACTCATCGAGACTTGAAGCTGACCAACGTGCTGATGAGCACGCGGGGGGTGGCCAAGCTGGTCGACTTCGGCCTGGCTGGTCTGGACCCGGGCGCTCAGAACGATGCCAACGTCAGCGAAAGTGCGCAGCGGGCCATCGAGTACGCGACGCTCGAAAAGAATACGGGAGTTTCGCGCAATGATCCGCGGAGTGACCTGTATTTTCTCGGCGGCATCTACTACGAACTGTTGACGGGGGTTCCGCCTCTGCCGCGTACGAGAAGTGCCGAAGAGCGCGGCGAGTTCCATCGCTATGCTAACGTCAAACCGGTCCGCGAGCATGAACCGTCACTGCCCATTGGTGTTGCGGCGGTGATCGAAAAGCTGATGCACATCAATCCGAAAGTGCGTTATCAGTCTGCGGCAGATGCGGTTTCCGATCTCCGTTTCTTGATGGACGATTACGACACGATACCCCCGCTGGCGGCGAAGACGTCGACGGTGACGCCATCCACGACAGGTGGCGCATTAGAAGCATTGATCGCCGAAGCTCCCGCCGCTCCAGCGAATAATGCCCCGATGGTGTTGTGCGTCGAAGTCCGGATGAAGCATCAGGATGTCCTCCGCGCGTATCTCACCAAGCATGGATATCGCGTGTTGATGTTCAGCGACATGCAGCGCGCCGTCACGCGTGTGCTCAACAGCAATCCGCCTGCGGCAATTATCATTATGGGGGATGGCATCGGTGACGACGATGCACTTGCCGGCTTTCAAACACTCAGCAAGAAGGCCCCTCCTGATTCGGTCACCTGCCTGTTGATGGTGTCGGAGAAGCAAGCGGACGTGTACCAAGAGGCTTCCAAGTGCACGACGAAAAGCTGTCGCGTGCTGAAGCAACCGCTGACGTTGCGAGACCTCCATCATGAGATCCGGGCCGGACTGATCCGCACCGGTCACTGGGAATCGACTGCGACTAAATCCGCCGAGGCGAGCGAGTAGCGCAGCCCGTAGCCCGTAGCCCGTAGCCCGTAGCCCGTAGCCCGTAGCCCGTAGCCCGTAGCCCGTAGCCCGACTCTCCGAGTCGGGTGCTCCTCGTGCATAAGAGTCCCGGCTCAGAGAGTCAGGCTACGCCGACTCACCCGCTAAACGCTTCGAACTCCTGCCCCAGATACCCGATCGCGATCTTCTGCTCGAGAATCTCGTTCGTCCCTTCATAGATCTGGCAGGCACGCGAATCGGCATAGTGCCGAGCCGGCCGATTCGTCAGCAGGAAGCCGTTGCCACCGAAGATCTGGATGGCATCGTGTGCCGCTTCTTGGGCCGCATTGACGGCAAAGTACTTCGTCTGAGCAATCAGGAGATCGGTCTCCGTACGCAATTGCTGATTCGTGCGGTCGGCATCGTATTCGGTCTTGCGCAGGGCCGCGGCGGTCACCATCGCCCGGGTTGACTCCAGCTTCACCGCCATGCGCCCGAGGTGTCGCTGGACCAGTTGATGTCGACCAATCGGCTTGCCAAATTGTTCGCGGCTGCGGGCATAGGTGAGAGACTCATGGAGGCAGTCGGCGATGATTCCAATGCTGCCGGCAGCGACTCCCAGGCGACCGCCCATTAAGGCCGAATAGGCGATCTTCATTCCCTGGCCTTCCTCACCCAGCAAATTGGCACGTGGGACTTCGCAATTGGTATAGGTGACCTCGCAGGTCCCCGCGGTCGGCATTCCCAGCTTGTGCTGAATGATGTCGGCCTGGTAACCGGGAGTATTCGTATCGATCAGAAAGGCTGAGATCTTGTCGGTCTGTGGATTGCGGGCAAACGTGACCAGCGTGCCACCTTCCGCGGCATTACCGATCCACTTCTTCTGGCCATTCAGCACATACCCGGCACTCGTTTTTTCAAACCGCGACTGCATGGCCGCGGGATTACTGCCGGCATCGGGTTCCGTCAGGCCAAATCCGAAGATGCGTTTCCCCGTCGCGGCATCTGGCAGGTAACGTTGCTTCTGCTCCGCGTTCCCCCAGTACACGACCACACTCGAACCGATCGAGATGTGGCAGGAAAAGAAGGTTCGCGGCCCTGTCCCTTCCCGCCCGATACGCTCCATGCCCCACGCATAAAGCGGCACGTCGATCCCCAGTCCGCCGTATTCCTGAGGAATCATGAAGCCCAACACGCCATGCTTGGCAAAGAAGGCTGGTACTTCTGAATTGATGCGGCGGTCAAGATAATAGCGGTCTTCTATTGGCCTGAGTTCCTGGCAGGCCAGATCGATCCGTCGCAGGGCATCAGTCTGAGCCGCAGTGGCCTGGCGCGGGATTAAGCGATAGTTGGTCATAGTTGACTCCAAAGCCCCAACGGGGCGTGCTAGGCCAGCCCAGGGCATCGCCCTGGGGCAGGTTCAGTTTAATGGATGGGAGCCCTGAAGAGGCGCACTAATCAGATTACAATCTAAGTTTAGTACGCCCCTTCAGGGCTCTGAGGTCATTCACGTGAGTTTACCCAGGGCGATGCCCTGGGCTGGCCTAGTTCGCCCCGTTGGGGCTGAGAACCGATGATCGTGGCGCGACAAGAATCGGAGCGGTGATGAATCACCGCCGTCCAAATTGTTCCAATCTACTTCCTCGTTCTATTCGCAATCACCTCGGCATAGATCTTCCGCAACTGTTGCGTCATGTGCTGATGCCGGAAGCGTTCGACACAGAGTGCCCGGCCATTCGCGCCGTAACGCTCGCGCCGTGCGGGGTCGGCGGCCAATTGCAGGATCGACTCAACCAAACCGGGAACATCTCGCGGGGGTAACAGGCAACCGGTTTGTTCGGGAATGACGACTTCGCGAGCTCCATCGACGTCGTAACTGATCACCGGCTTCCCAGCGATCAAGCCTTGCGGCAGGACTCTGGCCAGCCCTTCACGCAAGCTGGTGTGGACGACGATGTCCATCGCCTGGATGAGCTCGGGAACGCGGTTCGTGGGCACTAAGCCGGTGAAGACGAAATAACCACTTAAACCTGCCCGTTCAATCCGTTGCTCGAGTTCCGCCCGCAGCAGCCCATCGCCGACGAACAAAAACCGCAACTGTTTGTTGCGAGCAATCGCTTGCTCGGCCGCCGAGATCACGTCGTCGTGTCCCTTCAGATGGAACAGCCGCGCGACCTTGCCGACAACGATGTTGTCATCGGCAAATCCCAGTTCTCGGCGGACCTCTTCGCGGCTGCGTGGCGGGTTGAGAAACTGATCGACTTCCATGCCACTGTAGACAGTCACGAACTTCGAACGCGGAGCGACTCCCGCCGCGACGTATTGATCGGTCATCGCATCGCAGACGCTGATCAGCTTGTCGCACCGTCGGGCGGCCCAGGTCTCCAGCCAGCGATAGGTGTGATAAACCAGCCGCGGCTGCCCTGAATAGAACGACGGGCCGTGGATCGTGTGGACGCACGGAATTCCCAGCTTGTAGGCCGCGGCACGGCCGAGGATGCCGGCTTTGGAACTATGGGTGTGTACGACTTCAGGTCGAATCTCGCGTAGCAAACGGACCAGGCTGCGGTAACTGGACCAATCGCGCCAGGGATGGATGTTGCGGCGGAACTCGGGGATGACCCGAACATCGAGACCACCCTGCTCCGCCCGCTGAATCAAGCTCCCCTCGGGGCCCAATCCCGGGCCGGTGATCAAGGTGACTGGATCGTGCCAATCTCGCTGCTGATCTTCGACCGTCAGCAACGTGTTTTCTTGCGCGCCCCCCAGGATTAGCCGCGTAATGATGTGGACCGTTTTCATTGAGTGCGTTCAGTCTGTCGAATTCGATACAAGCTAAAGCGATATTTTTGCTCCCCTCGCCCTGGCCGGAAAAACGAACCGGGCGGGGA
>JAKFVC010000261.1 GCA_021732415.1 Planctomycetaceae bacterium
AGTGGTCACCAAGCGGCCTCTCCCGAAAAAACTGCCGCAGCTATCCGAGATCATGCAGTTGCTGTCGCAACTGGGGGGCTACAACAACCGAGCCACTGAAGCCCCAGCAGGACCTCAACCGATTTGGATCGGGCTTCGAAGAATGACCGACTTCGCAACTGCCTGGATTGCTTTCGGTCCAGAAAATTGAATTCGTTGTGTATAAGTGACAGGCTCCTCAACCACCGGCTACTCTCTGGCATCCCTCCGGGATGCAATTCTTCAAAGCTCGCGCTTCGAGCTTGTATTCATCGATCTAGCACAAGTGCCGGACAAGTACTCATGCTCATGGAGCAGCCGGAGCAGGTACCGCTGCACCAGGCGCGGGAGCACCAGCCGCTGGCGCTCCAGGAGCCGGCAGCGCAGCGCCCGGGGCAGGCCCAGGCGCACCCGGCATGGCGGCGCCAGGGGCGGGCCCAGCTGCTGGCATGGCGGCCCCGGGGGCAGCCCCCGGGGCACCGGGACCGGGCAGGGGTACGGCAGCAGCGGGAGCTGGGGGGGCACCGGCGACGAGGCCGAGTTTTTCTGACACGAATTTCGGCAGCGGAATGTAGTCGGGGGCCGCCGAGGCCATAATCACGCAGACCGCGCCGTAAAGGACCACAATGCCAATTATGGGAACCAGGATGGCCATCAGCTTCCCGCTCTTGTTGATGGGCTCGCCGTCGGGGCCCAATTCGATCTTCTTCGCGACGTAGGCCTTTTCCTTCACTTCGCTGATCAGTTCCAGCCCCTTCTTGTTGTAGAACGTAAACTGGGCGACAGTCCGCAGCATGTACATCGACCAGCAGGTGAATAAGAACAGGACCAGGACGCGCAGGATCAGCATGCCGATGATCACAAAAATGGCCCCGGCGATCCCAATCGAGCCACCCGTGAATGCGAAGCCTACCGCGGCCGTCTGGGTTTCGATGGCGGACGTATCCTTCATCCCGAAGGCCTGCAGAATGCAGACCAGGAAGTTCTTGAGGATCAGCACTTCACCGAGAATCAACAGTCCGATCGGCAGCCACGTCGTGAAGGCCACGACCCAGCAGAACAGCACGCCCCCGATGTTCTTGACGGCGATCTTCCACATCAGCGGTGAGACCCAGATCATCCAGTTAATGGGCATGGCACGGTGCGCGATCACACAGGGAATCGGCAGCAAGGCAAAGAACAAGGCGACTGCGGCTGTCAGTCCGTAGTTAATGGCCGGACCGCTGTCTTTCGTAACGAAATAGATCGGACCCCAAATCGGTGCGAAGGGAACCGCAGAAGCCACCATCCAGATGGTCCAGCTCACACCGGTCGCCATCGCGGTAAAGATTTCAAAGCTGGTTCGATCCAGTTTGATCTTCTTGTCCAGGGCAAACATCACCACTTTCGCGGACAGCGAAAAGAACCAGCCATAGACTCCCAGCGAACCCAGGGTTCCCAGGACCAGAAAGAAGATGGCAGAGGGCGTGTGCTCGAAGATCATGGCCACCGCGCCAATGATGAAGCCCACGGCCGATCCTGCGAACAGGATCATCACATTGATCCAACTGTTCATTGTGATGCCGAAGTTCTCTTTGACGAACTCGTAGCCGTCTTTCCAGGCCCTACCATAGAAGTCGTTGGGGTCCGCCCCTTTCATGCGCGCTTTACGAGCGGTCTTGCCGAGCCCACCGGTTTGCAGATCAACGCCGCAGGCTGCGCACTCCGTGTCCTCTTCATCGACCACGGTTCCGCATTTGGGACAAACCTTGGTATTCCGGTCTTCCGAGCGACTCAGGTCGAGCTTGGCGAGGAAGTCTTCGTCATCGTCGTCAGCCGCCTTTTTCTTGGCGGGGGCCGCCTTGGCCGTCGCGGCCGGCTTCGCAGCCGGTTTGGCTGCGGGCTTCGCGGCACTCGGTTTGGCGGGTGACGCCGCTTCGGCTTCGGCAGCCGGGACGGGGACTCGCGCCTGGCAGT
Organism: Planctomycetaceae bacterium; assembly: GCA_021732415.1. GTDB lineage: Bacteria > Planctomycetota > Planctomycetia > Planctomycetales > Planctomycetaceae > JAKFVC01. Next base: position 1,975 of record JAKFVC010000261.1, read on the forward strand.
CCGGACATTTCACGGCTTTGCCACGGGCTGCGTCTGGCGCACTGATTACTTTTTCGCACTGCGGACAACGCACGCGGACGGGCATCTTGGCCACCCCTTAAGAACGATCCGGATAGATATTCTGTAGAAAACGAAACCCCAGTCAGACGCCGTGAATTGGCTGAACCCCCAATTTAACACGCAGGGGCTCGCAATTCACCTCCACAAGGCAGATCGAAGGGGCGGACACCTTATTCCCCAGTGTGCAGCAGGCTCACGGTAATCAATCAAGAAGAGTTCTTTGCCACAGAATGACACAGAAGAAACACAGAATTGGAAAGAAGAATTCCCTCTGGCTTCTGTGTTTCTTCTGTGTCATTCTGTGGCAAAAATCCTCTTTGACAAATCAGGAGATTCCCGACCCTGAGTTGTCTGTGCCTCTGTTTGGACCAAAGAAAGACAACAGGCCGAGCAAAACTGCTCGGCCTGTTGGAGTTGGGTTGCGTTTGTTTCCGCTCGAGAGCGGACGCCGTCAGAAAATTACTTCTTCTTGGCGGGCTTGGCAGCGGTTTTGGCGCCTTCCTTAGCCTTGGTCGACTTGGCGGGAGGGGCTTCCTTCTTGGCAGCAGCGGGCTTCTTATCAGCCATTTCCGTGGCTCCTTGTAGTTTGCGGTGCAACTGGAAAATAGATCTTGTCCTGCCCCGGCACCCACGGTGGCAGCGATCGGTTGCAGTCCTCTGCGTCGAGGCTGTATCGTCCCTGATCAGCATACACTACGACTTGGATTCACCCTGCAACAATTTATTTATCGGCTTTGGAAAGTACTGTCAATCGGAAATCCATACGATTTAAGCTGTTGGCGTAAATATTTCGGACCTAACTCAATGTCAATGAGAAGCACCCCGCGGCGCAAGTCAAAATTGGGCCCCCAATGAGGCCTGAACACGATGAAAAAATCGTTAGTTTGAGCATGAGTACCTAAGTCTCGCCTCACCGATGAGATGCGTCAGAGACGTGTTGTCTCTGCCTGACAAATGTCACTTTGGGACGCAGCGATATCTTGGGCAAACTACAGCTAATTCCTTGATTTTTATTAAACTCGCAGACTGCAAGCTATGAAGGATTTCGACGTGATGGGAGGGTGAGGCTCCCTCCGAACCGCAAGCGTCTTTCGACGCTCGCAAGACTATGCGGTTCGGCGGGAGCCTCACCCTCCCATCCACTCGAATCACTAAGTGATTTAGGAACTTCCATGCCGGCAATTTTTGAAGATCAGCGTAGCGTGGTGTCCTCGGAGATCGATCTGATGGGGCACGTCAACAACATTGAATACCTGCGTTGGACGCAACGTGCCGCTGTCCGCCATTCCGATGCTCAGGGCTGGACCACCGAGGACTACCTGCGACTGGGACAAGGCTGGCTGGTTCGCAGTCATCACATCGAATACCGGCAGCCCGCCTTGATGGGTGATGTGATCGTCATCCGAACCTGGGTCGCCGACATGAAGAAGGTCACGTCTCTACGACGCTTTCAGATCTTGAGATCGACCGATCAGGCACTGCTGGCCGAGGCCTCCACGAACTGGGCCTTCGTCAGTTTTCAAACGGGGACGCTCTGTCGGATCCCCGTTGAGGTTAGCAGTGCGTTTGAGATCGTGCCGGATGCTCAAACGTGATTGGGCAAAGGGTCGGGCGAGCAGAAGACGCGTAGAACTCTATCAAGAAGAGTTTTTTGCCACAGAAGGACACAGAAGAAACACAGAACTGGAAATCAAGATTCCCTCTGACTTCTGTCTTCTGTGTTTCTTCCGTGTCCTTCTGTGGCAAAAATCCTCTATGACCGATCAGGAGTTTTCCGACTCGTTCTCGCGCTGACATTGATCGACGAACCGGGTCGCATCAACGTCTAACGAAGAAGCCTTTCATACTACCGCATCGTCTGCCCGACCCTTCGCTATCTCTCCGCATTTACTTGGCAGAAGACGCAATGACGCGCTGGTACATGTCCGCGGTCAATCCGACCATGCGGTGCAGGCCGAATTCTTCCTGCACCAGATCGCGGCCGTTCTCACCGATATGCCGGGCGCGGAGCGGATCACACAGCAATTCCAGGATACGGTCGGCGAGTTGCCGGCTGTTCGAAGGTGGCACCAGCAGGCCGTTGTGCTGATCGTGAATGACCCCGTAGACGCCGCCGACGCGCGAGGCAATGACGGGAATTCCCGAGGCCATCGCTTCCAGCATGATGGTTCCCAGTCCCTGCTGCAGGGACGGCAGACAGAAGATATCCATCGCCGACAGCGATTCGGAGAAATTCAGCATGTACGGGACGAAAGTCACCTTGGAGGAAATCCCGAGTTCCCGAGCGAGACGTCGCAGGTTGGCTTCTTCCGGACCCGCTCCGGAGACGATGAATTCCACATCTCGCCCCGTTTGCAGGACGCGTGATGCCGCTCCGAGAAAGAATGGCAACCCCTTGACTGTCTCCAGCGGTCCGGCAGTTCCGATGATGGGCACATGACCGGGATCGAGGATCGGTTCGGCTCGCGCTTCGACTTTCAGATCGACGCCACTGGGAATCACCGTGACGATCTCGGGGGAGACACCCGTCTTCGCGATAAAGTCGCGTTTGACCGACTCGCTGACGGTGATGACCTGCGCACAGGGCGGATCATTCAGTTGGACTTTTTCCTGCGGGCTCAGATAGTCGTGAACCGTCAGGATGTAGGGGCGATTCAGCTTGCGGGCCAACCACTTGCCTTGTCGCAGGACCCGGCGTGACTGGACGTGGATTAAGTCGGGCGTCTGGTCTCCCAGGTCACTGACGACGCGTTGCAAAACCACCCGGTTGTAGAACGGAACATCAAGATAGGAGTACTCGCGAATCCCGAGTTCCCGCCGCTGTGTGGCCTCGACCAGACGAGCGTTCGGGCAGACGATCAGCGGACGTATTCCACTGGCGGGGAGATGCCTGGCCAGGCGCAGCGTGTAGGTGCAGCTACCCCGCACTTGAAATCGCCCAGAGAGCAGCATCACGTGCGGCACGGCATCGTGGGCACCGAGGGGAACGCTGCTGGAGCGAGCGTCACCGAGGCGTCGGACCACGGTGGTTTCGGCATCCGAGGAAACTACGGGTTCGACCATGATCAATCTGGCAGGCTGAGGCTTAAGGTTTCAGTGCTCGGGTGGTCTTACCGGATTCGTGGTCGGATGAGTTTGAGAGTATGAGTGTGTGAGAGTAACGGAGTAACTATCCAGCTCGAAAGTGATTCGACCTGTCTTCACCCTCATACCCTCACACTCTGGCACTCTCAGACTGTCGATCCACTCACGCATTTTCTAAAAGCACCCCGGGCTATCGCAAGCACTTCGGCCGGTTCAGAATCTCCTGAATGACAATCGCCTGCCGGATGCTTTCTGGATTGTTGAGCATCTTGCGTAAGGATGCCATGCGATCGGCGGCGCAGCATTCCGCCGCAGTGGCGGGCTCTTTCGCAAACAATTGGGTCGCCGTCTTGCGGACACTCGTGCCCGTTTCGACCGGTGCGACCAAGCCGGTGCCCATATTGTGCAGGACACTGTCTTTGATCCCCTGGCCGACATCGCGTTTCGCTTCTTCGCCGATGCGCTCGGCCATGTGCTCGCGAACATGCTGCGCCACGCCTCCGCTCCCACTGGCACCTTGAGCCGCGGCTTCACGTCGCGAGGCACTGTCCTCGACCAACCGCCGAGGAGCTTGTTGGGCTGGAGCGGGCTGCTGGCGTTGCACCGTCTTGGCAGGAGGCCGCTGGGTCGCTGGCGGACGAGACCGATTCTGGTTGCCGTTGCCGCGAGGCCCTTGGTTGGACTGCCGCTGTTCGGGCTGGCGCTGTTCGGGTTGGCGGTTGACCTGCTGCAGGAACGAATCCAGTTCGTCCGCATTGCGTTCTTCCCGGCGTCGGCCTGGCCGCTGCACAGGGGGCGGAAGCTGCTGATTGTTGCCTTGAGCTTGCTTGATGACCCAGCCAATGATCGAAACCATGACCACGATCAGGCCGATCAGTTCCGAAAAACCTGCGGACAACAGTGGTTCGAAGCTGGGGCTCATGGTTTTGATCACTCATCTCTATCGTAGAAGAATTCGTAAGAATTCTTGTCTGACACCATGCGGCGGAAGTCTTACGACGTTCCGCTACTTGAAGTCCCTCAAGCCTATTCTACCACGATGTCAATCGCCATCGCGAAGAAATCCGGCCCGCATCAATTGGCATTTCCGGGGATCGAGGGAACTTCGCCCGCGATGGCCGAACGCATCTTGGTATCGGCCTGGACGTTATTCAATTCGTAGTAATCCAGCAAACCCAGCTTCCCGGTGTTGAATGATTCAGCGATGGCCCGCGGGACTTCGGCTTCGGCCAGCACGACTTTCGCGCGGCTTTCCTGGATCTTCGCGAACATTTCCTGCTCACGGGCATAGAACTCAGCACGCCGCTGTTCCGCACGCGCCTGGGCGACGCGCATGTCGGCCTCGGCCTGATCGGCCTGCAGGCGTGCTCCGATGTTGTCGCCGACATCGATATCCGCGATGTCGATTGACACAATCTCAAATGCAGTTTGAGCTTCCAGTCCGAGCGACAGCACAGTCCGCGAGATCATGTCGGGATTTTCGAGCACCGTCTTGTAGGAGCTCGTCGAGCCGATCGCGGAGACAATACCCTGTCCCACGCGAGCGATAACAGTATCTTCAGTCGCACCACCGACCAGTTGTTTCAGATTGGTACGGACGGTCACGCGGGCTCGGGCACACAGTTGAATGCCATCGCCACAGACGGCGTCCAGTGTGCCTTGCGTCTTCTTGGGATCGGGACAGTCGATGACCTTCGGATAAACGCTGGTTCGCACGGCTTCGAGGACGTTACGACCAGCCAGATCGATGGCTGACGCGGTCGTCCAATCGAGATCAATGCGGGCCTTGTGGGCGGCAATCAACGCCTGAATGACCCGTTGCACGTTGCCGCCCGATAGAAAGTGCGATTCCAGAGCACGCGTCGTCAGCGGAAAGCGATCGGTAATCCGGGCCTGGACGGCCATGATCTTGCTGCGGACGATTTCCGTTGCATTGACCTTTCGCAACTTCATCATCACCAGGTCATAGAGGGTAATTCCGGCCCCCGTCATGACCGACTGAATCCACAAATTGAAGAACTGGGCGAAAATCGCGACGAAGATCAGGAAGAAGAAAATCGCAGCCAAGGCGGCGAAAATCGTCACGATCTGTGTGAATTCAGCGTTCTGAGCGAACAGACTGGCGAATGAGTGCATAATCAGCGGGCTCTCGTCAGAGGTTTTTCGATGGCGTCTACGGTGTTATCGGAGGAAGTGTCACGCGCTGCAGGCGCAGGCGGTTTCCAGACTATTGTTATACCCTGACAGGGTGCAATTGTGACAGTCTGCGACGTCGGGGAAAGGTATTGCCGATTCAGCAGCAGAAGTCCCTTCTGTCCTTTCCGTCCTTTATGTCCCTTAAAACTAGGTCCGTTAAGAGTCAAAGGACATAAACGACAGAAGGGACGGAAAGGACCAAAGTCAATTCACCGTTACGCCTGCCCTTCGGGCAAATCCAAGTCCGAACTGCCGTCGTCCAAGTTCCAGATTTCCCCATTGCCCGAGGTCGGTTGAACCGCAGCATTAGGAATCGCAGCACCACTCTCGGCAGCCGTGGAGCCCGGCGGGGACAACGACGGACGCACGAGAACCCGGTTGCCTTGCACGGCCAGCACGCGCACTCGCACGCCCCGCTCGACGATCAAGCCTTCGCTGAAGCAGTGTACGCGTTCTCCGGCGATCAGTACCATTCCGGCCGGATTCAGGGGGGTGACCGTTTCACCGATCTGCCCGATCATGCGGCTCAGGCGTTGCTGCTCGACCACAAACGGCGTGACTTCCTCGGAAGTCGGCGGCTCCAGTTGCTTGCCCATCGGCGTATGCGGCCAGACTTGAATGGCGGCGACCACCGAGGCTGGCAGCAGGATCAACGCCCCGATCACGAAGACCCAGAATACCAACGGATTTGCGTACCACCACGCGGTATGACCCGACCAGACAGCACAAGCCAGGGCGATCATCGAACCAAAGAACAACAACCCGCCGCTGGGAATTAAGACCTCAGCGAACAACAAGACCATCGAGAGCAGCAGCAACAGAACGGCTAAGAACGCGGGATCCATAGGTGTTGCAAATCTCTTTCCAGTCCGATGTCACCAGGGCAACGAAAACCAGGTACTGGAGACGGAATTCTCCCCTCAACAGAGCCCTCCTAGTTTAGCCTGCCGCCAAAGTCTGACAAGCGCCACGGACTATCACAAGGGGCCGAACCGCTGGGATTTGAGCGCCGCACATTCGGCATAATGGACATTTCGACGTCATGGGAGGGTGAGGGACCCAGAGGGTACCCCGCCGAACCGCAAGCGTTTATCGACTCTCGCCAGACTATGCGGTTCGGCGGGAGCCTCACCCTCCCATCGACTTGAATCTGATAATCCTCGATTTAAGGCATTTCGATCCAAACATCCTTGCCATCAACTTTTACGGCGAAACAGGTCTGCGTCTGATTGGGAATGAGGCAATCCCGGCCGTTTGTCACGTCGAATTGCCGTCCATGCCAGGGGCAAGTGACCGTTGTGCCGCTGAGTTTGCCTTCTGCGAGCGGTCCGCCGGCATGGGGGCAAATGCCATCCAAGGCCCGGAATTCGCCCGCCACGTTATACAGGGCGATGATCTGCCCGCCGGCCACGAACTCTTTTCCTGTACCGACTGGAATCTCGTCGACCGCAGCGATCCGCAACCACTCAGACATGACACATCCCTCTAGAACAGCCGTCGGTTTCTTTACATCAGAAAAAAGATTCTCACGCAAAGGCGCCAAGGCGCAAAGGGGATGAACAACAGGTTTGAGCTCAATGTTCTTCTTTGCGCCTTGGCACCTGGGCGTGAGTCCTCTGTATTCTGATGTCTTTCCGTACGAATCCGGCATGACACCTGCACTCTTCAATAACACGCATTGCAGAATACATCCCTCAACCCCGTTTCCCAAGGCGCAATTGTTACTAACGGGAGACCTGACAAGGGTTTCATCCAATCGCTCTGGGCATGATTGAAGGTCTTGAGGTAGTATTGCAGTCAGGTGGGAAGCCGTGACACGTTTCCGCGAAATTCAAATTGGAACGAGCGAATCTCACAATGAAAACATCACGCGTCGTCGGAGTGCTGGTCTTGGCGGGCATCGGGATCGGTGCCGCGTTAAGTTACCTCCTGCCAGACCTGAATTTCGGCTTGGGATCCGGCGGTATCGGCTTGCCCACCGGCCAGACCGAAACTAAGGTCGTCGGGATCGATGCCCCGGCGCCTGAGGAAACAGACGCCAAACCGGAGGCCGCGCCCGTGCCTCCACCCGCTGTGGTCTACGTGTTGATCGACAATCGCGACTATTTGCTGCGACGCGGTGAGGAAGGCAAAGCCGCCTTCAAACCAGCCACTTTGGATGAGGTCGTCGAAGCAGCACAATCCGCAACCGGAGACGATAACGGCATTCGGATCCGCATCGCCCAGAAGAGTTCCTCCCGTGAACTGACCGAACGCGCGTTACGCGCGAAACTGGAAGAAGGCGGTGTCCCCAAGGATGCCATCCGCTGGAAGGACGAACCTGTCGATTAGGTCGCCAAACACGAATCGCCAATCGCAAAAAAACAGCCCGGCCTCCCTTGAGAGAGACCGGGCTTGTTTGTTTTCAATCCGACCAATTATACCAACTTGGCGACCTTGGCGATCAGATCTGCGGTCCGGTTCGAATAGCCGTATTCGTTGTCGTACCACGACAGAATCTTGATCAATCGGCCGCCGATGACCATCGTCCACGGAGCATCGAAAATGCTGCTGTGCGTGTTGCCGATGATGTCGCTGGAGACGATCGGATCGGTGTTGTATTCAATGATTCCCTTGAGGGGCCCATCCGCGGCGGCCTTCACCGCAGCGTTGACTTCTTCCACCGTCACGTCGCGACCGAGTTCCGCGACGAGGTCGGTGATGCTGCCGCAGGGAACCGGAACGCGGAGCGAAATGCCGGTCAGCTTGCCATTCAAAGCGGGCAAGACTTCACCGACGGCCTTCGCGGCACCGGTCGAGGTCGGGATGATGTTCACGGCCGCAGCGCGTGAACGGTGCAGGTTGTCATGCAACTGGTCAGCCAGACGCTGATCGTTGGTGTAAGCATGGCAGGTGGTCATCAGACCGCGGGTAATGCCGAACGTGTCGTTCAACACTTTGGCGATCGGGGCCAGGCAGTTGGTGGTGCAGCTCGCGTTCGAAATGCACTTGTGGGCGGCGGTCAATTCGCTGTCATTCACGCCCATGACCACGGTCAAGTCGGGCTTGTCCTTGGCGGGAGCCGACAGGATGACCTTCTTGGCACCGGCGGTCAAATGGCTGTCGTAACCCGACTTGCCATCTTTTGCACGAGCGGTGAAGAAACCGGTCGATTCCAAGGCCACGTCGACACCCAGGCTGCCCCAGGGGAGTTTCGCGGGGTCGCGTTCGGCAACCACTTTGACCTTGTTACCGTTGACGATCAACGAATCGCCGTCAGCCTTGACTTCGCCGGGGAACCGGCCGTGCACACTGTCATACTTCAACAACATCGCCAATGATTTGGGATCGCCCAGGTCATTAATGGCGACCAGTTCGAATTCTTCAGGACGAGCGGCCATCGCTCGAAAACTGATCCGGCCAATACGGCCGAAGCCATTAATACCAACACGCACCTTAGCCACAGGAACAACTCCTCAAGGACACTTGAAATACCAACCAGCCAGGCCGCACACCAGCCCGAGACTTTTGCATTCCATTTAGACGAGCCACGATTATAGGTTTGTCAAGTGTCAGGAACAAGGAACCGCAATCCACTCGTTCAGCCACACTTGCCGTGGCCTCGGCACTGATTTCGGCATTATGCACTCGCTGACTCTAACGGTTATGTGGAATTTGACGGCGTTGTAATACCGGTAGGCCAATTCCCGTAAGTCCCATCCGTCCCATAAGTCCCATTTGTCCCATGAATTTTGATGGGACTTATGGGACGGTTGACCGCACCAATCATTCGCTGTCGATCACTTTTTGAAAATTGGGTTGAATAGCGAAATGACGCCGAATTGGGGGTGAACGCCATAACTGACAACAAGTCGCCACCGGTTCGCGGTCGATACCCTCTCTCGCTGCACTGAGTTTTCCACCCAGAGTTGGCTTGCGAAATCACCAGGAGAAGGCACCCGATGACTGAAACGGCTCCCCCGGTCACCCTTTTTTCCCTTGACGAACTTCGCGAGTACGTGCATCGAACGCTGTGCCGACGCGAAAATCTGCTGGCGGAACAATCTCCTTTAGGAGAGTTGCCGCTAACCCGAGGTGGCCAAAATTGCGGGATCCAATTCATCGTCCAAGGCCCGCGAGCCCTCCGCCTGTCCGCCATCTGGGCCTCGGACTTGAACGTCATTTATTTCTACGACGCCCGCGGCGAACGCTACTTGAAGGTCGCGTTGAGGTACCGATTGACGAAGACGGCCGATGCCGCGTGATCGAATCGGTGGGGAAATGACTAATGTCTAATGACTAATGTCTAAAAAGGAACACGCGTCTCGAGCATGTCCTTTTAGGATTTAGACATTAGGCAATTAGACATTTCCCTCCTACCCCACTCCCATCCCGCGATCAATCGCATCCAGATCCCGCATAAACAGCGCCAGTTCCGACTGCAACGTCGGCCGGTCGATCTTCCATTGCGGGCTCTCTTCCGTCGATCGGTTGCAATGCGCAATCAGCAATCGATACAGGAATTTGAACAGGTGTCGGGGGACTCGCAGCCGTGACAGAGTGGAAATCAACTCTTGCTGGGTAATGGTGTCCTCGAACCAGTCTTTGATCGAGGGGAATGTATTCGGAATGGTCGCACACGCTGCCAGTCTCGCATTGGCGAGGTCATACAGCGATTCGCCCGTCCATTCCAGGCTCTGGATCAGGTTTTGCTTGTCGAGCCGCGAACGTTCGTAGAATTCGCGATCTCCGCGATTCACGTACGGATAGACTTCTTTCGGCAGTAGCAACTTGAACCCGATTCCCGGATGCTTGAGGAACTTGTTGTCGAACATCGACCACAGGAAGGCCTTCATCCGCTCGGGGTTGCCGTTGATCAAGTGGGGCTCATCCACGCGATCGACGAGCACCGCGATGCTGTTGAACCCCAGGGAATTCAGCACGCTCCGCAGCTTGTTGATCAGTTCATAGCGGTCATCACTGCGGTCACGGCTGGGAAGCGGCTGATTGGCCAATTGCTGGCGTTCAAACCGCGACAGCATGCCGCGAACTGTGTTGACTTGATGCTCGATCACGCGGACCTGGCGATTGATGTGCATCGCCGTCCACAACAGCCCCGCCTGCCGTTTCAGCCACGGCCCCCAGCCGACCGCCATGATCAGCCAGAACCACCACGTTCCAAACACGGCCATCCGACTGCCCAGCGATTCGAACGAAATTTGGCTCCAGATCAGTAGAGTGACCAACGTGACCAGCAGCCCGCCTGCCAGATCCAACTGTGATTTCCAGGTGGAAAATCCCAGCTTCCGCCGCAACGTTTTCCAACGCTGCATGGGGGACATGGCTCGAGAATGATCATAGAACGAGGCCAGCAGCAACAGGTCCCGCTTCTGGAGATTGGTCAGGTTATTGATCTGGGCGGGATGAATCTCGTTGCCTTCGTCCTGCTGCACGGGGGGATCACCGACGATCACTCCGACCAGTTGGGTCACTCCCAACGTGAGAATGGCATCCATGTGATCCCACAGCCGCCACTGAGCCAACGCCTTTTCGGGCTGACGTCGCCAACGCGGCAATTTCTGAGCAAAGCAGTCCAGAAACGGGTTGAGGTCATCATATTCGATGATAAAGACCCGCTGCCGCATGTTCTTTTGGTTGTAGTTCGTCAGCTCCTCAACCAACTGCAATCGGAGGGCCGTCTTGCCGCTGCCCTTTTCGCCGAACACGATCGCGGTGGACGGCTCTGAGGGACTGCCCAGGATTTTGGCCCAGGCGGGGTGATGAGTCGAATCGAGGCAATGCTGCCGAAACACCTGATCGGATTGCGCGTCTTCCTGTCCAAACGGATTATCCTGGACGCCATGGTGGCCCAGAAATTGGGTAATCTTCATCGCGTAAGCGTTCCTCCGAGAATCCTATATCGGCCCATCCCGAGCATCCCGCAGTTCTCCGTTGAGCGCAACTGCCAAGTCCCAGAACGAGCTATTCGCACGGTCCACCGCCCAGAGCGGCCTCCGACGCGAAGTCTGGTCGGATGATAGCAAATGCCACTTCCGAAAGTGAATCAACGATTGCCAACGTTGTGTTAAACCCGTAGTTTGACTTCGTAGCCTGGCTCTCCGAGTCGGGTCGTCAGAAGACATACTTTCCAATCCCATTGGTCCCATCCGTCCCATAAGTCTCATGTGTCCCATGAATTCTGATGCGTTTTTTTGATGGGACTTATGCGACCAATGGGACGGATGGGACTTATGGGAAAGTGTCCCCAATCGCTAGTGACCCATTCCCGTGCAATGGATTACAATTCGGCCATGCCCGAAAATCGGTCGGGCTCATTGAATGGATTTCGCAGTTGCAGTTAAGGGAGTCAATTAGCATGTCACGGTCAAATCAACGGCGCAACGGCATTGGGGTCTGGCTGGGAGTCTGGTGTCTGGGATCGGTCTCGGTCGGTCTGGCCGCCGATGCCCCTTCTGCCGATTTCGCTCTGACTTTCCGGCCCACTCAGAGCGACGTGGACTATGAAATCCCCAATGCAGCAGATGCCAAACAGAGCAAAGTCACCGTCGAGCGTTACGCCAAAGGCTCTGGCTGGGTTGTGAACGGGCCCGCTGGCCAGGTCCTGCGACGGTTCGTCGATTCCAATGACGACAAGATCGTCGACCAGTGGCGCTACTATCGCGACAGCGTCGAGGTCTATCGCGATCAGGATTCCGACTACAACAAGCAAGTCGACCAGATGCGCTGGTTCAACTCGGGGGGCAGCCGCTGGGGCATCGACAAGAACGAAGATGGCAAGATCGATTCGTGGAAAGCGCTGTCTCCCGAAGAGTTATCCAGGGAAGTCGTCAAAGCCTTAATCGCCAAGGACGAACGTTTGCTGGGGACTCTCGTGCTGAGCTCGGAAGATCTCACGCGTCTCGCACTCAAGGCAGAACTCAGCGATTCGATCAAGAAGAATCTCACCGGCCTGGGTGGCCAATTGGAGAAACTCTCCAAGGTGAAGATGCTGTCGGGCAAGTCGAAGTGGCTGCAATTCCAGGGGACCATCCCCAGTACGATCCCCACCGAACAGACCGGCAGCCGCGAAGATCTGGTGACCCATCCGAATGCGATGACACTGGTTGAAAACGAGGGTCAGACCGGCCTGATTCAACTCGGCACTTTGATCCGAGTCGGCGATGCCTGGAAGCTGACTCGGATGCCGCAACCGCTCGAAGGCAATTCGGTGCAGGTGGCGGAAGATGGCCTCTTCTCCCCCGCGATCGTCGGGAATCAGCCGGCACCCCAACCAGCAGCCGGTACCGCCGAGAACCCCAAGGTCCAGAAGCTGATCGAAGAGCTGCAGGCACTCGACAAGAAGACACCCGGGCCGACTGCCTCCAAGACCGCCTGGTCGGATTTCAACACGCAACGCACCGTGGCCTTGCGTAAGCTGGTCACCGCCTCTGAAACTCCGGAAGACAAGGAGCAGTGGCAAAAGCAGATCGCCGATGGGATCGCGGCGGGCGTCCAATCGGACACCTACAATGATGGGATCGAACAGCTCAAATCGATGCTGACCGACGTCAAAAAGGAGAGCCCCAAGTCGTCGCTGGTGGCCTATCTGACCTATCGCATCATGACGGCCGAGTACAGCCAGAAGCTGCGGAAAGCTCCGTCCGATAAGACCTCTGAAATCCAGGAGAAGTGGCTCGAGTCGCTCGAAGAATTTGTCACCAAATACCCCAAGGCAGATGATTCGCCCGAAGCCTTGTTCCAGTTGGGCAGCACCTACGAATTCTCAGGCAAGCTGAAGGATGCCCGGACGTGGTACGTCAAGTTATCGAGTTCCGCCCCGGAGACTCCGTCGGGTGCTCGCGCCAAAGGTGCCTTGTCGCGTCTCGACAGCAAGGGAGAACCCTTCCGGCTGAGCGGCAAAGATCTGAAGGGCAAGCCGGTCGACATTGCCACTCTCAATGATAAGGTCGTGCTGGTGATTTACTGGGCCAACTGGAGCGAACCGCTGGTCAAGGACCTGCCGCAGATCCGAGCCCTCTATGAGCAATACCACGACCGCGGCCTGGAAATCCTGGGGGTCAATCTGGATGCCACCAAGGAAGAGGCCCAAGCCTGGATCGCCGAGCACAAAGTCGACTGGACTCAGCTCCACGAACCGGGCGGTTTGGAAGGCAGCCCGCTGGCCGTCGACTACGGCATCATCCATCTGCCCAGCATGTTCGTGATCGACCGCGGAGGCAAGGTGATCTACCGCGGGATCGCCGCGGAAGAATTGAAGCCCGTTTTCATGGATATTCTGAAGTCGGAAGACAAGCCTGAAGAGAAGAAGGCGGAGGCCAAGGCGGACAAGTAGTCCCTTCGTAGGCGAGTGTCCGTGGAGACCCGTCTCGAGTCGCCGTACTTCGCGAGAAATCGGTATGTGCGATGCCCTGGATTCAGACGACACAACCGTGCATCGATTGCGGAACACCAACTCCAGTCCGATCTTTTCGTGCGATTCGATGCCCAGCTTGTATCGGTGCAGCTCGCAGAGACGAACTCGGATGTTTGCTGTTGGCTCCTGTGGCGTTGGCTGGGGCATTCGGCTCCGGCTGGATCGGATTACAACTTGGGAGGTGGCTCGCGCCCCAAATCCCAATTGCAGGATTTGACACCTCGTTGGCCATGCTCCTCGGAATCGACGCCTTCGCGGCAGTCACCTCAACCAGAATGCGGCATCTGCCAATCAAGATGTCATACGGAGCGCGTTGTCTGTGCCTCTGCCTGATGTATTTCTTGATTGGAATGAAAGTGTGCCGCGGCCTCGGAGTGGTGACTGTACTCATTGTGGGACTATCGAACGGTCTGTTGATGCTGCCATTTGTGTTGTGGGTGGTACCGACAGATCCACCGCATGAGAAGAAGGCCGCCAGCCAACCCCACAAAGAATAAAAAACGGCCTGGGGATGGAGGTCACCCAGGCCGTCGGTACGTCGAACTCAGTCGGAACTGTCCGAGGAATTCTCTTCGGAGAGTGGAGCGTCAGGAGTCGCCCCCTCAGGCTTACCGCAGACCGAAGAGGTTGGCCAACGTGTTGCGAGCACGGCTGGCACCGGTCTGCTGGTCGCGAATCCGAGCCGGGAAGTAGGCTTCGGGTTCAGCGGCCGGCGGGGCCGGAGCCGGAGCGGCGTCACCAGCGGGAGCAGCGGCGGGAGCCGGTGCAGCAGCCGGAGCGGGGGTCGCACCCATCGGGGCCGGACCGCAGTTCGTTGACGCAGCAGGACCACAGTTCGTCGCAGCAGGACCACAAGAAGCAGCCGGGCCACAACCATTGGCACCGCAAGTGCTGGTTGCACTGCAGGGCAGGTTGCACGCACTGGTCACTTCGTAACCGCATCGGCACAAGGCCTTCTCGGCATACTTACGAACCTTCTTGTCACAATCACCCAAGGCACACATCAGAGCTTGAGCAACCTTGTCGTTGCAGCAGCAAGGATGGCACTTCAGTTGGTTACCGATCTGCACCGCGGCTTCACAACGGACGCGTTCGTCGCAGTCATTCAAGGCATAGACGAAAGCGCACATGATTTCCGGGTTGCAAGAACAATCACACTTGCCGAGGCGGCGAATCGCACAGCAGCGATCCTTGGCGTAGCAAGCGGTCTGTGAAGCATAGATCCACTGAGCGATCCCGCAAGAAGCAGCGGAACAGCCGGCGGAAGGAGCACCACAGCTCGTCGAGGGACCACAGTTACGAGCACCGCAGTTGGCAGCGGCAGGACCGCAGTTGCCAGCAGGAGCGGCACAGTTAGCAGCAGCCGGACCGCAGTTGTTCATGGCAGCCGGGCCACAGTTGGCGGCGGCGGGACCACAGTTGCGAGCCGGAGCGGCACAGTTAGCAGCGGCAGCCGGACCACAAGCAGCAGCGGCAGGACCGCAGTTGCCAGCGGGAGCGGCACAGTTGGCAGCAGCCGCGGGACCGCAAGCAGCGGGACCACAGTTGGCAGCCGGAGCGGCACAGTTGGCGGCCGCAGCCGGACCACAGTTAGCGGCAGCCGGGCCACAGTTGGCGGCGGCAGGACCACAGTTGCGGGCCGGAGCGGCACAGTTGGCAGCAGCCGCGGGACCGCAGGCAGCGGGACCACAGTTAGCAGCCGGAGCAGCACAGTTCGCTGCAGCAGCCGGACCACAAGCAGCAGCGGCAGGGCCGCAGTTGCCAGCGGGGGCAGCACAGTTCGCTGCAGCGGGACCACAGGTGCCAGCGGGGCCAGCACCACAAGCGGCACCGTTGCCACAACCACCATTGCAATTGCTGTTTCCACAGCTATTGCAGCCACGCTTGCTCTTCGGGCAGCAGCTTCCCTTGCCACAGCAGTTGTCATAGCTCGCTGGCTTGACGCACTGCCGTTGATAGCCATGCACCGACGGGCAGGTCGGTCGCACGACAACGGGTTTGTACATAATCTTGGGCTGACAGCACGCGGGTTGATCAGAAGGCCCGCAGCCACAGCTCTTACCGGCCCCGCATTGCATGGCGGCTTCTGCTCCAGCCGACATACACAATGACGTGAGCACCACACTACAGATCCGCAACCATTTCATAATCCAGCGTCTCCCTTCCCTTGGAATCGATGCTTTGGCCGACCCGACCGCAGAAACGTCGAAAGCTTGTGGCGTTCGAGATCCGTAACGGATTGAGTTCGACTACCGTCCGTATGAGCGCCGCAAGAAAGCGGATCTCATCCAGCCACCGCAGTGAGCACGGTCAACCGGCCAACACCTTCCGTGTGTCCCTGGTAAAATCATCGGTGCCGTCGGGGTACTCCGATCCCCGATGGACTCCTCGGCTTGTCCGACGGTTCCGTGATCCCCCAAACCCATCAGGGCGGGGGGCGGAACTGCCAGAGATATCGTCTGCATCCAAAGCCATCCTTGAACTTCTCAACCTGTTATCAGGCCAAAGAGTTAGGGCGTTTTTGCGTGAGTCTGTACCACGCGTAACGCATAGTTAAAATGAATGCGACTTTGCCGACGGAGTCTTCGTTACAGCCGTTAAACTCGATCGAAGATAGACATGACGGCGTAAATTGGAGAACACACAGGCCAAGATTCACGTTGTGCCGCTTGTGCCTGCGAAGGGTCGTTTCGAGACGGTTTGAACGGTTTTAGGGGAATCAAAATCAGGTCAATGATTAGGGCCTTAAGGATCGGTAGAAGACCGAAATCCGGCCAAAGCCGTATAACCCTGATAATTCAGCGTCGTCCAACAAAAATGGCCTCGTGACGCGTATAAGTTGATAACCACAACAAACTTGTACGCACTCACGGAGGCCAGTTATGAGTTTACAGTCTGTCACGGAATTGTCATTC
>JAKFVC010000118.1 GCA_021732415.1 Planctomycetaceae bacterium
GGACACTAAGCATTAGTGCAGTGACAACTGCTGAGCTTATTGAAAACAAGCGCGTGGACATGATTCCCTCCCCCCTTTTATCGCTTCGAACACTTCCGCAAGGCATCCTCGAACTTACGCTTGAATTGTAGGGTTTACAATAAATGTTAAGACATTACTTGCAACATTTTCATGTTTTGCCTTCGAGGTGAAGTCGCCTGAAGTCCGCAGATTGCCTGCGCGGTGGGAGATCTCAAGGAAGATTGATCTCACGTAAAGGCGCCAAGGCGCAAAGAACAAAGAAATGAATCCTTGGCGCCTTTGCGTGAGATCTTGCTCCTCTTTCACCACACATTGCGATACGCAAATAGGAACGCTCGGCGGCAGACTCGCCCTCCCATCGACTTTGGTAATTGTGCAAAAGAACGACACTTAGGGTTCGTGATCGCGACGTT
Source organism: Planctomycetaceae bacterium (assembly GCA_021732415.1). GTDB lineage: Bacteria > Planctomycetota > Planctomycetia > Planctomycetales > Planctomycetaceae > JAKFVC01. The sequence continues at coordinate 435 of JAKFVC010000118.1, forward strand.
TCGAATCGGGTGCCGTCACGAAATGAAGCGGATTTGCTATGATGTTGGCGTTCCCGCCATTCGCTGCTGGGAACCTTCGGAAAAGGACGTTCTGTGGAGCCATGTCTGATGCGAGTCGCGTTTTTCTCTGTGTGTCTGTCCTGTTTTCTTCCTGCATTGAGTACTGCGATGCCTCCTGAGACTGCGAAGCGAGCCGTGACTGATACGTATCATGGTGTAGCGATTCAGGACGACTACCGTTGGCTGGAGGACAGCAGTCAGAAGGAAGTGCAAGGCTGGAGCGACGCCCAGAACGCGCATGCTCGGGCGTATCTCGATCACCTGCCCAACGTCCCGTCCATTCGGGCTCGGGTGACTGAGATCATGAGTTCCAGGACAGTTGGGTACTCGGATCTGGCCGCTCGTCAGGGAACGTTGTTTGCGATCCAGCGGCAGCCCCCCAAGCAACAGCCGTTTCTGATTCTGATCCCGGATCTTGATAAGCCAGACAGCGTCCGCACGCTGGTCGATCCCAACGTGCTGGACACTGCGGGATCGACCTCGATCGACTGGTTTGTCCCGTCGCCGGACGGCCGGGTTGTGGCGGTGTCGCTCTCGCACAGCGGATCGGAATCAGGCGACATCCACTTCTTCGAGACGGCTACCGGTAAAGAGATTTACGAAGTCATTCCCCGCGTCAATTCGGGAACCGCTGGAGGGGACCTCGTCTGGCTGGCCGATGGTACCGGTGTGTTCTATACGCGACATCCGCTGCCTGGAGAACGGCCCGAGCAGGATCTGAATTTCTTCCAGCAGATCTATTTTCATCAACTGGGAACGCCGACCAAGGGCGATCGTTACGAGCTGGGTAAAGATTTTCCGCGAGTGGCCGAGACCGAATTCGAGATGCACGAGAAGTCCGGAACTCTGCTGGCGACCGTGCAGAATGGCGATGGCGGCGAATTCGCCTTGTTTCTGCGATCACCGTCGGGGAAGTGGCATCGGATCAGCGATTTCAAGGACCAGGTCGTGCAGGCCACGTTCGGGCCTCAGGATGATGTCTATTTGATCTCACGCACCGGCGCACCGCGGGGCAAGATCCTGCGCATTACGTTGTCGGATCCGACTGTGAAGAATGCGGTTACCATCGTGCCGGAAGGTCCGGATACCGTCGTCACCAGTTTCTATCATAGCCCGCCGAGCATGGTGACGACCGAAAATCGCCTCTACGTGATCTACCAACTGGGAGGTCCGTCTGAGCTCCGCGTCTTCGATCTGCAAGGCAAACCGCTCGCCAAACCGGAACAGCTTCCGCTGTCCGCGGTGGGTGGCCTGACCAAGCTGGATGGCGGTGACGTCCTCTTTAGCAACACGTCGTTTGTCAGTCCGCCCGCTGTGTATCGGTATCACGCCGCGAGTAATCAGGGCGATGGGGGTGAGACGAAGAAGACCTGGTTGGCGAGCACCTCGCCGGTGGATTTCAGCAATGTCCGGGTGGTGCGGGAATTCGCAACTTCGAAGGACGGTACTAAAGTTCCGGTGACCATCATCATGTCGCCTGATGCGAAGCTGGATGGCAAGAATCCCGCAGTTGTCAGCGGCTATGGTGGCTATGGCGTGAATATCACCCCCGGCTTTAATGCGGTGAAGCACATCCTGCTGGAGCAGGGCTGCATCTACGCCGTTGCCAATTTGCGAGGCGGCGGCGAATACGGCGAGCCGTGGCATCTGCAGGGGAATCTGACTCACAAGCAGAACGTGTTTGATGACTTCGCGGCCGTCCTGCGGCATCTGATTGATCGCGGGTATACGTCCTCGGAGAAGCTGGCCATTGAAGGGGGCAGCAATGGAGGCCTGCTGATGGGAGCCACCTTCACGCAACACCCGGAACTGATGCGCGCCGTGGTCTCCCATGTCGGCATTTATGACATGCTGCGCGTGGAGCTCTCACCGAACGGAGTGTTCAATATTGTCGAGTTTGGCACCGTGCAGAACCCCGACCAGTTTCGGGCACTGCAGGCTTATTCGCCCTACCATCATGTCAAAGATGGTCAGAAGTATCCGGCAGTCTTATTCCTGACGGGTGCCAATGATCCACGTGTTGATCCGATGCAGTCGCGCAAGATGACGGCCCGATTGCAGGCGGCCACGGGCGAATCGGGCACCGTTCTCCTCCGCACCAGTTCGAATTCTGGTCACGGAGCCGGCACCGCGTTGTCGGAACGGATTGAGCAGACTGTCGACGTCTACTCGTTCTTGTTCGACCGCCTGGGGATCAAGCACCGTTCGACAAAATAGTCTCTGTTTCGAATAGGAATTGCACCACGGAGAGACGGAGAACACGGAGTTTCATTCTCAGTCTCTGTGTTCACCGTGTCTCCGTGGTGCCTAATTCCTATGTCAATCCGACTTACTTCTTGGTTTCGGCGGGCGATTCTTCCAGCAGTCGTTCGATGATCATTTCCAGCACGATCTCATCGAGTTGCCCGACCCACTGAGCCTGCAATTCACCGGACCGATTGAAGAAGAGGGTCATCGGGACGGCGCTGAAATCGGGAATCTGTTCGAAGACTTTGTCGTTGCCCAAGGCACAACGATAATTGATGCCAAACGTCTTCTGAGAATCCTTGATCGAATTGACGGCGGTGATCCCGTCTTGTGGCTCGGTATTAATGCCCAGGACCTCGACGCCGTGTGATTGATACTTCTTCGCAGCGGCGATCAAGTCGGGCAATTCGCGGCGGCACGGAGGACACCACGTGCCCCAGATGTTGACCACCAACAATTTGCCGACGAAGTCCTGTTTGACAGCCGGCTTGCCGGCCGTGTCTTCGAGTTTGAAATCGAACTCGTAGTCGGGCTTGCTGATAAACAAGGCACTGACGGTTGCCTGCATCTCCTTCTTGCGTTTGTCGCGGGCGAACTTCGCGATCTCAGCGAACTTGGGATTCTTTCGGATGTGTGCCAAGTCAACGGCATTCTGCATCTCGGCGAGATTGCTCCAGCCATAGTCGACCGCCAGGCGCAGTGCCTTCAACGCCGCCGCGTCCTTTTTCTCCAGTGACAGCGCATTGGCTTCATTAAAGAAAACTGCCGCCACGAACGATTTGGCATCCTCTTCTTTTGCCAGCGCCGGATCGGCTTTAAGGGCGCGGCGGACATAGTCTGCAGAGTCTTTCAGCTTGCCATAGTCCAGCTCGCCGCTGTCGGTCATTTCGGCTTGTTGCTGCTTCATGCTGGCGAGCTTGAGCAGTGTGTCCACGTCATTGGGCTGCTTGTCCAACTTGGCGAGCAACTTGGCTTCTGCTTTGGGTGACAACTCGTCATCGTCGTCGTCGCGGGTTTCCTCGGGCTCGTCGGTCGATTCCAGCGCCGGCTTTTCGGCATTCGTCGGTTCGATCGCGGCGAGTTGCAGCGACTCATCAGTGAGCTGCACGGCGGGTTCAACCTGGCTGGTTTCTTCACGTGGCGCAGTGACTAAAGCGATGGGACCCGATTTCTCGCATCCCAGCGTCAAGACCAAGCCCAGTGCGCATCCCAGCCATCGTTTCGCAAGCATGATCATTCCTTTGATCTCTTGAGCCTTCAGCGATGTGCCGCGCGATTCCTCGCGGCCGAAGCGAACAGTCCTTGGTCGCTCTCGCCGGCGGGGAGTGTATTCGCTTTGGAAAAACGACACAATTGGTGTCTTGCGCTGGGATTCTCCCCATATCCCTAGTCAATCATCGCGGTTTTTTCGCAAGTCGACCGAATGGACGCCTTCTAATCGAGTGAGTTCATTGACCAGACCTGTCAATGTGGTTGTCGGCAGCAGTCGCATCTGATAGGTGAGTTCCAGGCCGACTCCCTGCTTAATAGTGCCGGCGGAAAGGGCTTCGACGTCGCTGGCATATCTGGCCAGCAACCCGACGACCTGTGCTTCCAGTTCGGCGGTCCACGCCAGACGTATGTTCAGAACCATTTCGCGGCTGGCCACCGCCGAGACGATCGCTCGGTCGCGAAACAGGCCGGCAGCAATGCCGACCGCGACGAGCCCGCAGAGGGCCACCATCGTCTGGCCCAACCCGGTCGCCATCCCCACGACGACGGCGACAATCACAAAGGCCGTATCTTTGGTATCGCGGACCGACGTTCGAAAGCGAACGACCGAGAGCGCCCCCACCAGGCTGAAGGCGAGGGCCAGGTTATCGCCGATTACCTGGGTGACCATCGCAATCAGAATGGACAACAGCACCAGCGTTGCCGGGAAGGTCGCGGTGATGCTCGCCGAGCGTCGGGTTGCTCGATAGATGCCGACGACCGCCAGCCCCAGAATGAGCGATGCCGCCAGCCGCATGCTGAGAGTCGTCCAAGACAGCGCGGACTTGGGATCAAATACGGGTTCCAGCCAGGCGGGCATCTTGCAGTCCTCGGAGCGAATTCGCTGCAGCGCGAAAATGTGATTCTACGAGAGAAACGCCACAGCGTCGATGCCTGCAATTCGCTCGACAGGCTGCTTTGGGCGAATCAAACGCCAACCCGTATTCCGAGGATCCTCTACCGCACAGAATACGGAGAGTTGATTTCGTAGGAGGTTTTTTAGCCACAGAAGGACACGGAAGAAACACAGAAAGTAGGAACAGAACTCGTCTTCTGATTCTGTGTTTCTTCTGTGTCCTTCTGTGGCTAACTCCCTCATGGTGAGTCGCCTTCATGCAGAGGATGAAGGCGACTTTGGACCTATCGTCCCAGCGGAAATTGCTGCGTCGCACTGATGCGGATGTGAGCCCCGTTCTCCGTCGGACTTGGCTTGTATCGCGAGGCCGGGGCGGAACTGGGCGGAGCGGCGATATTCGCCGGCGTATAGCCCACCTGACTGATCTGCGAAGGAGACTGGCTGCTTTGAGGCACCGTCGTGCTGGCGCCGTCCATCATGTCTGGCGGAGGCGGCAGCTCTTCGTATCCACTATGAGGATGCGCCGGTGGTCGCGCCGTCGGTCGGATTTGCGGACCTGAATTGGATGCTGGCGTCACTGTCGGGCGACCGCTGGGACCCGTGGCGGAGACGCGTTGTGTGGTCGGAGACTGGGCTTTGTTCGGTTGAGCTACGATGCGAGCGGGTTGCGCCGGGTTTGCCGCATTGTTCCGAAGCTCATCGAGGAAATATTGAGCATCCGACAGATTGGGATCCTTGGTCAGCGCCAGGACAAATTCCTGCTCAGCGGCGGCAGTCTTGCCGCTCTCGACCAGCATGCGGCCAATGTTATAGTGTGCGGCGGCTTCGCCGACGGCTTCCGTGAAGTGGGGCAGGGCTTCGTCAGTTCGGTCCGCCTTGGTCAACGCCATCGCCAGGGTAAAGTGGTGCGACTTCTCGTGCGGCTCCATCCGTTGTGCTTCCTGCAGTAGCGGAATCGCCTTGTCCCAGCGTTGTTGCAGAGCATAAAACTTTCCGACTTCACCCAGCACATAGGGGGACTTCGGTTGCAGTTCCAGAGCCTTGACGTAACCTTCTTCGGCGACCACCAGCCGCTGAGCCTTTTCGTCCAACCGGGCCACGCCCAGCAAGGCGTCGATGTTCTTGGGTTCCTGCTTGAGGACCGATTCGTACCCGTGGCGAGCATCCGTCAGTCGTCCCTCGTCTTCCTTCAGTTTTGCCCAGGCCAGGGTCAACTTGGGCGAGGGCTCGTCGGTCTTCTTGCCGATGAACCGATTCCACCCACCCGCCGCACAGCCGCTAACAGTGAGCGACGCGGTGATGCACAACACCAAGCCAAATCGTGAAGAGAAGTTCCTGGACATAACAATGCTCCCCCTCCACACATGCTGAGGGAATCTGAACGAAGCGACGGAAGGATTTCCGCGTCGCCGAGGTGGCCACGAGTTCGGGATGCGGTTAATGCGTATCAATGATTGGTGTAGCGGAATCTCGTAAGAGTTCCGCCCCGTGGTCTGGAGGACTTCCGCGGAACTCTTACGAGATTCCGCTACGTTAGTGCGTCCAGAACTCGAGGCGAGTTCCATTACAAACGTTGGGATAGCGATGGTGATGTGACTGCGGTGAAATGCTTACAGACTGGCGAAGAATCGGAGTGCGGCTTCGGAGATGAGGGCCTGCGTCAATTGAGGCTCTATCCCCCGGAATCGGCAGATTGAAACGACAATCTCCAGCAAATCCCGAGGATCGCTGGATCGCGGCACGCGGGCCGACTCGTAGTAGGTCCTAAATAGATAGTCCAGGGACTCCTGGCAAAACGCCAAACCACGCAGCTTACAACACAGATCGAAAATCTCTGTGTAAACGACTCGGGTGGGGGAATCGATCAAAATCTTGTGCCGGATCCGCCGCAGGAAGGCGTCATCGACCAATTGCTTCGGGTCGAGGTTCGTCGAGAAGATGATCAACTGCTCGAAAGGCACCTGAAAATTGCGTCCCGTGGCCAGCGTCAAATAGTCGACCCGTTCCTCCAGCGGAATGATCCAGCGATTCAACAAGTCCCGCGGGCTGACAATCTGCCGGCCGAAGTCGTCGATCAAAAAGACGCCGCCGTTGGCCTTGATGTGCATGGGGGCCTGATAGAAGTTAGACGTCGCGTTATACCGCAGGTCGAGCATATCCAGCGTAAGTTCGCCCCCGGTAATAACCACGGGCCGCCGGATCCGCCGCCACCGCAAGTCGGGCGGGTTCGCGTGCATCATCCGTTCGACCTGATTGTGGGCGAACTCGCCCCCACCCATTTCCGCCCCGTGCAGGTCGTCGTTGTCGGTCGCCGTATGCACCGTCGGGTCGAAGATCGTGATGATGCTGTTTTCTGCGAGGATCGCGTAGGGCACATAGATCTCGCCTCCGAACTTATTGAGGAATTTCCCCAGCCCCTTCGCGATCATCGTCTTGCCGTTGCCCGGCGGCCCATAGATGAAGATCGACCGGCCACTGCAGACGGCGGGCCCCAGTTCCTCCAGCAGATCCGGCCGCATGATCAGCTCGGAAAACGCATCCTGCAGCGCGGCCATACTGCAGACCGTCCCCGTCACAGTCTGCTTGAGACACTGCTTGACATAGGTCTCCAGCGGCACCGGAGCCGGGCCCACATACCGGCACTGCTCAAAGCATTCGCGAGCCCGAATCCGCCCCAAATCAGTCAGGGCGAAGCGATACGAGACGCGGCCGATGATCTCGCCAGCGGTCACTTCGACGCACTTTTCGTCCTTCAGGAACAGCAGCGCCTCATCAATCACATTGAACGGCAGCCGAGCCTGCCGAGCCATGTCGACCCCCAGCAGGCCGCCTCCCAGATACAACTGCTTCAACAACAGATCGCAGACCTGCAGCAAGCTGAGCCCAGAATCGGCCAGCCCCGTCGGCGCGCTGGGCGCGGTAGGTCCCGCACCGGTTGCCGGACGCGGTTTGAACACGGGCGGCGGCGGGATGCGAGGCACCGCGGGCAATTCAGAGCCCCTCAACGGGGGAGTCGCCGCCACTTGAGTCGTTCCGAACAAATGGGCGAACAACTCCGCCTGCGACGCCGTGCTACGCGGCACCCCCGGCCGACCGGGATCAGGAACACGGCTCTCCACCATCACCGTTGCTCCTGAGTTTCCAGTCTGTAGCAGAACTCGCCCAGAGTTCTGGCCATCTTGTGGTAGCGGAATCTCGTAAGAGTTCCGCGGGAGTCTCCAGACCTCAAGGCGGAACTCTTACGAGATTCCGCTACACCGCCCTCAAGTCTTGGCGACTTCGGGTACACTCGCTCGTCAATCCTGCGCCCCAGCACCACCCTGGCCAGTCGCCCCGGCCCCGGTTGCCGATCCCGCATTCCCACCCAACCGCGGCGTCGGCGTTCCTGACAGGAACTTACGCGAGATCATATCCACTTCTTCCGCATTCGCTCCGTACGACCGAGCACGTCGCAGGGCAATCGGCGGCAGGCTGGCTTCCTGCAGCATACCCGCTGCCGAGGCCTGCACATTCGTGACGCGGGCCTGGTCGGCCTGCGCCGAATTGGTCATCTGAATGAATGCCGTACGATACTGAGTCGGGACACGGAACAGGATGTACTCCAAATGAGCAATCCCGGCCGAGTTCAGTTGATTGGTCTCTTTGTTGAAGTGATAGCTGAACAGCGTGGTCCCTTCGACCCAGCCGTTCGACGCCTGCATATTCAACGCGGATCGGACACTGTTCTGGTCTTCGCCGGTATGCGGATGAGGCCAGTAGTGCGCGTAGTGAAACTGGTCCACGCACCGCGCCTTCTTGCCCACCGGACGGGGAAACGGAGGCCACAGTTTCCCACAGCGTTCCACTTGTCGATCCCCGGGAGGCCCTTCCGCATGATCGAGGCCATAGGCAAAATTGCCCGCCAGACCAGCAAACGCGGCGAGACCTAATAAGCAGGATTTTGTCCGGCTCGACCAACGACCCGTAAGTCCAATCAACATGCTATTCCCCCCCAGGAATTTTCGACCCGACAGAGCCATTCCAGACCACGACGAGTCCCCACATTGTCCGCCGATCAAACACTCGCCCCGCCACCAACGGCCCAGAGAACAGTCGGACAAATCGCATAACTCATTACGAGCTATCTATATCTGTCACAACGACGCAATTCCGGCCCAGATTTTGAGCGGCTCGGCTGGAAGACTTATCGGCAGTCGAGATTGCCGGGAATAACGAGAATTCGGATCGCATCGAAAAACAGGATTGTTCCGTCAATGCAGGCTGTGTGGCCCGTCGCTCGACTCGGGAGAGTCAGGCTACGCCAGCCCCTGAACCCCCTCGAAACCCGAGTTGTCACTGTTGTAGAAGCCTCGCTTCACACAGTCGAAAAACAACGTTGAGCACTCCCTCGTTAGGGGTTGCGTCAACGGCGACAGCCAGTATGATTGTGGGCGTAACGCGCAGCCCGGAGAGGTGGCTGAGTGGCCGAAAGCACCGGTTTGCTAAATCGGCGTATGGTTTTAATCATACCACGAGTTCGAATCTCGTCCTCTCCGCTGACATAAGCTGAGATTTCCCAATAGGTTCGGGAAATCTCAGCTTTTTTTACGCCTCGTCATCTTTGCGACCCCGCGTCCGTAGGATGGCCGCCCCGGCCGTCGTCTTTTTCCGGACCGGCAACCATCACCCCGCACATCGTGAGCGGCATGGCGCTAGCCACCGGTTCTTCGTATGGACGCCGAAGCTGGGAATCACCGGCGGCTAACGCCGTGCCGCTCACGGGAGTCGCTGTTGTGGCTAATTGGCTTTCCAACGTGCGTCATAGGCTGGTGCGCAACCCAGCAGCGCGAGGGGTGCGCCATTTTGGTGAGAATGATGCCTCGTTGTATGATCGAAGGATGCTCTGTGTCACAAACTTTCGACTTCTTTGCGGCACGCAAAGATTTCAAATATAGCCCGACCGAACTCATTACCAGCTTGAGATTTCCGAATCAAACACAGACTACGATTAGGATTCACCACGGAGACACGGAGAGCACAGAGAGGAAATGAATGGCTCCGTGTTCTCCGTGTCTCCGTGGTGAATCTGAAATCACTCCCAAAGTGAGACTTGGGTTGCGGGTGACAACCCGCGCTGTGTTGAAGAGGATTGCGTGGGGATGAGTCCAGGCGAAAGGTTGGGAAAAAGGGGCTCTGAGCTGACATAATCGGGACGGATCGGGGGTTTGAATCCGTAGCGGTGGAGTGTGACTGAGGTTCGGTGAAACGAGGGGGCGGATGAGTCGAACTGCGCGAGCGTTCGAGGGCGCACATGGTGCGCCTGCGGCGAGAGAATAGAGGGGCGTGAGTTGAGAGCTCTTTTAGTCCGTGATCGGTCATATGAATGCGAGGAACTAGTAAGTCGTTACAGGCCAATGGATTCCAGTTCGGCAATACGATGATCCCGAAGCGATCGGACAACGACAGTTCCTCAAGAGTCGATTTAAGACAGATTGAAGAATTCGAAGAGTTCAAAGAATTCGAAGGGATCAAAGAAGTCGCCTCAGAAAAATATCGACTAGGCGAGTCGGGTGCGTAAGGCCCCGGACCGATTTCGCCGCCGATGCCGGTCCGGGGCCTCACGGCATCCGGCTCACCTGACTTCTGGTGGGTGAAGAGTTCAAAGAATTCAAAGAGTTCAAAGAAGTCGCGCCGTAACAATCCAGATCCGGCCCCGTGGCAGACGCTGCCAGCGTCTGTGTCCGCCGAAGATAGCAGCGTCGGCCACGTGGGGACTTGGGTATTCGAAGAGGTCAAAGAAGTCGAAGGGATCAAAGAAGTCGCGCCAGAAAAATATGGACTAGGCGAGCCGGGTGCCGTCAGGCCCCGGACCGATTTCGAGGCCGATGCCGGTCCGGTCCTCACGGCACCCGGCTCGCCTGATTTCTGGTGGGTGAAGAGTTCAAAGAATTCAAAGAGCGCACACATTCGCAACGTCCTGGCGTTTTGTTCTGAATGTGCTGTCGCCACGTTTGCCAGAGCGTGAGAGTCGGAGGTGAATTGCCCACGTTCTGGCAAACGTGGCTACTTAGCTCGGGGCGGTTGGTTGGGTGATTGCCTCGGGTGTCGCCGTCGCGGCTAATTGGCTTTCTAATAGTGCGTCATAGACGGGCGCGACGTGCAGTTCGTCGGCCGTGATGGCCGCGGTGAAGCTGGCGACCATCAGCGGTAAGATTAATACGTAGTGGCCCGTCATCTCGATGATCAGGACGATTCCGGTGAGGGGGCAGCGGACCACGCTGGCGAAGACGGCTGCCATCCCGACGACCGCGAAGGCTGTCGGTTCGGGGACGGCGGTGGGGACGAGGTGCTGTGCGATTTCTCCGGTTAGTAGACCTAGGATGCCGCCTAGTACTAGTAGCGGGGCGAAGATCCCTCCGGCCGTTCCTACGGCATAACTGCCGATCGACATCAGGAAGCGCAGGACGAGCATTGCTGACAGCCAGGCGATGGTGCCTTCGCCGGTTAAGGCTCGGTTGCTGAGGGCGATGCCGCCGCCGAGGAGTGGGGGATAGTACCAGCCGACAATTGCCAGCGTGCTGCCCGCGATGAGGACTTTGGTCAGGTTGGGGCGGAATGATTGGAATGCCAGGTGGCGCGTGGTGAAGACCAGCGAATGGTTGAAGAGCCATGACAAGCCGCCGCAGAGTATTCCCAGGACCACGAAGAACGGCAGACTTTCTAAGGGAGGGATCTGGTTGATTGTCGCCTGCAGGACGGGGGTTTGGCCCAGGAGGCTGCGGGCTAGTAGGTCGGATGAGATGCAGGAGATCATGGCGGCGAAGAAGGCGGACTCGGGCAGGTTGATGTGCAGTTCTTCGATCGAAAACAGAATGCCGGCCATCGGGGCATTGAAGGCGGCGGCCAGGCCGGCACTGGCTCCGGTCACGACCAGCGTTCGCCGATCGGCACCTTTTCCCAGATGGCTTCCACCCCACATCGCTCCCAACGAGGCCCCCATCTGGAGGGTCGGCCCTTCGCGACCGAGACACAGGCCTCCCATGATGGCCAGCCAGCCGCTCACGAATTTGACCGGGATGACCCGGCGCCAATTCAATTGGCCTCGTTCGCTGAGGACGAGGCGCAGGTGGGGAATGCCGCTGCCCGAGGCCTCAGGGCAGAGGGCCTTAATCAGCCACAAGGAGACCCCGACCACGAGACAGGCCAGGACCAGTAGAGTGACCGCTCCCAGTCCGCCGGATGTGTGGACCCAGATCAGGAAGTGCTTTCGCCATTCCTCACCTTGGTCGAGGCAGACTCGAAAGGCGACCGCTAACAGGCCGGTTAATAAGCCGACACATAATGCATGCGGAAAGAGCCGACGTCGTGCCTGGTTGAGCTTTTCGCCCCGTTCAATGACCGCGGCCCCGGCGTGGTGGCCGTCGCCTGGTGCTGATGTTGAGGTTGCCTGTTCTTCCATTATTGCGAGGGCCTCCTACCCGTTCGTGACATTGCCTGTCGTGTTGATTCTGGAGCCCGTTCCTAGGACGCACAGCGATTGGTTGGGCCTCGTGGCCGATGCAGTCAGCATTGGATCGCAGACGCTGGCAGCGTCTGCCACGGGAGCGATCTCTATGGCGAGGCTGCCAGGTGCGAGACACAGTTTACATCACGCGGAGGAAGATTGCAGCCGCGGGTCTGTCCGTTGTCGTCAAGACGCGGGCTTCCATCGTTCTGGTATACAGATCGACTCCCCAGTAGTATGGTATCAATATGCATTCTCAGAATCGCTGATCCCCTCAACCGGATGTGTCGTTTCAGTCTCGTGGCACTGCGACCATTACTGATCACATGAGAGTAAACTATGAAGGCCGTGCTAACTGCCCTCGTCGTTACGTTGGTCTCTACGACGGCAACAACTGTTACGGCGGCCGACTATCGCCTGCCGTTCGAAGGCCGGTGGTTTGTGTATGCTGGTGGCGACACGATCAACGTGAATCATCACATGCGGGAACAGTCACAGTGGTTCGCTGTCGACTTCATGAAAACGGGTGGTCCAACCAATCGGGGCGTCGCCAGTGGTAAAGGCGACAAAGTGGAGGATTTCTATTCCTGGGGGCAAAACGTTCTAGCGCCAGTCGATGGGATTATTCGCACGGTGCATGATGGAGCAGTCGATAACGCCATCGGCTCGACCGACAAGAAGAATGCGTTTGGGAACTACGTCGTCATCGAAGCCGGGCCCGCGGAATTTGTGTATCTGGCACATTTCCAGAAAGGGTCGCTCAATGTGAAGTCGGGGCAAAGCGTCAAGGCTGGGCACATTCTTGGCAAATGCGGCAACTCGGGAAATACGAGCGGGCCACACATTCACATGCACGTTCAGGATCGGTTACCGCTGTATTCCGGGACGGGGCAGAACATCACGTTCCGAGGGATTACGGTGTTGCTCGCCGGAAAGCAGTTCGATGATGTGAATTGGCCATTACTGCAAGGTTTGTTTGTCTGGCAGAGCGAGGATCAGTAGCTCAGCAGTTTAGAGCGTTTTCACTTAACGCTTACGTATTCGGAATGCGTTGGAGAGTATGAGGGTGCGAGAGTATCGGGGTAAGAGGGCTGGAGCTTACTTGGACTTCTTTCTACTCCCATACCCTCACACACTGGTACTCTCATACTTTCAGTCGGCGCAAATCCATTGTTAAAGTTCCATAATAAGGCCTTCGCCCCGTGGCCGACGCTGCTAGCGTCGGAATGCAGACGCTAGCAGCGTCTACCACGGGAGTGTTGCCTGCCGTTCCGTGAATGTTAGGTTAAGGCGTACTAACAACAGGTTCATTCCGGTGTGTGCCGCGATTGGGTTTGGAGTAGAATCTGCCGCGATTGGAACGCGTACGACCTGTCCTATGAATCGAGAGGAAGCCGAATCAATGTCTGACTCCGAGCGCTTACTCGAACTGATTGAAGAAGGCATTGTGGCTCATGCGGGTGATCTGGGTGGCTGGACTCGCCTCGACAATGATGTGCTGCAATTGTTTGATGGCCGCGTGGCATTGAGGGCGGAACTGCACGCTGGCGATCAGCCGCGGGAGGGTGTGGTTCACGCACACGTATTTACGACGTTGATCGAAGAGGATGACGAGGTCCTCGACGCGTGCATTTTCGGGATGGGTGATGACAACGACGAGGCGCTCAAGCAGGCGGCCGGAATCTGGATTATGTGCGTGGCGGGGCCGATCAGATCGTTCATCGATAACAAACCCGTCTGCATGACGTGCCAGGCGGGAGTGGTCGATGGGGATGCCTCGCACGGGTATGTGGCGGGAGATTACGGCCTGCCGAATCTGCGGGCCTATGTCGGACCAGCGATCCACCGAGGTTTTTCAGGAGGTGAACCAGCACCCACGTCTGTCGATGATAAGCTGCCGTGGTTCCGTTTTGCCGCCGAGTCCGCGGCTCCGCGGCGGGTGCACCTGGCCAAGGCCACGGTCTTTCATAGTGAACAAAACACGTGGCGGCGCGAACTGGAAATCGACGGTCACGACGTCTCCTATTCTGCCGCCGATTGGCCGACCTCAGCCCGGGCCAAGGGGATCGGCTATCTGACACGGTTTGCGGTCTTCGAGTTTCCGCGAAACTCAAAGGAGATCTCGCGCCGCGCCGAAGTCGAAAGGACGATCCGTCATTTCGCGGAAAACTATGCCGCATATGAGTCGGTCGATCAGTTGATGAAGCAGATGGAGGAGCAAGGATTTGATCCGGACCTGGTCCAGGAAACCGAATCCATTTCGACGATTGCCTTCAGTCGCCATTTTTTTGAACCATTTGGAGTCCAGTATTCGTCGACGATCATCCGGGCCCGTCGCGATGGAAGAGTCGAAACGGACGTGCCCCTGATGTCGGTTCCCGCCTATTCCCGTGCCCGGGCGCTGGCCATCAAACTGCGTGACACAATGCCCGAAAACGACTTCCAGGCATTGTGCATGTATAATGCAGAATCGCATGCGATCGTGCAGGCGATGGAAGCCGGCGGTAACCGACGCGATTTAAGCGGGATGAAGATGTATCCGTGCGTAGTCCCGGAACGCGGCGTTAGCGATCAGACGATGGACTCGGCGATGGCAGCGCTGAATGAACTGATCGAGCGGAACCGTGCAGCCAAGAAGAAGCCGTGGTGGAAGTTCTGGTGACAGACCGTTCGCGGCACACTTTGGGGGTAATGTGGGGCGTTAAGCATTCAGGAGAACGACAGCCGATAGTCGTGTGAGCAATGTTAGATGTAAATGCCGTTTTACGTGTGGCTTAGCTTGTATGGCTGGCGGCACCACAGGGCGGCAGTAGGAAGTTGGCCATGCTAGACGAATGGACGTATCTCCCGAAATGGGTGAAATTTGGATCCGCCGCCGTAATCCTTGGGTTTTCGATTTATGAGGCGTGGCACGGCCGTATCTGGCCCTGGGGCCTTGGGGTGGGCGGACTGCTGTTCCTAATGTCCTTCATGCAACCACTCGGTCCACGACGTTAGTAAAGTCAATCGTTTTAGGTGAACTGCTGGCTTCATATAATGTGAAACGAGTGTGTATGCGTTACTCCCTGATGCCGCTGCTTCTTCCGCCGTCAATCATGGGCATATTTACGTTTGGCCTTTATCAGTTCATCACGAACCGGCTTGATCGTAATGTCTCATTGGCGCTGACGATTGGTGCGGTGTTGTCTGCAGCCATCGCGATTGCGTTGTATGTTTATACGGTTGAGAATCGGCTGCGTGAGATCGAAACGCGAATCGACCTCTGATGACACTCATGCGGCCCACAACCGATGCGTCCAACGCCGAGCAGGCCGTGCGTACCGCGTTCGGTCTGGATCAATAATGCATTCCAGAGCGGACAAGCTGTTCAATGCGGCGTGTACCATAGTGAGATGTGAGCTAGAGACGGGTCAAGGCAAATATCCCGTGACCCTTTGCACTTGAACAACGGAAGAATTGGCAATCTAAATGACACTGGACCAGCTTTTCGTCCTAATGTTGCCCGTAATTTTTGTGCTGATTATCGTGGGGGTGCCCTACCTCTTCCTATTCGGTGGCGCTGAACGATATCTGAGTGGCCCATTACGACGTCTGTCCGAGGGACTGGATCTCCATTCCACACTGGAGAAGGGTGATGTGGAAGTGGTATATCACACATACCGCGGTCTGTTAATCTGGTGCACTCAACAGGAGCACCGTGCATACGGCTCGCCGGAGGAGGTTCGCCTTTATCTTTCGCGGTTGCTTAGATTCAATCTGACTTGGGGCCTGTTGAGTGCCGGTGCATTAATTATCCCGATGCTGGCGGTGGGAAATTACTATGCCCAATTACGGTCGATCGACAAGCAAGCACACAGGGCCTGATGTGAACGGTGGCATTCAGGTACCGGTGGAGTCGGAAGTGGGTGCGGTTCTCCGCTTTGTCATCTCCGAATCAAGTCGAGTGTGAAGTACGTCGCCAGCGCTGCGAGATAGAGAGTCGCATAGAGGCTGAATACCGTGAGCATCCACAACCCCAATCCGCGCCATTTGCGCGTTGAGATCAGATAGACGAGTGCCGCAATCGGCCATGAGAAAAAGAAGAGCTCTTGCGAGATCCGCAACATCGGATATCCACGAAGCCTGGAATCGATCAGTGCCCAGTGTGTTGCTGTGGAGGCATAAAGCACGGAGGACAACAGCCACTGCAAGCCACTTTGGCTGCCGAAGGTTTGGGAGATTCCCTGAAGGACCGTCAGAAGATACATCGCGATAACGAAGTCCCGTCGCAACTGACGGCGAATCGCCGTAATTTGCTGAGCAGTGGGGGACGTATTGGCGAGAGTTGCCATAGATCAGATCGCCTGACGTTCCGGTTGGCTCACGTGTGTCAGGACTCGAACGGGATGTTCGCCAGCGGCCTGCGAGTCGCCCCCGAGTGTTGGGGGCGACTGCGGACCTGCTGCAGTTGATTAGGAGACAATACCGATGTTGATATAGGCATGAACGTGCGGGGCGCCGCGGAAGTTCCAGACGAACGAGGGGCCTTCGACGCGCCACATGTCCCAGACCTTGTCTTCCTGCAGGTCGCCCTGTTGATAGAACGCCAGATGCAGTTGGTCTAAGCCACCGGTTTCTTTCAAGACGGCGAAGACTTCGTCAACGTCGTCCTTGCGGTACGGGGCCAGCAAGACTCCGAGGGTCTTCTCGACGAGTGCCTTCTGGTCGGCCTTCAATTCTTTGACGGGGATGCCGGCGAACTTGCCGCTCGAGCCTTGCAGTGGCACGTTGGCTTCACCGGGGGCGGTGGCGATCAGAGCCACCTTGGCCTGCTGGGGATCGAGGGCTCGGTAGACTTCGTTGACTTGTTGAGTCTGGTAGTGAAATACGTTCTTCTTCGGGTCACCTTCACCATGTCCATAAATGATCGGTCCACCGAACGCCGCCTTGTCGACGGTGTTTCCGTCGGCACGCAGAGTGAGGTGCCGTCCGGTCAGTTCCCATTCGAACTTGTCCTTTCCCGGAGTCCCAAAGAACGCGATGCTGTAGCCTTCGATGCCGCCGTCATCGTCTTCGGTCTGCAGCTTGATCCGTTCGTAGCCATCCGGGCTGGTCACGTTCTTGACAATTTCATCGGCCAGTTTTCGCTGGGCGTCGGTGTAGAAGTCATCGCGCAGCACGGGTTTTGTAATATGCCAGTTGGCGTTAATCTTGGTCCGAGACGCATGATCGAAGGGCAGGGCGATGGTCTGCTTCTGAGTGTCCGAAAGGGACTCGTACAGCCGACCGATCGCCGTTTCTGCCGAACTGGCGGGCGTGGGTGCGGCCTGCACGATGCGGCCCCCGAGCAGCAGGGGCGCGGCGGCCGTCAACAGTGCGGTCTGGCCGACCGTGTGCAAAAACGTGCGGCGATTCAGGGCCGCGGGATTTTCCAAGCCAGCCGGCGATGCATTGTGATCCATAGTTGTTTCCTCAACGCAGTTCAAAGAGGGGTGTTTTCGACGCGCCTGTGTCTGACGAACGCTGCCAGGCAATCACTCGCTTATCGTACCGTCAAATGAAGTCAGGACAAAATGGATTTCGCGTTTGGCTGGCGTTTTCAATGCGGTGAGTTCAACCTTTCGGGATCGACGGCCAAATGTAAGATGTGGGATCTATCCGTGATCGTGACGCAGCTTCTGCAGAGAGGATTCTTACCGATGTTCTCAACGTATCTGCTTGTCAGACGTAGTGCCAGTTACTGGTTGGTGTTCGCCGCGATGGTCTGCCTGTCGGGCAACAGTTGGGCGAGCGAGAGGCCGCCGAACATCATCATCGTGATCTCGGATGATGTGGGGTACGGTGACTTTGGTTGTTTGGGCAGCCCGATTGTCCGTACGCCGGCGACTGATGCGTTTGCCAAACAGGCGGTGCGGTTTACTCAATTTCATGTCAGCCCGACTTGTGCCCCGACCCGTTCGGCGCTCATGACTGGCCGGCATGAATTTAAGAATGGTGTGTCACATACGATTTATGAACGCGAGCGGTTGACGTTGAAGGCGACGACGATTGCCCAGGTGCTCAAGTCGGCTCAATATACGACGGGGATCTTCGGGAAATGGCATCTGGGGGATGAGGCCGCGTATCGTCCTGAGCAGCGTGGGTTCGATGAGGTGTATATTCATGGAGGCGGCGGGATCGGGCAGACGTATCCGGGGAGTTGCGGGGATGCTCCGGGCAATACCAATATTAAT
>JAKFVC010000181.1 GCA_021732415.1 Planctomycetaceae bacterium
TCGCGCCCGAGCATGCCTATCCTAAGCGCATTCCGGTGGATGCTCGTAGTGACGTATATGCACTGGGATGTACGTTATATGTTCTGGTCACCGGGCGCCGGCCATTCGAAGCGGGCACAATTACGGAGTTGCTGGTCCGCGTGGTTCGAGAGCAACCCGCTCCGCCGAGCAACTATGTCGACATCAGCCCCGATCTGGAAGCGGTCATTCTGAAGTCCCTGGAGAAGGAGCCTCATGCCCGATATCAGACCGCATTGGAATTCGCCGACGATCTAACGCGCGTGACGATGGGGCTGCCGACTCGGGCGAGAAAACTCGGCAAGCTGGGGTGGTTGTTTAAGCGGCTGCGGACCCACGGGCGGTTGTTGGGAATCGCGGCGGCGTCGCTGATCTTCGCGGCGATCCTGTCGGCCTACTTCATGTATCGGTCTCGAGAAATTCAAGTGCTGTGGGAAGACATTGCCGAACGGACGGCTCGGGCGACGGCGCAGGAGGTTCGCTCGCTGCTCGATCCGGCGTTGCCGATGTTGGAGGAATGTGTTGCTCTGGCTGAATCCGATTTGTTGCCGATTGATGAGCCGGAATTGCTGGCTCGGCATCTTGTCGCGCGGTTTAAGTATCAGAAGAAACTGTCCTGGCTGACCTATGGTGATGCTCAGGGCCGCTTCACCGGAGTCTGGCGGCATGCGTCGGGGCGGATAGTGATGCAGCGGTCGTGGCTGGATCAACACGGGGGACATGTCCGCGAACAATTCGCCGACGGGGATCGTCAGCGACTCCGCTGGAATGATGAGTGGACGTATGACCCTAAGGCGCGACCGTTCTACCAGCAGGCGAGTGCGACGACCGAACCGATCTGGACGCCGCCCTACGAGTGGTTTGGTGACGAAGGGCTGGGGATTACCTCGGCCCTCGCGCTGCGTGATCCGAAAACGAAGCAGGTTCGCGGAGTATTCACGGCCGACTATCATCTGCGAACGCTCGCCGATTTCCTGGCGAATCTGAAGATCGGCAAGCAGGGACGAGCCTATCTGCTGGGGCGCGATGGTCACCTGCTGGCATCTCCCGAACGGGGAGCCACCAAACCCGACACGCTGCTGACAGCGGCGATCCAGAATTCGGACTCGGCGTTCACGGGCGGCATCCAAAAGCTGGCGGTGGATGAACCACGGTCGTTTTCCTTCCACCATGAGGGCAGGGCATATGTCGCCGCCATCGAGGCGTTCCAGCCCGCGGCCGGCTTGCCGATTGTGACCGTGGTTCTGGTCCCTGAAGACGACATTACCGGGCCAGTGAAGGCCGCGGCCGTGCGGACTGCAAAGATCGCGGGCGGGATAGCGGTATTGGCCGTCGTCCTGTCGATCCTGGTGGGAGTCTATCAAAAACGGCGGCTTGTTAAGGCGCTTTCGGAGCGTCGACGTCAGTTGAAGATGTCCCCAGCGGATTCCTCGGTCAAGATTGATGCCTCGGCGCCGACGTCTGTGGCTGACGGCGTAACATCTTAGTTCCGCGTCCTGCTGGGGGCGTTCTATCTCATGAGTGCTGAATGGTTGAAGACTCGACGGCCGGGGCGGCCATCCTACGGACCTGTTGCGCGATCTCACTCTGTTGCGCGTGCCCGGATTTCGGCGAAGGTCTGATCGATCAGGATCTCGCCGTTGCGAAACACAAACCGCAACTGGTCTGGTCGTGGATCGGATTCCGGCACAGTGGTGAAGGAGGCCCCTGGCGAAGCATCCTGCCTCACGAGTTTTAATCGGCCGGCTTTTGATTTTTTGCCGTTGTCCGTGATGGGTTGCTTGTAGACGTCCCGGTGTTGCCCGTTGATGATGGCTGAGGAACATTTGAAGGCGAAGCGTTGCGTGTCTCGGTTCAGCTTCTGCAGTAATCCGCCGCCTGAGCCGAACGCCAGGTTGTCCGCCGACCAGCCGCTTTGAGTGATGGCGTCCAGGATCAGTTGCAGCATCTTGAAGTCGATGCCGTCCCCCTGGATGACTCGCACCTTGGGGTTAAGCACCTTGTATCCGAGAGAATTCACCGTGTAGCCGAATTTCTCGCCGAGGATCTCCAGGACTTTGTTGACGACCGCGGGGGGATCGCCAGAATCGGGGCGGACGACCAGCACGCCGTCACGAGCCAGTACCTGATCCTTCAGGACGCCGCCCCAAATGTTGGCGCAGCAGTTAAAGATATCATAGCTGTCACTAACGGTCGCCACTAGGCCGGTCGGATACTGTTCGAGCATGTTGCGGCAGGCATCGATCTCGTGGTCTCTGCCCCACGACGTAATCGTGCTGTGTTCCGCGGCTGGGATCGAGAATCCTGCAATGGATTCGTGATAGAACTGACGAGCCAGCAGAATTCCCGGAACGTTATCGGTCCCTTTGAAATTGACGAGATGCGCTGCACCACCGATGGCGGCTTGTTCTGGACACGTCACGCCTCGAAAACCGAAGTCGTGCAGTTTGAAATCAATCAGGCCAGGATCACCCGTTTTCGTTAGGTAGTTCGTAATGATCTGTTTCATCGCCCGGCTTTGCGTGGCGACGGTTGAAGGATACCACACCTGAACCAGCAGAGTTTCGAGAAAATTCGTCAGCCAATAGGCTTGATCGTCGGTATTCTCAACCGTCATCAGGACATTGGATGAGCCGACCACGGTCCCTTCGGGGGCCGCTTTGATCTCAACCGGCAAACGTCCGCCATGCTGCTTGAGGATGTATTCCCAGCCCTGGCGATTGAATACCTGGTTACCGAAGTGCTGGTAATAGAGGGCGTCGGCTTCGTCAATCTTTTCCTGAGTGACTACCGGCCCCGCGAGATATTCCCGGAGCCAATATTGCAGGCCGAAGAACGTGATCTCTGGATGCACGCTGCCGGTTCGCGACTCAAAATACGAGTAGACGCGCTGGGTTCCCGGAGGATATTGCTTATAGTGGCTAATCTTATAGCTGTCGGACAAGAGGCAGATGTTATTCAACCAGCGCATCGTTGTTCAAACCTTGATAATCGTTCCAGAATCGGATTTGTTGACTAGTATAATTGGAGTAGACCCCAATCAACTGGTCCATGTTCGCGTTCGGTTGAGCTGGAATTTTACGTTAAGGGTTGTCCAAACCGTGGGCTAGCGCCCAGCGGCTGATTTGTCGATTGGCCAAATCACCGCTATTTGACTCACCTGGGTGTTCTCTGTTGTTTGTCTTGCGCTGTCTTTAAGGCATTACTTCGGCTAGCTTCACGAGTCGGCTGCGGTCGGCGAGTGATTTTGCGGCTGCCTGGACGATGGCGGTTACCTCGAGGATTTCCTGATGGGGGACCGGTTCCTTGCCCGTGAGCAGCATTTGGCGGAATGTGGCTGCCAGGCGGAACATCATGTAGTGGTAGCCGTAGTCGAAGCTGCCTTCGATCGACGGCGTGAAATTGTGCAGCTTCTTTTTGAAATAGAGATCGGTGCGGTCGTACTCGAACTTCTCGTACGGTTGGCCGAACCAGCAGTGGCACGGGTAGCGGTCGGGGTAAGTAATTAACGTGTGGCACGTGTCCTTGTATTCGTACATGCTGACGGCATCGACTCCGGCGCCCATCAGCGTCATCACGGCCCAGACGGGATGTTGGCCATAGATCATCCAGCCGTCGAGGGAATAGCGGCTGAAGAGTCGCGCGGAGACATGCTCGAGCGCCCCAAATTCGCCCGAGTCGCGCATTCGCAGGGCGCCTTCCATCCCCCATTCATAACGCCAGGCACTCGAGGACATTAATGGCGTTTTGTGTTGCCGGGCGAAGTCGAGAATCTTCTTCGTGCCGGCGACCGTGCCGCCGATCGGTTTATCGCAGAATGTGGGCAGCCCTTTGGCCAGACCCGGAGCGACCAAGTCGAAGTGATCGTCGCCCACGCCTGATGCATCTCCCAGCCAGATGGCATCGACCTCCTGGACCATTTGCTCGAGATTCGTGGCCACCTTGACGCCGGGAAAAACTTCGGAGAAGGCGGCCGATCCTCCCTGATCCGCGGCATCGTAGTAATGCGTGATCTGTGTGTCAGAGAACGGCAGCAGATCGAAGTTGAACTGCGGATTGCGGAGAAATTTACTAAACAGGCGGTAGCCGTACTCGTAGTGCTTCTTGAGGGCGTCCAGATTACAGGTCGGATGGAGGTATTGGCCGAAGTGCCAGTTGTGACCATTGCGCGGTTGCGATTTGCCTTTGATGGTGGCCGAGATCATCCCGATGCGAAACGTTTTGCGAGGCGTCTCGTCGGCTGCCGCGGCGCGGGTGCCAGCGAGTGCGATCGTACTTGCGGCCCCGGCTGTCAGCAGCAGGTCGCGACGCGAAAGCGGTTGATCGTGTGACATGCAATTCCTCCGGCGCAAGAGATTGTGGGGGGAGATTTGAAATGGAATCATACCCCTCAGCAACCGCGAGGGCTACAGGCCACGGGGTGAGTGACTTTGGCTAGGTGGACGCCAGATTCCACAGACAGCGTCTGGCCGGTATGATTTCGGGTCATTCAGATCGGATCACACTTCAGAGATCAAATTATGCCCTACACCGTCAATGGCGTCGGTACCCAGTATTTCTTGAAACTCAATCGTCAGTTCGAAGAATCGCAGTGCCCACATTGTCATCAGCGTGTCAAACTCGAAAACTACGAGACTTGGTACTGCGTCTGTGTGTTGTTTATTCCCATCCTGCCGTTGGGGAAGAAACAGGTCCTCGGTTACTGCCCGAGCTGCACGCGGCATCAGGTGATCCCGTTTCGGGACTGGGAAAAGATTCGCGACGCGGCGATCTCGGAGACCTCCGAAGAATTTGCCGAGGCCAAGGATGATCCCGAAGCGGCGATGAAAATGCACGGGACGCTGCTGGCCTTTCAGAAGACCGCGGACGCCGACCGCCTCGCGGACATTATGCTGAATCGGTATGGATCTGTCGCGGACGTTCAGTTTTATCTTGCGGCCTGCTTCGAGCGGGCTGGTAAGGGCGAACGGGCGAATGCCTGTTTCCTGGAGGCGTTTAGACTCGCCCCGGAGAACCTGCAGTTCCGGCGCGCGGCGGCGCTGGTCTTGTTGGAACAAAAGAAGCCTGACGAAGCTCGCAAGTTGCTGGCCGAGTTTGGTCCGGATTCCCAGCAGTTTCAGCCGCCGTTGTATTTCTTATTGGCCCGCTCGTATCAGGATGCCGGCCGGCATGCGGAGGCCCTGGAAATCTTCCACATGTTGTTGGAGAAACAACCGGCCGTGGCGAAGGAAAAAGAATTCGCCAAGGCGATGCGAAAGTCGGAGAAAGTGCAGGGCGTTTCGAAACCCGCGATCCCTGCCGACCCCTTGTATCGCAGGCCCGTCTTCGTGTGGGGACTGATCACGGCCGCGGTTCTGGTGGCTGTGGTGGGTTCGAATATTTATATCGCCCAACATCGGACGTTGTACGTCGTCAGCGGGTTGAAAACTCCGTTGACGATTCAAATCGATGGCTTGCCGGCCGTTGAAGTGGGACGCGGTGCGTTCCGCAAAGTGGCTGTTGGGGAAGGCAAACATACGGCGGTTGTGACGGCACCTCCCGGCCGGTTCCCGCCGATCGATTTCGAGATGCACTCCAGCTGGTGGGAGCGTTTCCTCCGTAGCCCGGTTTTCATCGTGGACCCCAGTCGGTCAACGGCGGTGGCGTGGGAGGAGACGGTCTATACTGACGTCAATGTGGCGAATACGAATGTCAACAAATTCGATTTGCGGGCGGGAGTTCCTTTCACATCGTTCCCGCATGCCGACTATCATTTCGAGGAATTTCCCCAACAGATGAAGGCCAAGGCCGGGTCAACGATTACGAAAAGTCGAGTCGGCCTGTTCGGCGAGAGTCCGTCGCGCGTGGCGAATGCGGCGTTAATGATGGAGCAGGACGCTGGGCAACTGGATGAATTCCTGGAACAGAATCTGATCGATGATCCCGATGACAGCGATTTACTGAATGCATATATCGTAGTGGGGTCCATCAAAGGGACTATCGCCCGTCGCGAGAAATTCCTGGAAGGTCACCTGGCAGATCACCCGATTCGCGTGAAATGGCATCGTCGCTATCAGGATCTGTTCGGGCAATTCGCCACCGGCGGGGATAACGTGGCCAAGCAGGCGGCGCTGGTCGCCCGATATGATGGGATGTTGAAGCAGTCTCCCAAAGAGGCTTCGTTACTCTACCTGCGGGGCCGTCTGGAGCCTCATGGACGCGTATCGGCGCCGTTCATGGACCAGGCTTTGGAAATTAATCCGCTGCACCCGTATGCGACAGGAGCCAAGGCCTATTCCTATCTCGTGCAAGGCCATCCTCTCGAGGCGTTGGAATGGCATCGCAAGGCGTGCGTGGCGCGTCCTGGCGATTCCGAAGTGCTGGACGGTTTGAAGAATGCCCAATTGGCGGCAAAGGATTTTCAAGCTTTAGAGCAGGCGATTCGTGAAGAACTTAAGAAGACGCCAGACAGCCTGAGCGAGAATCTGGAGTTATTTGAAGTGCTGCTCTCGAGCCAGCGCGGCGATCAGGCCGAGCAGGAATTTCAGGCACTACAGGGACGGCTTCGTCAGCAACCCGCGTTGCAGCAACATGCGGCGATCATCGCGCGATCTTTGGAATTGCCCTATCTCTACGCCAAGGGGGATTTCGAGAATCTGGCGATCCGAGCTCAGCAAGTGGGACCGGAAGGCGTGGAAAACACATTTTATGCGGCACTGGAACGTGGGCAGTTAGTGGACGTACCAGTGACTCAAGTTCCCGTGTTTCTCCCCTATTGGAATCTCTGCCGAGCGATCGTCGCCAATAGACTGAACGATGCCCCGCAAGCGGCGGCCTCGAAAGCGGCGTGTCTCAAGCTGCTGGAAGGCAAAGCGGGCGACGACGCTGTGGCGGCGGAACTGTTGCGGCAAGGGCCCAACGCGAAGTGGGAAGATGTAGAAGATCTCTTGATGCAACCCCGGCTCAAGGCCATCTTGCTCGTCACGCTGGCCCGGGAAGCTCCCCAGATGAAGAACGAATGCCTCGATCTGGCGGAGAAGCTGAATTTTTCGCTCAGCTTTCCGCATCACCTGATCCGCAAAGAGATCGCGGAACTGCGAAAATAAGCAGATCGAGGAAGCGGATGTTCGATTGCTTGCGAGGCTGCGCCGTTCTTGAAACGGCGCGCTCGTGCGTTCGATTTCATGCCCTCGTCGCCAGCGCCATTGCCCCATATCGGAAACGTAGTTGTCATGAGCTGGATCGAACTTCTCTCGAACCCTACGCCGATTGTGGCCGTGATGAAGCTAGTGCCAAGGCTGGAATACGTGAGGCTTCATGAGATCATTCTGCATCAAGACGGCCCCGATGTTTTATTAAGGTTGGATCTCCTTGAGTATCCTGAGGACCCGCCGAAAAAATGGGTCGCAGGTCAGTATGACACTGCTCAATTGTCGTTGCGTCTAGGCAGGGTGACGGAAATACGTCTTTCCGGTTGGTCTCTCGACAACATTGTTGACCTCGAGATCGTCCGCATTACGTCCGGTATCTCGATCAAGGTAACACACAGCCTGCTCGACTTTGAATGCGTGTGTCAGTTCTTAAGCGTTGACAAGATCTCAGGATATTGCAAGGGAGAACATTAACGTACATTGCTGTGGGCAGTCGAGGTCACTCGGTGGGCATACACTGTGCGGTCGTTGATGCCGGCCAGGCGGAAGGAGGCTTGACGCTCCGCGCACTTGTTGCAGGTTCCGCAGTGCTGGCCGGCGACAGGTGAGATGCAGGAGAATGTCCGCTCGAGTGGTAAGTCACGTCCGATTTCCATGACTTGCTGCTTACGTGAATGTGCGAAGGGCCGCACGATCCGGAAGTCTTCGGAGAGCGCGATCTGGAGTGCCGCTTGATACTGTTGAAAAAAGCGATCTGAAGCATCGGGAAATGGGTTGGTACTCAATGTGGCTAGTGCCAGTTCGTGGATCCCGTGCAATTGACACCAGAGGGCCGCTTTGATCACTAGGAAGACATTGCGGTAAGGAAGAAATACGGCGTGATCGGATGTCGATGCAGTCGGAGTTGTTCGGCCCGTGATACTCCAATGACTTCCATAGACGTCGTCCAGGGGAAACGAGAGGACGACCAGCGGGGGCAAATGAGACCCGGCCATTTCTGACAAGTATCGTCGCAGGGCACGCAGTTCAGCCGGTTGCCAGACCAGGCCGCAATCGATGTAAAACGTTTGAACCGGTCGACCCTGTTGGAGCAGGAAGTGCAGTAAGATCGCGCTGTCCAAGCCGCCGCTTAATAGCAGTCCGACGGTCGCGGTCGATTTGGTTTCGAGCATGATCCTGACGACCTTTCCATTCAGTCCGCTCCGGCATAGATAGTACGGCCGCCATCGACGGGGAGACACGTTCCGGTGACAAAGTCGTTGTCTAAGAAGTAAAGGACGGTCGATGCGATATTCTCGGGCTCTCCTTTGCGCTGAACTAAAGTGGATCGGACTACTTTGTCTCGCTGGGCCTCGGGCATGTCCGGCGGAAAGAGAATCGGTCCTGGATGAATGCAATTGACACGGACCCGAGTGTTCCGAGTACCAAGTTCCACGGCCAGGCAGCGGGTTAAGGCGGGGATGGCTCCTTTCGTGGCGAAGTAGGCCGCATAGTCACAGTAGGGACGGGCTAGAGCCCAATCACCAAAATTCACGATGCAGCCTCCTGCAGCTTGTCGGACCATCATCAGTCCTACCTGCTGCGCGCACAGAAATGTGCTGAGGAGATTCGCGTCAAAGTTGGCTCGCAAATCTGGAGCGGTCACTTCTTCCAGGCGCTTGGCTTCATAGATGGACGCGCAATTAACCAGCACATCCATCCGGCCGAAGCGGGCCACTACTCCGCGGATAAGGGTCTGTACCGCACCTTCATCGGCCAAGTCTGCCTGGAATGCTTCTGCCTCGACGCCGCGGCTGCGTAAGTGATCGACCGTTTGCGCAGCTTCAGCAGAAGAGTGATGGTAGTGGACGCAAATGTCATAGCCTCGACCGGCAAGAGCATCGGCGATGTGCCAGCCAATTCGTTTCTTACCGCTGCCAGTGACCACTGCCACGCGTCTGCCAACAGTCGCTGAAGACATCTCCCCGTGCTCCTTGGACTGGATCAGGCCTTCAATTTCACGGGCAGCTTGTCGATCTTCGCCGCGAGGATGAAGTCATTCTCGGTGAGGCCGCCGACAGCATGTGTGGAGAGTTCAATGGCCAGATTCCGATAATCCGTAAGATGCAGATCGGGATGATGGCCTTCGCCCTCCGCAACGACGCCGACCCTCTGGATGAATTCCATACCAGCGGCGAAGTCTTTGAGGCGCCATTCGCGACGCAGGCGTTTCCCGTCGGTAGTCAACTTCCAGTCTGGAACCGCTTCCATGGAACTCTGCACTTCTTCTTTCGATAAGGCAGGTATTCCGCCCTCACAAGCGACGCAATGTTTGTGTTGTAATTCAGTTGTTAAGACACTCATTATGTTCTCCCTAAGAATTATCTGCTGATTAGCTTTGCGGCGAAGTGCCAGTCTCAGAATGTGGCCGATCACCGGAAACTCCCACACTCTGGAGAGCGTGGCTACAGCACTTAAACCCTTAGACGTGCAGTTGCCATGCCATCGCTGGAGCTGCCTGATATGAAACGCAGGTCGATGCCAGAACTTTGTGAGGTAAATACCGTGGCCAGCACGGTCTCGGCGGCGATCCGAACGACATCGGGCATCTTTTTTGAGGATCGGTCGACCCTACGAGCTCGAGAGCCAAAAATACCACAAAGACAGTACAGACTGGACGATTGGCCGACAGCGCGATAGATCACGCAGCACAGTGAGAAGCAACACTGCAATTTACACTGTATGAAGATGTCGAATACGTGAGAGTCGTGGGTGATATGATAAAAGGCGAAAAGGTCCCGGTGTTTTGGAAGTCAACCCCGCCAGAATTGTGTTTCGCTTATGAATCTCGCTTCGAAAAAATACCCCAACGGGGTTATGTCTCATAGCCCAAGTTGCGAGCAACGCTTGGCGTCCCGAGTGACGGTGTTTGTGACGGGAGGGCGAGGGACTCAGAGGGTACCCCGCCGAGCCTAGCACGAGCTTTAGCTCGGCGTCCGCCGGAGGCCTCCGTTCGATGCCTCCGGCGGACGCCGACCTGCGGTCGTATTAGGCTCGGCGGGGTACCCTCTGGGTCCCTCGCCCTCCCATCGAAATTTCCTTCACGGCGTTACCCGGCGGGCAGCGGAAGTCTGACCGTAAATGTGCTGCCTTGATCCTGGCCTGCGCTGTAAGCCGTTACCGTACCGTCATGCATCTCGACGAGGCCTTTGACCAGAGCCAGGCCGATTCCCAGTCCGCCTGTCGATCGTTCGATGCTCCGATCGACTTGTGAGAACATGTCGAAGATTCGAGCGAGTGAATCTGCGGGAATGCCGATGCCTGTATCGCGTACGGCAATCACGACCTCGGTACCCTGGCGCTCGGCCGTGACCCAGATTCGTCCGCCATTATTAGTGTACTTGGCACTATTGGCCAGCAAGTTCCCGAATACTTGAGCCAGCCGCGTCAGGTCCGCATCCAGGTAAATCATATCCACGGGTAACGCAACAATCAGTTCATGTCCGGACGCTTCGATGACGGGGCGGGCCGTCTCCACCGCACTGCTGATGACTTCGGCCAGTAACACGGGCGAACGGCGTAACTCCATCTTGTTCTGGCCGATGCGGGAGATATCCAGCAGGTCGTCAATCAGGCGTACCATGTGCGTCAATTGGCGTTCCATGATCCCGCGGACCTGCGACACCATATTGGCGTCGTTTCCGGCGAGCTTCAGGACTTGCAATCCATTGCGCAGTGGTGCCAGCGGATTCCGCAGTTCGTGAGCCAGGATGGCAATGAATTCATCCTTCTTGCGGTCATTCTCGCGCAGGGCGTCTTCCATCTGTCGCCGCTCGGTAATGTCACGAGTGGTTCCGGCGACCGACTCGACTTCGCCGTCAGCCCCCAAGACGGGCACGAAGATATAGTCATAGATGCGCCGCCCGTGCGTTCCGTTGAAAGGAACCTCGCCACGGATGGGCCCCTTCGTCGCGCGAACCTCGTCGATTTCCCGGCAATGCATCTCGGCATGCCACGGCTCATAACCGATTTCGAGAAACGTCTTGCCGATGGCCTGTTTGGCCGTCACGCCCCACATGGTGAGTAAAGAGTCGTTCGCATAGATCACGCGATAGTCCAGACTGAAGACGTAGACGAAGTCCGGAGTGCCCGACAGAATGGTTTCGTGCAGACGCCGCAGCCGCTCCGATTCCGCCGTGACCCGCACCAGGCCTTCCTGGGCCCGCTGGCGTTCGGTCAGGTCAATACCCTGGGCCAGAATGCCCGACACCGCGCCGGTCGTATCCCGCATCGATTGCAGAACGAATTCGAGAAATCGTTCCTCTGGTTCTATTCCGAGATTTCGTTGCAGCCGGATGCGCATATTCGTGCCGACGAAGCCTTCGCCAGTCCGATAGACTTGATCCAGCAATTCAATGAAACCCTGATCAGTAATTTCCGGTAGTGCTTCGCTTACCGGTTTACCGATCAGGTCCCGCTTCCCGACGAGTTCGTAATACCGTTCATTGGCCAGTTCGAAGGTGTGCTGCGGGCCGCGGAGCAGGGCCAGGAATGAGGGTGCCCGTTGGAACACTTCCGCCAGTTGGGCACGTTCAACCTCAACTTGTTCCTGCAGGAGTCGGCGTTCTAACTCGGCCTGCTTTTTCGCGGTAATGTCGCGTGCGATTTTTGAGGCGCCGACAACCTGTCCCGTACTGTCCCGCAGCGGTGAGACCGTCAACGAGATGTTGATCAGGCGGCCGTCTTTCGTCACGCGCACCGTTTCGAAGTGCTCGATCCGTTCGCCGCGGCGCAACCGGTCGATGATCACTTGCTCTTCGCTCCGCCGGTCGTGTGGAATCACCAGTGTGATGGATTGGCCGATCGCCTCTTGAGGCGTATAACCGAAGAGCCGCTGGGCCCCTGTGTTCCACGAGCGGATGATGCCGTCGAGAGTCTTGCTGACGATGGCGTCTTCAGACGATTCCACGATGGCGGCCAACTCGGCCAGCCCCTTTTCCGCTCGCTTGGCCTCGGTGACATCACGAAAGACCAGCACGGCCCCGACAGAGACATCGGACTTGTTCCGCATCGGTGCGGCGCTGTCATCGACCGGATGTTCGGTGCCGTCCCGTGCAATCAGGATCGTGTGATTGGCCAGCTCGACAATCCGTCCTTCCCGCAAGGCGCGTAACGCGGGGTTCTCGACGGGCTGGCGTGTGTATTCATTGACGATCTGAAACACGTCTGACAAGGGCTGTCCCAGGGCCTCGCCCAGGGGCCAGCCGGTCAGCAATTCTGCGACACCGTTCATGAACGTGACCCGGCCTTCAGTATCGGTACTGATCACCGCGTCGCCGATACTGGAGAGCGTGACGTGCAGCCACTCAGAATGCTGACGCAACGAGTCCTCGGCACGCTCACGCGCCAAGAGGATGTTCTGTGCGGTCTGCAGGGCCACCGACTTCAGTCGTTCTTCTTCGTCATGACTGGCAGCCATCACCCGCCTCCGAGACTTGTGCCCGCGAGTTGT
Source organism: Planctomycetaceae bacterium (assembly GCA_021732415.1). Classification (GTDB taxonomy): domain Bacteria; phylum Planctomycetota; class Planctomycetia; order Planctomycetales; family Planctomycetaceae; genus JAKFVC01. Next base: position 12,640 of record JAKFVC010000181.1, read on the forward strand.
CGTTGTTTGGTCGCAGAAAGGTGAGAACCCGCTGTCCTGATCGCCCCATAAGGTGTGGCCACGGCCTCAATCAGTCCCCGAGGAGCGGGGATACCGTCAGTTGTCATGGTGGGATATATCATGGAACGGATTCCGATGCGGACACTCTTCACGAGTCGATTCGCGAAGATCCTGGTGGAATCGTCCTATTCCACGTCAGTTTCGCGACTCGATTGCCGTCTATTGCCTGACGGGCCCTGACAAGCTGAGTATCACATGTTGATTGTAGAGGGATTGACCGCAAAACAAAACGGCTGGAGGACGGCACGATTGTACGGGCCGGAGAGAGCTCATTCTGCCGTGTAAAGGGTCATTTCTAAAACACAGAGAAAACAGAGAGGCCACAGTTCCTCTGTTATCTCTGTGCCTCTGTGCCACAAACTTTCGACTTCTTTGCGGCACGCAAAGATTTCAAATATAGCCCGACCGAACTCATTACCAGCTTGAGATTTCCCAATCAAACACAGACTACGATTAGGATTCACCACGGAGACACGGAGAGGGAATGAATGACTCCGTGTTCTCCGTGTCTCCGTCGTGAATCTGAAATCACTCCCAAAGTGAGACTTGGGTTGCGGGTGACAACCCGCGCTGTGTTTCCAAGTTTGTTACTCGCCCGCGTTCTGGCGAAACGCGGCTACGTGGTTCAACACAGATCACGGTCCGGTCACGAGTACGGTCGCCACGACCGCCCGATGGTCTGACGGATAGGGCTTCACGACAATGTCGGCGTATTGCGGTGATTCACCGACGACCTCGCAGGCCTTGATCTTGACGGCTCCGTTCGCGAACACAAAGTCGATGCGGTCGTGTCGGTCCTTGGGATCCTCTTCCGAGGTAATCGGAGTCCACGTTCGCCCGCGGTGCGTAATTTCATTCGGATGCGCCTGCCGGTAGGTATCGACGAAGCCGGCGTCCACAACGGATTTAGTGGTCGGCCATTCAACAGCCAGAGGACAGCACTTGGTCTTCGCCGCGGCCATGGTCCAGTCCTGGTGCGAGGGCTCATTGAAGTCGCCGGTGATGAACGTGGGGAGGTCCTTGTCGATAGTGGCGATCTCGGCCAGCATCCGCTTAACCTGGCCGCCGCGCGCGGATTTCGCCGCCGCAATTGCCTCGTCCGCGGTCTTCAAAAAGGCTCCGTCGCCATAGGGAATCTTGAGCAACTGATACGGCTGATAGGGGGCGGGGGAATAATGTGCGTTAAAGATCCAGACCGCGCGGTTGTTCGGCAGTTTAATCTGGACTCCCCATTTGTTGGGAGTCTGGCCGGACACAGGCCAACGGCTGATGACTCCGGTGCGACCCCCTTGATCCAGGTAATGCCAGCCGAGGGCCTGAGCGATCTTGTGAGCATTGTCCGGCCGCGCTTTGTCGTCTGACAAGCCACCCGTCTCTTGTAAGCCGACGATGTCCGCTTTCGCGTCGCGAATCACTTGGACCGTTTGCTCCAACGGCTGCTTGCCGGCATCGCCACCGTGCCACAAATTATACGTCATTACCCGCAGCGACAGCGGCTCGGCGGCCGCTACGTCCGAGGGGACCGCGATTGCGAGTAATAACATCAGCATCAATTCCGCGACGCAGTACTTGGCTGTTCTCATGTTTGATCTCCTGACCTCATTACGTTCTCATCCCACCCCAAGGTAACGTCGACCGCTCGGTCTTGCTCGTGGCCACGAATCTCATGAGCTGGAATTTACAAATTGTTCACGCTTTCTTCTCTGTTGGATTCACCGCTTCCCAAACGGGGCAAAGGGTTATCAGAGAGCTTGAGACCTCGGCGGGAATCTCGTAATCTGATGGCAGATGCCGAAACGATTGCTCTTCTAACGATGTTTTCGGCGAGCGCTCCGTCTCTACACTTTCTACGGCAATCGGGCAAACATCTGAGGACGTCATCATGCACCTTCGTTATCGCACATCGCTGTTCGCCTTTCTGGTGGGATTCTCGCTCTGGTCTGTGGTGGTGCCGAACGTGTTTGCGGCCGATGGTGAGATGCGTACCTGGAACGACACCACGGGCAAATTCAAAATCAAAGGGAAATTCCTGTCGCTCGAAAACGGCACCGTGACTTTGGAACGCGAAGACGGCACCGAGCTGGAGATTGAACTCAAGAAACTCAGTCCCGCCGATCAAAAGTTTATTGCCGATTCCGCGGCCGACAATCCCTTCAAGTCGAAGAAGGATGACGACCCGTTCAAGGCGAAATCGAAGACCAAGAAGCCGGCCACGACGAAGACTCCTCCGGCCTCGCCCGGTGCATCGGATGGGCCGCGGACCGTGACCGTCGACTGGTCGTCTGCCGAAGCGATCACGCTGTCGCCTCCGTCTGACGCGTGGAAGGTGGAAGTCCCCAAAACTGCACCCCTGGCCTTCAAGCCGAAGAACGCCCCCTTGCCCCCCAAGACCGGCTTCTTCGAGGGTGTGAAGGGGATGGCCATCAGCACGATCGCGGGCAAAGCGGCCGTCGGTTTCGTCGTCGCCGACCCGCGCCCCGTCGGAGTCTCGCGCGTCGTGATCTGCGATTTCAAATCGGGTAAGACAACGGCACCGGCGACCGCCCCCGGACAGATGGTGCCGATCGCCCTGCATGACGACGGCGAGCAAATCTTGATGCGGCGCGACGAATTTGGCTTCGGAAATCTGGACCGCCTCGAAGTGTGGACGTTGGCTGGAAAAGCGCCGGAGAAGTCCATCACCTGGATCCCATATGATGATGTCAAAGGGGCTGGTCGTGACGTCATGTGGGCCGAGTTCCTCGATCCTGATCACCTGGCAACCTCCAGCCGCGCGGGCAAGCTGGTCATCTGGAAGTACCCTCAGATCGAACCGATCTGCAGTCTCGATCTCGTGGACGGAGCCGTGCCGGGCCTGAGTGACGACCGTAAGTTCATCGCGTACTGCAACGGAAGCGACGTCGGTCTGTTCGATGTGACGAAGCGTGAAGTCGTCGCCCAGCAGGCAACCCCCGAGAAGCTGACCTGGCCATACTTGGCCATCAGCCCGTCGGGCAAGCGGATCGGGTGCATCTCGCAAGACAAGGTGCTGGTGTGGGACTTCGCCACGGGCAAGCTCGAGCGGCAATTTGCTGTTACGGGAATTCATATTCATGGAGGGATCGAATTCCCTGACGACGGGTTCATTCTGGGCAACAGTAAGTTTCTCATCGACGTCGACAACCAACTCAAATTCTGGACCTACGACGGACAAGAGCAGGCCCGATCCAAAGCCGGCTGGACCTTCTTCGCCATCACCGACGGCGACAAGAAACCGGGAACGTTGGGCACCGGCCAGTTGCCGCATCCCGCTGCCAAAGATCTGCTCAAAAAAGCACTAACCGATCCCGACCTGTTCGTGCTGAAGTCGGGCACAAAAGTGAAACTGAATCTGGAAGCAATCCCGGCGGCCGAGCGGGAGCGTGTGCAGAAGGGCCTGACCCAGCGTCTCCAGGGAATCGGCTGCCAGCCCGACCCGAACGGCACGATCGACCTGATCGCCAGCATGGAAGGACCCAAAGAACGAGAGGTCAGTTTCCGGCATTCCGGCGACTACAAGATGCAGGAGTATGTCAACCGGCTCCGCTTTGTGTTCCAGGGGCAACCGGCGTGGGAGTCCAGCTCCTCAAACGTTCCATTCATGGTGTCGTTGAAGCGGGGTGAAAATCTGGGGACTCATCTAAAATCTTTGGAGAAACCTGAATACGGCTTCTTCGACCGGGTCGAACTCCCCAAGTTCGTACAAAAACCAGTCGCAGGACAGGCCGCCAGCAGGTCCCTGACTCTTGGACAATCCAAGGTGACGACCTCGGGGATTCGTTAGAGAGTCACTCGGTTTTTGGAAGACGCCCCGCGTGAGTGTGCCCCAGGTTCACAGAATCTAGGGCACATCCACGCGATGAATTGCTCGACCGGACTATACGCGAGTAGGACGGTATTACGATCGGTCTTGCCTGCAAACCTGCCCCGTTGTTTGTTCAATCGTGACACTGCCTTCATACGTCGGTGTCGGCAAGATTGTTCCGAACTTCGGCAGGAACATCGGCACCCGGCGCTGATACTCGGCGTACTGTCGACCGAAGGCTGCGACCAGATCTCGTTCTTCGAAGACCACTGCCAGCAGCATGTACGCGGACATGCCTGCAGCCAACAGCAAATGTCCGGCCGTCATCGTTGGGGTGGCCCAGAAAGCGATCGCCCATCCGACATACATGGGATGGCGCATCCGCTTGTAGAGCAGGGGAGTCCGAAACGGCAGCGATGTGTAGTCGCGGCCGCGCAGATACAACCACACCTGACGCGTGCCGAACAGGTCGCAGTGGTGAATCATCATGCTCACGGCCGGAACCATCAGCCAGCCGGCGGCGAACAGACCATGCATCAACCAGCGGCCCAGCGGGTTCTGCACGTCCCAGATCACGAGGTCAATCGACCGCCACTGCCACATGAGCAGCATCGTCAAGGCACACGAGATGAAAACATAGGTGGCACGCTCGATCGGCTGTGGCACGAATCTCGTCCAAACCTGCTTGAACCAAGGCCGCGCCATGATCGAATGTTGCAGACCGAACAGTACGATCAGCCCGAGGTCGATGGCCGCGGCCAGGGGCCAGGGATCGGTGGGCGGAGAATCGATTGAACGCGGCACCAGGAGATTGCCGACAAATCCGGCCAGCCACGCATAGGTGGCCAGGAAGAGCAGGTGACCGGTGACTCCGTAGACGAAAAAAGCCATGCGTTTCATCATTCTGATCCCTTATTTTTGAGCGTCTGAAATCCCAATCGCCAACTTCGCGGGTCGGCGGTACACGAACTGCGATCTGCGGTGTTCGTGCCATAGTTATGAGGGAATTTGGTGACTTCGGTAGTTGACTCGGAGTGCACTTTCAGGTTGACTTGCAGTACACTTCGGCGTATCTCGTTGAGAGATCACGACCTGCAGGAAGGGCGAAATTTGAGTCCGCTGGCAGATCGCAACGCTCCGTCGTTCCGCGCAGGGTTCTTCCGCAGGGTCCGCTGGTTCAGGACTAAGACTTATGGCTGCAGCAACCCGTCAACGACTGATCGACGCGGGGGTCAGGCGGTTCTATCGCGACGGCTTTCGCAACGTCGGCATCGACCAGATTCTGAATGACGTCGGCATCAGCAAGACCGCGTTCTATAAGCACTTCGAGTGCAAGGACGACCTGATGCTGGCCGTTCTGGAAACGCAGAATGAGTGGTTGCAGAGCACGTTTCACGACCTGATTCGCGAGCGTGGGGGCGACACTCCCCTGGGGCAACTGCGTGCAGTGCTGGACGTCGTCGAGCGAATCATCGAATCGGAAGAGTTTCAGGGCTGTATTTTCGTCAATGCGGCGATGGAGTTCCCGCTGCTGCACGAGCCGGCCCATATTGCGGCCGCCGGAAATAAACGGGCCATCGAGGCGATAGTCCATGACTTGGCCGCCCGAGCGGGGGCGAACGATCCGCGCCTGTTGGCAGAAGAACTGTGCCTGATTTTCGAAGGCGCCTACGTCACGCGTCAGGTCACCGGAAACCGCCAGACGATTGAAATCGCCCGCCGTCTGGCGGAACGCTCAATCAGCGCGAACATCCCCCCTGCCGCGCAGGTTCGAGAGACCTGGGATGGCGCAGGCGTTTGAGTCGCTTCGACTTCTTCGACTTCTTCGACTTCTTCGACTTCTTCGACTTCTTCGACTTCTTCGACTTCTTCGACTTCTTCGACTTCTTCGACTTCTTCGACTTCTTCGACTTCTTCGACTTCTTCGACTTCTTCGACTTC